>NZ_ML122571.1:0-47346 GCF_003844195.1 Rummeliibacillus sp. TYF005
TTATGATTGACATTTCACCCCTGGGCTTTTAGGATTAATAGAAAGCTATTTTATATTTAACTATATTTTACTTTTATTCTATTAATAAGTCATTCATTTGATATCATCTTTTACAAATTGTATTTTTAGTTTTAAGTACGACTGTACAACTATTTTCGAAGATTTTAAGCAAATGGTTAATGAGAGATAAATTTAATATACATCCAAATAGCCAAAATACCGATGATAAACAATGAGATAGCATAGCTAAAAGATGAATGCTTGACCGCTTCCATAAAGATTTCTTTCATGGTAACGACAACAATGATGCCTAACGCAATACTAATAATAAATGACCATAGTAAGGGATATTGCATACCAATGAAATTCCCTATTATTGCACCTATTGCTACAGGTAAAGATACAAAACAGATGATGAAGAGGAAAGTTTTAAATCTAAGACCTGCAAGAAATAACGGAACAAACATTGCTATCCCTTCAGGTATGTTATGTAAAATAAGCATTTGCAATAACGGTTTACTTATTTCAGAATGTTGACTTGAACCAAAAGCAATTCCTAGTGGAAGATTATGAATGGTAATGCTGATGGCTAATAACAATCCTGTTTGGATTAACTTTCCCTTTTGAGGATTTACCGTAGAAGGGATCAATCTATGTGAAAGTTCATGTATTTTTACAAAACTAAAAATTCCGATCATAGAGCCAATAGTAAATACCAGCACCCCTCCAAGCTCAATACTTTCAGGAGCAATCTCCAAACAAACTAGTCCCAATATTAAGCCTGTACATAAAGCATTAATGGTTGGCGCTTTTTGCTGTATTCCCTTCAAAAATAATGCAATAATACCTCCCAGACCAATCCCTATTGCTGTAGCTAAAAAACCAACAATTCCTATAGACAACATTAGCTCACCCCAAATTCTACTTATAATGATATATGGGATTCGCATAAAAATTATTCAGTTATTTACATAGCAAATTATAGTAAAAAACAGATTCATCCATTTTTAAATCTAAAACAAAAAGTGGATAGATCATATTAATACTATATCTATCCACTAATCCTTTTATTCTGTTACTCTTTTTCCAAATATCAATTTCAATAGTGGTGGAGTTGCTAATGTTGTGATCACAACGACAATAATCATCGGGGTATAATATTCAAATGGTAATAGTTTGCTATCTAATCCCATAGCAGCGATAATCAGAGCTACCTCGCCTCGAGAAATCATCCCTGCTCCAACCCCCATTGAAGAGCGCATGTTGAATCCTGATAATTTTGCCCCCAAACCAGAACCGATAAATTTTGAAAGAAGTGCGATTAATGAGAACACGGCGATCAGGCCAATTTGGTTTCCTATACCTTCAAATGACACGGCCAAACCAATACTTACAAAGAAAAATGGAACAAAAATACCATTGGCAATTGGTTCAACCTTTTCTTCGATTTCTCTCTTAAATGTTGTTTGTGCTATCGCAATTCCTGCAAAAAATGATCCTATAATTCCTGCAATACCAAGAATCTCCCCAAAATATGCAAATCCAAAGCAAATGATTAAAGCTCCACTTAATAACGGCTCTGTAACTTTCACTTTAGAAAATAGTCTTAAAAAATATGGAACCAACCATTTTGAAGCTAGAATTAGAATCACAAAGAATAATATTTTCTTTCCGATTAGTAAAGCAATACTAACATCAGAACCGGCAAAGAAACTCATCGCGATTGCTAATAAAACTACAACGATAATATCATCTAAAACAGCTGCACCGAGTAATGTTGCTCCTTCTTTACTATTCAACCAGCCTAATTCACGCAAAGTTTGGACTGAAATACTAACAGAAGTAGCAGCTAGTAACAACCCGATGAAAATCCCTTCAGCTGTAGAAAGTCCATAATAGTGTGCTCCTAAGTAACCCAGCCCAACTGGAGCAATGATTCCTCCAATGGCAACAAGCAATGCCGCCTTTTTATTGCGATTTAAATCATTCAAATTCGTTTCAAGTCCTGCTAAAAACATTAATAACAGAACACCTATTTCACTAAAAGTATGTAATATTTCTGTATCATGTACCCAATCCAATAAAGCAGGGCCCAAAATGATACCGATAATAATCTTCCCTAATACGGATGGTTGACCAAGCCTAACACTCAAGTGACCAGCTAATTTTGTGGCCAATAAAATAATAACAATTTGAAGAATAAACAAATCATTTCCCCCTTATTTTGAAATAAAAAACACATGGCGGGGCCAGATTGACTGACTCCACCATGTGTTACGTTAAGTATTTGATTTACATTTATCATACAGGACAATTCAATTTTTGTAAAATAAAAAATAGTAAGAGATTAATTGAATGCTGCTCGTTTCCCTCGCTTATAGGAGTTTCACCTTATCTCCAAGGTCTCTTTCTTCTCTTTCATCTGAATTCCTTTAATAGTGCTTTCTACTTTTGTTGGGTCGTGTTGGACGATAAAAACTTTACTATACTTTGCATAGTATTGATCATCGTGGGCTTTCGGAGATAGGATAATTAGTTTTCGTTTTAGTTCAGTTGCATATAATTCAAATACTTTTTCTTTACGAATTTCGTCTAATGCACTATCAAACTCATCTAAAATAATATAACCAGGAGTTGTATCTAGATGCTGTAGTAAAGCAAGTGCAAATAAGAGAGAGCTTAGGGATTCTTCACCTCCAGATACCCCTTTCCCATGTTTACCATTTCTCGCTTTTATACTTACATCTTCTAATTTGCTACCATGCCCATCTTTGTGTGCTTTCACATATAATTTGAATAGTGCTCGTCCACGGCGATCCTCAAAGCATTCCCATGAAATTTCACTTTCAAAGTTAAATTGTCCCATATATTGTTGGAATCGCTTATTAAGTTTAAGTACGTGCATATTAATCGTTGTTTCTAAATTCTTTTCGTTTTCTGAAACAAGGTCTTTACCTTCTTCTAAAAGTTCCTCCATCTTCCAGATATCCTCTTGTTTTCTATCGAATTCTAATTTACGAATCTTATAATTTTCTTCAGCATGTGGATCTACATCTGCATTTCTTGCTGTTTCAAAGGCAATTTTAGATTGTTCATTTTGTGATAGTAAGGTTGACATTGATTCATCTTGAACAACTTTTTCCTGGAGCGCTTCTTCAAATAATTCGGGAATGACTATTTCTAAATCTTTTAAAATCATTTCATTTCTCGTTATTTCCGCTTTGATTGTCAATATCTTATCATTAATTTCCATTTGTTTTTTATCAATATGGTGAATGGCTTGTTCATTATTTTCTTTGTCATTTGCTAATCGCCCAATATTACGTGATAAAGTATTCAGTAAATCCTGGATATCGTGAAATTGAAGTTGTTTCTCTCTTTTTGTCTTTTCATTGTCTTTTATATTCTGAATGAGCTGTTTTTCTTCTTTTTCATACTGCAGTAATTTTTGTTGCTCTGCTTTTATTTCTCCCAATTTTTTATAAATTTCTAGTTGTTCTTGGAGTGATTGTTTTTGCAGTTTTTCCATAGCCTGTTGTGCTTGTATCTCTATTAACTGTTCTTGTAAATCTAAATTTTCTTGTTGTACATCTAAGATTTTCCCCTGTAATTGTTGGATAAGCTTTTGATGCTCGCTCTTTTTATCCATTTCTAATACAAATGCTTCTGCTTTTTTTACATCTTTTATCACACTTTGTAAGTTATTTATCCGCTGTTCATATTCAGAACTAGATTGGATATCTTCTTGCAGTTGTTTTTCAGTTTCAGAAAGGGTCTTTTGCAATTGTGTTAAACGTATTTCTATTGCCTTATTACTTAATATAAAACTATCTACTTCTTGCGGTCCACGTATTCCTCGTTCATCGATTAATAACCCGTGTTGAAGTCTCGGTTGCTTTTCAAAGAATTGCTCTATCCAAAACAATACTTTGGTTGCCATAATCATTTGCTCCTCGGATAGCCCATCTCTAATTTTTAATTTTTGTTGCGGTAAATGATTCAAAAATTTTGTAGGGATAACGCCTGACAACGACACATGATAAAGGTCATTGGCTGGTTTGCATGAACGAGCTTTATAAAAAATTGTATACTTAATCGGATCTATTCGTTTTTCATCCTTCAAGGTTGCACTTTCATCTAATTCTACAAAGTCGCGTAGTGTATATGCTTGTATTCCTTGTCTTTTTAAATGTTGGATTGCATCTTGTTGGCGAATCGACATAATCTTATTTTGCTGTAACATGGTGATTTCCGCTTTTAATTGTTGGCATTTTTCTTCTGTTAAAGGGATTCTTTTTGCAAGCTGATTATAAGCCTGTTTATTTTGTTGTAAGCATTTTTCAACTTCATAACTACTTGTATAAATAGACAGCAGCTTTTTGAAGTCTTCCTCTTGAGCAATGATTGTATTTATCGCAAATTCTTCTTTTACTTTTTTGTATTGCCATTCTTCTACTCTTCTTGAATTTTCTATAATTTCGCCTTTATATATTTCAAGCTTTTTCTTTAATTCTTCCATTTTCACTGTATTTTCGACTACAAGTTTTCTTGCATCTTCCTCACTATATTGGAGCTTTTTTCGAAGCTCTTGGGTATTTTCAAGTTTTTTGTTGAGATGTTCAATTTCTGCTTTTAGTCGAAGGTGTTGATTGTGCAATGTTAGTTCTTTATGTTTTAGTTGGCGAATGGCTTTATCTAATTGATAGCTTTGTTGTTCCTTTTGCTTTTTTCGTTCTTTTAATTCAGATATTTGACTTAGAATTACTGTACTCTTATTTTGTAATCCTTGTAATTGTTGTTCTGTCTTTTTGAATTCGAGCTCAAAGTCTTTAAGTTCTTTTTCTAATTTTGCTTTAATGCTTAATGTCAGCCAAACATGATTTTTTCCATTTATACGAAGACTTCTTTCATTTGTTTTAAAACGATTGTATGCTTCATTGGCAATTTTCATCTGCGTTTCAATCAGCTTAATATTACTCTTTGTAACTTGTAATTCAGCTTCTAAATCCTTTAAATTTTCTACACTAATTTCCCATTTCCTTTGGATTTCTTCAATGTGATACATTTCACTAAAACGTCGAAAACGTTCTTCTGGCGTCATCGTTGCGAATTGATTGACTTCTTTTTGATACCAAATCAAGTAAAACATATCTGGATGGATTTTATATTTGTATATCAAGTCATCTCGATACATTGAAAGATTCGAGTAATGATCGCCCGAACGATATGTCGTGGTTTGTTTTAAATCATCTGGGGAATCTCCTGTATAAACCTTAAATTGTCTTTGAATAACTTCATTTGGTTCTTGCTTAATAAGTAGCTGAAAAGCGATAAAAGGAGCGCCATCAATTTTGGAAACGCCTGTATTATGAAAAGTTAATAACACTTCGGCATTCCATGTTTGACCAGAACGTAAATTGGCAGAGCGTAAGCCTTCAATATCAACTTTTGAGGAATACAAAGCTGCACCAATGGCAAAGGTGATTGTTGACTTTCCTGCTCCGTTTGGCCCTGAGATTAAAACATGTTCACCGTCTGCTCCAAATGTTAGTTTCACTGGTTTATAGTCTCGAATACCACTAAATTGTAAGCTATATGGAATCATAGTTCTTCCTCCTGCCTATACAAATTATGGCGTTTAAAAAATTTCACAACTTCTTCCTTACTTAACTGTGCCGATTGAGCAAATTCAGTCATTCTTCTTAGAAAAGAATTTGAAAACATATGTGCGCCAATCGCAGTTATCTTGTATGCTTGCTCCGATTGGGAAAGTTTAATATCTTCTACGGCACCGATTTTCTTTAATATCTCAATATTATTTTGTAATTTTCTACTTGCATGCTGCATTTCATGTCCAAAATCCATTAGCAATTGCTGTAACAATGTATATTCATGATTCAATACTTCTTGCTGATAGAACATGTATAATAATATCGCTAATGCTTCTTTGTTTAATGTCGATTTTGCTTGTTTTGCTGGGACTCTCATCATCACAATTAGTTGATCCCGTTTTTCATCGTAGATTACTTTAAAATATCTTGCGATTGCCTGATTCAATCGATTAATATAAGAATAAAATGCCTGTTCATCATTTTTAATATTCAACAGTTTTTCTACTTCTTTTCGTTTTAGCCCATAATTCTGTCCTTTGATTGCTGATGAAGAAGAGAAGAGTAATTGCATGAAGACTAATTCTTCTTCTGTAGATAAAAAAGCTTTAAGATTCTGCATCACCATCAAAGGATTTAGGTTTTGCTGTTCGTTGTCGTATACTATATTTTCTATCATCATCATTGCTCCACTCCCACTCTTTTTCGATGGTTTGTACATCTTCCTTACGATTTTCCTCTACATTCTGATTTCCTATTAAAGCTGATACCGCTAGTAATGTTCGAATACTGTCTCCCCAATTATTGGAACCTGATTGAACAATTAGCTGTTCCAATTCAACATCCTTTTTTCCTTCCAGAAATTCTTCTACTTCTTCCGTTTTAATATCTGATTTGGTCATTTGCCAAGAAACTTCAGAAAATATATCGCGAGCATTGGCTTTTTCAATTATTTCTTCTACATACTGGATTGGCACTTTTTCAATATCTTCCACATTTGCTTGGGGTTCATAGTTTTCTAAATAATCAATTCCCTCTTCAATATCTAGTCTACTAATTGGAGATGTAAATTTGATAGGTATCCACAGTCCATCAATTCCTTCATCATCATATTCTTGTTGTTCCATAAAGCTAAAAATTTCATGTCCATTTGGAATATTTGAATCTACAGGAGGCTCATACATATTGACGATGAATTGCCGTACCTTTTCTGGAGAAATACTGGTCGTTATAGGTGAATTTTTCATCATAACAAAACGATTGTATTTGTTTAAAAGTCCTAAACTCAAATCTGTTCCTTTTGTAAAAGCAGCTGCTCCTCTTTTCATTAAAGATTGCATAGCTTCATCAACTGACTTACATTGTTTTAAACGCGCATTCATCTTGTCATCTATTTCTCGCATTAAAGAATACAATTTTTCAATCCTCGGTAATGCATTTTTTTCCGCTAATAACTCTAATTGATGTAATTCAATTTGTTCGATCGCTACTTCGACATTTCTAATCATAGAAGCAATTTTGTGTTCACCTGAAATGCCACAATCATCATAGGCTTCACTTAACTCTGCATCACGGATTGCTTGGAATAATGGTCGAAAAAGATCATCTTGCATATGATAGGCCAGAGAATCATTTGCCATTCTTATGAGCATGTCAATCATTCGTTTACCTCTATCAAGCAGCTTTAACTTTTTCTTCTGCTTAGATATCCAGTTATGCTTTGCTAAAGTATTGCAAATTTGAATTACCTTTTCCAAAGATGGAGGTTCTCCGTCATGAAAATAGTGAATATAGCGATAAAATAATTCTTCCTCTGTTTCAATTGTTCGAGTTAAACCTAAAGCTTCTTCATTTAATAATTTAAGGATTTTTAAGAAACGAAGAATTTCAATCGGAGTTTGATAGATTTGTTGTGAATGCAAGTCATTTAAAACCCCTGAAAGTGACACTATATCACGCATTGTTTTCCTTAAATGTACTTGCTGAACAGTATTATCGAATATTGAAATCGGTATTTTATCTAATGATTGGTCGATTTTTTCCATGAAGGAACACCCCGTATTTATAATTTTCTAATAATTATCATTAAAAAAATTCAACTATGTATAAAAATACATAAATTTATTAAGTGTAGTAGAACCCATAAATTGATACTTTATTATCTATTTCTCTATTAAATGGTTAAAATCCTATCATTCAGCAAATAAAAACAAGAATGCCGATTGATATGGCATCCTTGTTTTTACTTTCACTATTTAAAATTAAGAAAGCTTTACAGATTCTTCTTGTAGTTTCACCAAAAATTCTTTCATCAATCCTGGCAAATCTGGCCAAGCGTGACCACTTATTAAATTGCCATCTTTATGAAGCGTTTCATCGATGTATGTGCCACCAGCAACTTGTACTTCAGGTTTGCAAGCTATATATGCGGTAAGCTCTCTTCCTTTAATCACCTCAGGTATAACTGCAAAAATTTGAGCCGCATGACAAACTGCAGCGATTGGTTTATTTGCTTCAAAGAAATGGGCTACAATACCTGGAATATGCTCATTTAACCGAATATATTCTGGAGCACGCCCACCAGGAATGATCAAACCATCATATTTCTCCGGTTTTATCTCTTCAAAACTAGCGTTTGCTTGTAAGCCATAACCAGGCTTTTCAGTATAAGTATCAACACCATCGATAAAATCATGGACAACCGTTTGAATTTTTTTAACGCTTGGAGCAGCAATTGTTACATCAAATCCTTCTTCTAAACAACGATAATATGGGTAATACACTTCTAATGCCTCAACTGCATCTCCTGTTAATATCAAAATCTTCTTCGTCATCTCATCATCCCTCCATCAAAGTATCATACGTAATTATAATTCGACATATAATTTAGAAAACCTTTACTAAAATACTGTTAATATATGTCTAAAAGGAAAAATCCCCCCTATCTTTAAAATAGTTAGGGGGGATCACACCTATTGTAGTATTTCTAAACTCGATAAATAGTAATTCTGATCATCCATCGGTAAAATAGATTTTAAATGTTTAATTTCTATAGTCTTTTCCTTTACCCTTGAAAACAAATCAAATGTTTCGAGGAAAAATTGTTGGTCTTCATCTGAATATATGTGATAAATTTTATTGTTTTTAAAAGTTATTTGTTCTAGCCGACTATTTCCTTTGTCTTCACGGCTAAGTTGTACAATTTTCTTAATATCTCCTGAAGTAACTTGATAATCGTAAACTTCACCTAAACCGTTTACATAAAAGAAATGGCCATTTTTTATGTAAGCTGAATTGTTAAAGTTAAATGGTAGACCGTTCTCAACTTCATCCTCGGAACGATATTGTATGAATGGGATTGTCTTTACTTTTTTCGTACTACGATTAACGATAACTAAATATAAATCCTCACTTTTTTCAGATTGATAATGTGTCATAACAAAATATAAGTTATGATTATCTGCTACTACTGGTGTAATAGCATCTAATTCTCCCGCATTTTCCAAGTGCAAATCAATTAGCTTTTTATTCAATACTTTAGACTTCAATTGTACTTGTCGCAAAGCGAACTCCCCTGTTATTAAATCTTGAGTGACAATAATGAGGCGATCGGATAATTGCCCGACAGTTGATATAAAAAAAGGAATATGTGCTGATTGAATTTTTTCCTCTCCGCCGTAACGAATAGTCGTTATATAATCATCCTTTTTACTGAACCCAGTATTATATAAACTATAAAACTGTCTCGTTTTAGATAGATATCCGGTTCTAATTCCTCTTAATTCTTCTGTAGGCATATCATAATTTTCCACTGAATTTCCTAGCATTATTACCTTTTTAGAATCCTCAATGAAAAGAACTTTTTTATTAAAATATGTACTTCCACTTTCTAAACCGGACAGTTTTAATGCATGCAATTCTCCTTTTTGATTGATAAATATCGCTTTGCTATTTCCTTTTCCTTTTTGTAACACATCTGTAGTAGATGATGCATATAGAACCGCTAGTTGCTGATTCAAAAAATTTGGTTGTGTCAACTCTGAAAATGATAGCTCTACTCCATTTGTTTTTGATGTTTTTTTTAAGCCTTCAAACGCGAAAGTTCCAATAATTATAAATATAATAAATGAAACTAACATAATCTGTTTTTTGTATTTCATGATTCCTCCAACCATTCTACACATTTTGTATAATTTAATGAAAGTAAATACCTTCATCTCTTAATATTCCAAATATGTTTCTATATTACCATAATCCAGGAAAAATTTTGAATAATTTTAAAAATCATTTCCGAAATAAATTAATTTAAAAAGCCGATTCCACTTGTTCGAATCGGCTTAACTAACAGCTATATCTTGATAATACCAATTTAAAAAATCTTCCTTCCTAACCATGTTTAGTACACATGGGGTTTGTTCTAACCATTCGAGTTTTTTCCATTCATAGTGGAATTGTTGTTCAACATTAAGCGTCATGTACGGTAATTTTGCTTGAGCTTTTTGTGAACGAATATTTTCAAGTCGAGCCCCAGCAAAAACATAATTTAAGTGCAATTTCTCAAATGCTATTTTAAGTATTTCTATTTTAGCAATTTCATTGTATCCTTTCCCCCAATATTCGCGCCCCAGCCACGTACCAACGTGACATGACTTTTGCATTTCGTCTATGTTTTTTAATGAAATAACACCAATGATATTATTACCCTCGTCAAGAATCACACGGGAAATATGATGTCCTAACTTTTCCTCTAATTGCATCAATCTTATAAAATCTCTTGTACCAGGAACAGAACATTGTGCATTTGTCATACCAAGAGCATTTCGCACTTCCGAGACACTCGTCAATTTAGAAATTTCTTCAGCATAGCTTACATCATGTGGAACTAAACGAATACATACCATTTAAAAACCTCCCTGAAGTACTACTTCCTCCAAGGTTGCTTGTATTTCGATCCTACGTTGTTCGAATATTGCAACCATATTAAATAAGATTGCTATAATTATAGACATAAAATAGACACATTTTCAAATTATTTCTATAAAATCATATGAATATTCTTTACGGGCATCATAAACATAGAATTTAAATCACTATAAAATTATATTATTTTAAGAAAATTCAGATAAAAAGAGGGTTTGAGTTATAAGTATAGAAATAATAGTTTTACCAAAGCATAAGGAGATGACTTATATGAAGGACATAAATACTGGAGTTTTTCTTTCTGTTTTAGGATTAATATTATTAGTTTCTGGAATTTTCGCACCAATTTATAGTCTCGGCATTCGATGGTTATTAGGAATATTAAGCGTATCTTCTTTTTACACAAGCTATACTATGATTACAACAAAAAATAAACGTCAAAAAATTACAACTTCCGTTTCTAAATTTTAAAGCAATAACTATTAAAATAATGAACGAGCAACTAAAATCATAATAACTATCAGTTGCCCGTTCATAATATATGGATTTCTATAAATTACTCTTTTTCTTTAGCACGTGCTTCTGTCATTTGCTTCCAAACAGATCCCATTGCTTCTTTACCTTGAGAAATACGGGCAATTGCCATCTTCACTTGTAATTTAACTTCAAACTCTGAATCACTACTTACTTCCTCTAAAGCTTTCAAAGATGCCTTAGTACCTGTTTCATACAAGAACATAGCCGCTCTCCAACGAACTAGTTTGTTACGATCTTTGAGAGCTTCCATCATCGCTGGTTCAAACTCTTCAAATCCTAAGTCACTTATGCAATCACCAGCAGTACGACGAACGGATGCGCTTCTATCTTGTAATGCTCGAACTAAACTTGGTACAACTTTTTTATCTTCAATCATTCCAAGATATACTGTTGCAAGACGACGAATTGACATTTTCTCATCTTCTAATGCCTTTTCTAACAATGGTAAATCACTAACTTCCGGGTCAGCCATTTGATCGAGTAATTGGAAACGTTTTTCCCAATCCTCTTTTTCGAATTCTTCTATATTCACTTTTCGTTTACGTTGTTCAACTACTGTCTTTTTCTCGTTGTTAGCTGTTATCAATTCTGCTAATCGACTTTCTGGATACGCAGCTTCTAACTCATCCACGATGCTCTTTCCAATTTCTTCTTTATCTCCATATCGAACACCATAATCTACCCATTTACGTTGTAATATATAGTTTTCATCACCTTGCATAGCTTTGTTAAATGCATCTATAAAACGCTTTTCTAATCCAAAACGTTGTTCAGATATGCTATCGAAAATTTTCACTTGGAGCGGAATACCTTTGAACATTTGAACATGCACATAAACTTCACCGTAATGCTCATCTATTTGTTCACCAACTGAGGCTTCATGTTGTTCACCGAAAGCATTACGAACAGCTGCTAAAATATTTTCCCAATCATATTTTGAAATGCGTTCAACTGCTAAAAAATCCGCAACATGATATACACCTTTCACACCCTCAATGGAAAGAATTTCTTGAATTTCTTTTGGAGCATCTTGTTTGTTTTTATCATTATAATTATTGGCAGTACCAAAAGGTAATTCTTGGTCAAGGATTACCTTCATCGTATTTGGACTTGGAGTCGGTTCAATTGCAACAATTTTCATCTAATTTTCCCCTTTTAATATTTATCGCTAAATTTGTGAAATGAGATTGTAGAAGAAAAGCTTTACCCATTTACAATATCTTGTAAATATTCCCAACGTTCGATAAGATGTTCATATTTTGCATTGAGTTCTTCTAATTCGGAAGTCAAATTTTGTAGTAAAGTGAAATCAGATCCTGCTCCAGCAATACCTTCTTCAGCAGTCATAATTGCTTCCTCTACTTTCGCAATATCATCTTCAATTGTTTCCCATTCTTTTTTCTCTTTAAATGATAATTTTTTCTTTTGTGGTTTCATCTTTTTTTCAATAGTTTTTTCTACTTTTTCTTGTTTAACAGTAGATACAGGTTGAGTTTGTTCATGATTCGCAAGATAATCACTATAAATGTCCAGGCTTTCTTCAACACCACCATGTCCATTTAACACCCATAACTTTTTAGCAATTCGGTCGAGAAAGAAACGATCATGAGAAATAGTGACAACAACACCTTGGAATTGTTCGATGAAATCTTCCAATACAGAAAGTGTTTCAATATCTAAGTCATTTGTCGGTTCGTCTAATAATAAAACATTTGGTTGTTCCATTAATAATTTCAAAAGATATAAACGTTTTCTTTCTCCACCAGATAATTTACCAATAGGTGTTCCATGAGTATGTAGTGGAAATAAAAATCGTTCTAACATATTCGCGGCTGAGTGATGTTCACCTGTAGCATCTTCAATATCATTTGCTGTTTCACGTATATACTCAATCATTCTCTGGTTTGTATTCATATCCGGAAGATGTTGCGTGAAATGTGCTATACGAACAGTCGAACCTACATCAATTATTCCTTCATCAGGTTGGATATCTCCAGCTAGTATATTTAATAATGTACTTTTCCCTGCTCCATTTGCACCAATAATACCAATTCGATCACCTTGCTGTAATAGAAAAGAGAAGTTCTTGATAAGGTGCTTATCTTGATATCCCTTGGAAATATCCTTTGCTTCAATAACTTTTTTGCCTAATCGAGAAGTGGCTAAGCCTAGTTCTAAATTTGTATCATCTGTTTTATGTTCTAGATTATCTTCAAGTTCTTCAAAACGTTGAATACGCGCTTTTTGTTTTGTTGATCTTGCTTGTGCACCACGACGAATCCATTTAAGTTCAGAACGATATCGATTTCTCATTTTCGCCATTGTTGCTACTGCCATTTCTTCTCGAATCGCTTTAGCTTCCAGATATGCTGCATAGTTACCATTATGCTTGTACAGTGTTTGATTTGCTAGTTCATAGATATGGGTAGAAACTGCATCAAGGAAGTAGCGATCATGTGTGATAAAAATAACTGCTCCTTTTAATCGTAATACCATTTCTTGAAGCCATTCTGTCGATTGTACATCTAAATGGTTGGTAGGTTCATCTAATAAATATAAATCTGCTGGCTCAATTAAAACCTTTGCTAATGCAACACGTTTTTGCTGTCCACCTGAGAGATTAACGACTTGTTCTTCAAATGTTTCAATACCTAGCTTTGTTAAAGCCGTTTTGGCCAGAGCATTGACATCCCAAGCATGTAGTTGATCCATTTGTTGTTGTAATCGAAAAAGCTGATCTTGCAAAGTTACAGACTCTGGTTGACTACTTAGCAATGCTACAGTTTCTTCATACTGGCGATTTAAACGTAATATTGGTGAGTCTCCTGCGAATACGGCCTGTAGTACTGTTTCACCAGGTTCGAAAACCGGATTTTGTGGAAGATATGCTATTCGGTATTTGTTTGGATGGTCTAAATCAAGTGAATCTGCTTCCAACTCTCCTGCTAAAATGGACATTAATGTAGATTTTCCTGTACCATTAATCCCGATTAACCCTGCTCTCTCCCCTTCTACAATTGTAAATTCGATATTTTCAAATAGCGTTTTATCGCCAACAGTTTTTGTGCAATTCGAAACGATTAAATGACTCATAGTTTCCCTTCTCTTTCTAACTTCAATTGTTGTAAAAAGTCTACCATAAATTGATGGCGAGCTTCAGCCATTTGCTTACCCTTTGTTGTGGTCATTAAATCTTTTAGTAATAATAGCTTTTCATAAAAATGAGTTACAGAAGCTGTTTCTTTTTTACGGTATTCTGCCTCCGTCATTTGAACTCGAACTTCTTCCTTTTCATCATACAACTTTCTTCCTTTGGCACCACCATAAGCAAATGTTCTCGCAATCCCTACCGCACCGATAGCATCTAATCGATCTGCATCGCGAACAATTTTCGCTTCAATAGATTTAGCTTCCAGTTCGTTTCCTCCTCTAAAAGATACAGAGGCAATGATTTCTTGTATTTTTTGAATTTCATCATGTTTTAAATCAAGTTGGTTTAGAATGGTCGATTCGTTTTCTTTACCAGTTGTATACTTAGGATCACTTACATCATGTAAAAGCACAGCTAATTGAACTAATTCTCCATTTGCTGTTGGCTCTGTTTCTAAAATTGTTTTTGCATTCATCATTACTCGTTCAATATGTTGATAATCATGACTTGCGTCAAATTGATCATAAATAGATTTTACAAGTTGTTCACATTGTTTCACTTTGTTCATCTAAAAAACTCCTTTTTTGCCCAATGATATTATTATAACGGTATTTCACGTATCATAGTTATTTTACGAATCATTTTATCCAATCATTTTAAGAGAAACCTTATAAGGGATGGAATTCTTTAACGACCAATTATAAGAATTCGGTTTATCATTCCCATTTTCTGTCGTTTCAGCTTAAACTCCTCGTTGAAATTTAAAATGTATAAAATGCATATTATTCTTTTAAAATTGTTTTTTTTCTACATATTGATGTTTTTTTCTAAATAATAGATAGTGACTTTTTTGCCGATAATGGTAAAATAATATTAGAAGGATTTTTCTAAAAAGGGGGATTCAATGGATATTACAATCGGTTTTTCAGATGATTATACACAACTTCTTTCACCAGAACTTGAAAAAAGATTAGAAACAATTTATAACGACATGAAATCCAAGACAGCTTTTGGTTCAGATTATTTAGGTTGGCTAAATTGGCCAAGTTCTATAAGTCAAGAATTATTAGAAGAAATTAAAACTACTGCTAATCATATCCGTTCCACTTCTGATGTCTTAATCGTAATTGGTATTGGAGGCTCCTATCTCGGTTCCAAAGCAGTCATTGAAGCTCTATCTATTCCATTTGAAAAGAATGATAGCTTAGAAGTCATATTTGCCGGTCATTCTGTCAATGGTAGTTACTTAAAAAAATTATTGAAGTACATTGATGGCAAAGAAGTAACAGTTAATGTTATTTCAAAATCCGGAACGACAACTGAACCTGCTATTGCATTCCGTTTTTTACGTCAGTATATGGAAAATCGTTATGGATCATCAGCAGCATCACGAATTATTGTAACAACAGATCAGGAAAAAGGGGCACTCCGTTCACTTGCCATTGAACAAGGTTATAAAAGGTTTGTTGTACCTAATGATATAGGCGGTCGTTATTCTGTTTTTACCGCCGTTGGATTATTGCCAATAGCAGCAGCTGGATTCAATATCATTGAGCTTATTGCAGGTGCCAAAAAAGCAGAAGAACAATTCGGTCACTTTGATATGCATAATAATCCTGCTATTCAGTATGCGGTTTTGCGCAAACGCTTGCATGATAATGGCTATTTAATTGAAATTATGGCGTCGTTTGAAGAAAGATTGAAATATTTACAAGAATGGTGGAAACAATTATTTGGCGAAAGTGAAGGGAAAAATAAAAAAGGAATATTTCCTTCATCTGTTCAATACTCAACAGACTTACACTCTTTAGGTCAATATATTCAAGATGGGCAAAGAAACTTATTTGAAACATTTTTGATGGTGAAGAATATAGATGAAGATTTGACAATTCTAGAATCTAACAATAACGGTGATGAGTTAAACTATTTGAGTGGGCTATCATTGCATGCATTTAATAAAGTATGCCATGAAGCTACAGCCAATGCACATTTAGATGGCGGTGTTCCTCATATAACAATCACTATCGACCAAATTGATGAAATGCATATTGGTCATCTGTTATATTTTTATATGATGGCTTGTGCATATAGTGCTTATCTACTTGAAATTAATCCTTTCGACCAACCTGGTGTAGAAGCATATAAAACCAATATATTTAAAATGTTAAAAAAGCCAGTGTATTAAGTCTGCTGATCTTTTAATATTCTAGTATCCGCGTTAACTGAAAGGCAACGGATTACAAAACATATAAAAAGGCGTATTGTCCTTAGACAATACGTCTTTTTTATTTCTCATTGATGAAAATAATACGTCATGAATGAGTTTTATTTTATATTCGATAAATTCTAGCTTCATAAGGCTTTAATTTTAGGGCTTTTAATGGATCATGATTCTCTACTTCTTTATTTGATAGCAATAGATTCTTTCTTTCAAAAATAATACCGTCGATTTCATCTATATTAACTGTTTGTGGTGATAAATTGCTTACAATCATTACTTTTTCATTATTGAGCGTACGTGTATATGCAAAAATACGTTTGTGTTCACCCAATACTAAATTGTATTCACCATATATAAAAACCTCATTTTCCTTGCGCAAACGAATCATTTCTTTGTAAAAGTTGAGGATTGAATTCGGATCTACCTTCTGTTTTTCGACATTGATTTCGGTATAGTTTGGATTTACACCTATCCATGGTTTTCCATCTGTAAATCCTGCATTCGCTTTGTCTGACCATTGCATTGGAGTACGAGCGTTATCGCGACTGGATGACCAAATGATATTCATCACTTGCTCATGCGTATCACCCATCGCTATACGTTCAGCATAAAAGTTTTTATCTTTCACGTCATCATACTCTTCAATAGATGAAAATTTCACATTGGTCATACCAAGCTCTTGACCTTGGTATATAAACGGTGTTCCCTGCATAAAGAAATACATAATGGCTATAGAAGTAGCACTTTCCTTCCAATATTCCTGATCATTCCCCCAAGTGGACACACTTCTAGCAATATCATGATTTTCTATAAATAAGGCATTCCAGCCACTACCTTCTAATGCCTTTTGCCAGTTAGTCAGTACTCTTTTTAATCCTGGAATATCTAATTGAATTTCAGCATTCGCATCCCAAAGTGAGAGATGCTCAAATTGGAAAATCATATTGAATTTCCCTTCATTTTCATCTACCCATTCACGGATTTCATCAATACCTACTCCATTTGCTTCAGCTACTGTCATAATGTCATATTTTGCAAATGTTTCTTTCTTTAATTCATTTAGAAATGTTAAAATCCCTTCGACATTCATATATTTTTCCCATGCAGGTACATAAGGTAGATTTGTTGGATTTGGCATATTAGAGAAAGTCGTGTCCTTTTTGATATGACTAATCGCATCAACTCTAAATCCATCGATTCCTCTATCTAGCCACCACTTAATCATTGTATACAATGATTGTCGGACATCTTCATTTTCCCAATTTAAGTCAGGTTGTTTTTTAGAAAATAAGTGTAAATAATATTGTTCTGTCTTTTGATCGAATTCCCATGCAGAACCACCAAAAATACTCTCCCAGTTATTTGGCTCCTTTCCATTAACTGAATCTCGCCAAATATACCAATTTCTTTTGTCATTTTGTTTGGAAGATCTTGACTCTATAAACCAGGGATGTTCATCGCTTGTATGATTAATGACAAGGTCAATAATGAGTTTCATCTTACGTTTATGGATTTCATCTAATAACCTATTAAAGTCTTCCATTGTTCCGTACTCTTCCATAATATCTACATAACTACTAATATCATACCCATTATCATCATTTGGAGATTGATAAACGGGACAAATCCATATTACATCTATACCTAAATCTTGTAAGTAATCTAGTCTTGAAAGTAACCCTCTTAAATCTCCTATGCCATCATTATTCGAATCTTGGAAACTCCGCGGATATACTTGATAAGCGACCGCTTCTTTCCACCAAGCTCTTTTCATAGTTCACCTCATTTAATGTCTATTTTTCAAACTTAATACTTTTACATGAATTACGTTCAATTAGGGTTGTTGGCACAAAATGATGTTTTATCGTTATTTGATCAGATCCAACTTGTTCATATAAATAATTTGCCGCCTCAAAACCCAATTCAAATATCGAGATATCCACTGTCGTTAATGGAGGCTTTACATACTCAGAGAGAGCATGGTTATTAAAACTTACAATTGAAATGTCTTCTGGAACATTTATAGATAAATCCTCTAAATAGCGAATAATTTCATATGCAACTAAATCATCATGAGCGATAATGGCTGTTGGTGGCATATCTAGCTTCATTAATTCTTGGATACTTTTAATGCCTTTTGTTTTAAAGTCTTCATCTCTAATAAAATACTCATCAATAAAGTATAGATTCTTTTCCTTTAAACCCTGTTTATATCCCTCTAAACGATCTAAAGAAACAACAAAATCGATATCCCCACCAACAAATGCAATATGTTGGTGCCCTAATTTTTCAAGATAATTCACCATATTCTTGGAGATTGTTTTATTATCATTATCTATATATGAAATTTCCTTTTCGTTTTCATATGGACGCCCTACCATTGTGAATGGAAATTTTACTTCTTTTAAATATGCCATCGTACGATCATTGACTCGAGAATAGAGCAAGATGATTCCATCTACTTTTTTCCCTTGTACCATCGACACTACTTCCTTATATATCTCTTCTTCTGTACCACCAGTAGACAAATAAATTCCATATTGGTTTGAATGAGCGCTTGAGCAAATACCTCTTATTACTTCTGGGAAGAATGGATTCTGAAAAGCAAGAGATGTCGAATGGGACATAATTACACCTATTGTATTTGTCCTTTTCGCAGCTAAATTTCTTGCTTGAAAGTTGGGATAATACTTTAAGCGTTCCATCACTTCCCTTACCCTGCGTTTTGTTTGTACG
The DNA here is from genome assembly GCF_003844195.1 of Rummeliibacillus sp. TYF005. Classification (NCBI taxonomy): domain Bacteria; kingdom Bacillati; phylum Bacillota; class Bacilli; order Caryophanales; family Caryophanaceae; genus Rummeliibacillus; species Rummeliibacillus sp. TYF005. Next base: position 19,175 of record NZ_ML122571.1, read on the forward strand.
CTAATCCTTGGACTATCCGCAATGACACGAGAAACCGTAGAAGGCGAGACATTTGCTTCTTTCGCTACATCAATAATTGTTACTGCCAATGGAACATCTTCCTTTCAATATTACTTAACTGCACCTTCTGAAACTCCTTTAATAATTTCTCTTTGTGCTATGAAATAACCGACTATTACCGGTATTATGGCTAAAGTGAGACCTGCTAATGCTAAATGCCATTGTTTTGTATATTCCCCAAAGAAGAAGAACATCTTCAATGGTATCGTCTCCATTCCTTGTTGGTTTATCACTAATGATGGTAATAAATAATCATTCCAAATCCAAATCGTATTTAAAATGGCTACTGTAACTGTTATTGGCTTTAGCATTGGGAAAATAATGTGCCAAAAAATTTGAAACCTATTTGCTCCATCAATAGTTGCTGCCTCATCCAATGATTTTGGAATAGAATTTAACGCTCCATGATATAAAAAGATTGATAAACTTGTACCAAAACCTAAATACATAATGATGATTCCGAAACGATTCAGCATTTCGAATTTTCCGAAAATCGTTACAAGTGGTATCATAACAGATTGGAAAGGAATTAACATAGCTGCTACAAAAATAAAGAAAATTACTGTTGCAACCTTACTTTTCATACGCGACAATGCATAGGCAGCCATTGCAGAAAAGACAATAATTACTACTAAACTACAAATTGTAATTAGCAGTGAGTTTCCAAATGTTCTTAAAAAGTCTAATTCCTTAAATGCCTGAATGTAATTATCAAAAGAAAAAGTGCTTGGTGGTTTTAATGTGTCTGAAAATATTTCTTTCTTAGTTTTAAATGAGTTGACAATCATCAAATAGAAAGGCGATAACCAAATTAGCGCCAGTAGAATCCCTAATATTTCAATTGGTATTAAATAAGCCTTTTTCATCACATCTCCACCTCACGTTTCTTGTTTAAATATACTTGCAATAACGCAATTGCTGCTACAATGATAAAGAATATAACTGCTTTAGCTTGAGCATATGCCATATTGTATTGTGAAAATGCGGTATTGAAGATTTCCATAGCGACCATTTGAGTAGAATTGTAAGGTCCGCCACCAGTGAGTGATAGATTTTGATCGTAAAGTTTAAACGTATTTGATAGTGTCAAAAACAAACTAACTGTGAATGCCGGTGCTACTAATGGGAAAACAACATACCAAAATCTTTGGAAAACGTTAGCTCCATCTATTTCAGCTGCTTCTACTAATTCTTTTGACACACCCTCTAGATACGACACATAAATAACCATTATATATCCAGACATTTGCCAACTCATTAAAATCACTAAACCCCAGAAACCTGTCTCAGGAGTTGATAGCCAACCTTGTAATTTTTCACTGCCGATTATTGACCCGAAGCTAGCAAAGGCTTTCGTGAAAATAAACTGCCAGATAAACCCGAGGATTAATCCCCCTATCAGATTTGGCATAAAAAATATAGTTCTTAGTATTTTATTTGTCTTTAACTTTGTTGTAACAATAAGAGCTAAAGATAAACCAAACGTATTAATTAATATGATTGAAACAATTGAAAACTTGGTTGTAAACCAAAGAGAATTTATAAATTCTTTATCATGAAAAAGCTCTATGTAATGCTTAAATCCTACATATTCTTTTACTTGTATTCCATTCCAATCTGTAAAAGAATAATAAACGCCTACGACTAACGGTGCTACAACAACTACTGCTAATGCGAGTAACGCTGGGAATAAGAAGAACCAATAAGTTAAGTCCTTTTTACGCATCTTTTCACCTCCGATATATCAATGAATGACCTTTCATCCTAAATGAATATTGATGAAAGGTCATCCTTTTCCAAAAAGATAATTTCTATAATGGACTTTACTACCTATTAATGTTGAATAATTTTTTATTTACGATTATCTTCCCATGATTTTTTAGTTGTGTTTACAACTTCATCCCATGATGCTTTTTTGCTTAAGTATTTTTGAATTTGCACACCCAACTCGTCTTGTCCCCAACCTGTTGGATAACCCATAAACGTCCAACCAATTGTTTTACCTTCATTTGCATATTCATAAACGGCTTTAGATAGTGGATCTGAGATTTTAGAAGCATCGTATCCACTATAGGCTGGAATAAACTTAAAATCATTGATAACTGTTTCTTTACCTTTTTCAGAAGTATATAACCAATCTAAGAATTCTTTAGATGCCTCGATTACTTCTTTTTCAGCATTATTGTTAACACCCCAGTACATTGGAATCCCTACTGGAATACTGTCTTCTTTATACCCTTCTACAGGAATTGGTAAAATTCCAATACCATTGTTTGCAAATTCTTCATCGATTCCAGCGATTGATCCATATATCCAGTTTCCTTGTTGAATAATTGCTACTTTTTGAAGAGAGAATAATTCTTCAACTTGTTTTGAATAGTCCAAGCTTACAGTAGGTTGAACGGAGTATTGATTTTGCAAATCTAATATTTTCTTGAATGCATCACCATACTTAAAATCAACCTTTTTAGCATCATAAGCAGTTAAAACATTATTATCGAACTCCGGAGCAAGAAATGTATTTGATAAATGTAGACCCGTTACCCATGTTTCTTTACCAGGTAATGCAAATACAGATTGAATTCCTAATTCTTTTTTCTTGCTATCTAATTCTTTTACAGCTTTTTCTAACGAAGCGTAATCCGTAATTGTCGTCGGATCAATTCCTGCTTTTTTGAAGATATTTTTATTGTATATAAATCCGTAACCTTCTTGATTGTATGGAACACCTAGCACTTTCCCATCTAATGTTACTCCATCAAGTGTTCCTTCTAATGCAGCACCTGCAGCTCCTGAATCCGATAGATCCGCTAGCTTATCCTGCCAATCTGCCACATCTTGTGGTCCACCGATATTATAAATGGATGGTTCCTTACCCGAAGCAAATTTTGAGCGAAGAGCTGCGCCGTAATCCTCTCCTCCACCAACAGTTGTAATGTTAATTTTTACATCTTTATGTTCGTTTTCATAATCTTTCGCTACTTTTTCAAATTGATCTTTAAACTCCACTTTAAACTGGAACACGTCAATCGTGACTTGCTTATTTTTTGATCCTGATGTCCCCTCATTTGATGAATCTTCGTTAGAACCACACCCCGTTAAAATCCCCGTAATCCCTAGTGACATAGCTAAGAGCCCTGCACGCCATTTGTTTTTCACTTTTTCTCTACCCCTTTGTGATAAATTTTCATTTGCAAGCGTTTGCATAATTAATATAAAAAAATAATTCAAAATGCGAAAACGTTTGCACATAATGAATTATTTAAATCCTAACATATTGCTATTTATATAACAATATCTAATTTATGCGCAATTCTGTTTTTTTATCAAAGAAATGTGCATATTTTAGTTGGAATACTAGATTAATATAATCCCCAGGATGAACTGTTTTAGCGGAGTCAATTTTTCCTACAAAATTCTGTCCTTCCAAGTTTGCATATATCATTTGTTCCGCTCCTGTTAGTTCAGCTACTTCAATTTGTGTTTCAACAATATAATCATCATTACTTACAGAGTTGTTTTTCTCATTGCTTATATGTTCTGAACGAATCCCCATGAAAACTTCTTCACCATTGTAATTTTGTAATATTGACTGAAATTCTGTTGGCAATGGTATAGTTTTTTCACCAATTTGAATAGAACCTGATTGATAAACTCCTGTAAAAAAGTTCATAGCAGGTGAACCAATAAATCCTCCGACAAAAACATTTGCAGGTGCATCATACACTTCCTTTGGCGTACCAATTTGTTGGATAACCCCATCCTTCATGATGACAATTCTTGTTGCCATTGTCATTGCTTCTGTTTGGTCATGTGTAACATAAATGGTTGTCGGCTTTAATCGGTTATGTAGCTTAATAATTTCTGTGCGCATTTGTACACGTAATTTTGAATCTAAATTGGATAATGGTTCATCCATTAAAAATATTTTAGCATCACGAGCTATTGCACGACCTAATGCAACACGCTGACGTTGACCACCTGATAATGCTTTTGGTTTTCTGTTTAAATATGGTTCTAAATCTAAAATTGCTGCAACTTCTTTCACTCTTTTTTCAATTTCCTTTTTTGGGACTTTACGCATTTTCAATCCAAAAGCCATGTTATCAAACACTGTCAAATGTGGATATAAAGCATAATTTTGAAATACCATTGCAATATCACGATCTTTTGGTGGAACTTCATTCATACGCTTCCCATCGATTAAAAACTCTCCTTCTGAGATTTCTTCTAAACCAGCGATCATTCTTAAAGTTGTACTTTTTCCACAGCCAGATGGTCCAACAAAAACGATGAATTCTTCATCTTCTACATCTAGATTAAAATCTGATACGGCCTTTAGCTTTGTCTTATTATCATATATTTTCGAAATTCCTTTTAATTTTAAAGTTGCCATGTCTTTACACTCCCTTTTCTGTATTGCAAGAGTTTTGAGCGATCAATGACTAATAATGCAGCACCAAGCATTCCTGCCTCATTTCCAAAGACTGCTTTTTTAATTTCTAAAGGTTTTAATTTTAATGGTTCTACTTCAGTAAGAAGAAAACTCCACCAATCATCAGATGATTCAGAAACTCCTCCACCTATAACAACACAATCCATATCTAAAATTGCCTGTAAATTAGATATGACAATAGCGAAATCGGTAAGGAAAGCATTGCGAACAGCTATTGCACCTTTGTGGCCATTTGCTGCCATCTTAAATAATTCATGTGGAGTTACCAATTCCTCAGTTTTGGGATCTATAACATTATTATTTAATATTAACCTTCTTAAAGCAGTCCCAGAAACATATTCTTCACTGCAACCATATCGTCCACAGCCACAAAGAATACCATTAGGATACAAAATCATATGACCAATTTCTCCACCACCACCGTGCGCACCATTCATAACATTTCCATCAATAATTATTCCGCCACCCAATTTAGTTCCTACTGTTAAACAAACCACTCGACGATAATCCTTTGCAGAGCCAAGATATGACTCAGCTAGTGCTGCACAATTTGCATCGTTATTTATTTCTACACGAATTCCTGTAGCAGCTTGTAATTGTTTCTTTACATGAGTCCCTTTCCAGCCGGGTAATTCGGTTTCAAAAGTGACTATTCCTTCTTCACTATCTACCATCCCTCTCGTTCCTATACCAATCCCTATTAAATTAGGAAATTGTTTTTGTACCTCGAGAATTTTCTCTTCTAAATAAGGGTATAAAGGTAATTTTGTTGGAATCGTCGTATCAGCTATAACTTCACCAGTCTCACTTACAACACCTATACGTATTTTAGTTCCACCAATATCAACACCTAGTACTAGGCTCATTCTAGTTATCCCCTCCCAAAAGAAAGAACAAACGCTTCATACGGCCGAACTTTAAGCGTATTTCCTTCAATTTTTATATCCTCATAATTAGCAATAATTACTTTAAATTTATAATCTTGAATTTTGCAACATGATAGGTCTAATAATTCAGTTTCTTTAGAAAAGTTACTGATGACTAACCACTCTTGCTTTTCAAAAATACGTTTATAGACAAATAGATTGACATGATTAGCTAACAATAATTGAAATCGTCCATATGTGATAATATCGTGTTCTTTTCTTAGCTGAATAAGCTTTTGATACGTATAAAAAATAGATGATGTGTCTTCAAGCGCAAGTTCAGCATTGATTTTCGGTGTGTTGGGATTCATGTTAATCCACGGAGTTCCTGTTGAAAATCCTCCATCTGTACTCCATTGCATCGGAGTTCTTGCATTATCACGACCTGCTGCGTAAATACTGTCTAGTATTTCTTTATGTGGAATTCCTTGATTGCTTTTTTCCTTATACATATTCAAAGTTTCAATATCACGATAATCTTCTATCGATTTAAATTTTACATTCGTCATACCAAATTCTTCGCCCTGATAAATATATGGCGTTCCTTGTAACATATGAAGACAGATTGCTAGCATTTTAGCAGATTTTTCTCGATACTTTTCGTCATCACATCCAAAACGTGAAACAACTCGAGGTTGATCATGATTATTCCAATAAAGACTATTCCACCCTTTGTTATAAAGTGCTGTTTGCCATTTTTCTAAAACTTTTTTTAGCTTTACTAAATTGAAAGGTTGAATATCCCATTTTTCAAAAGGTCCATGATCGATATTCATATGTTCAAAAGTAAAGATCATGTTAACTTCTTGATTTGAAGGATCCGTATAAATTTTCGCTTCATCTGTAGAAGTACCAGGCATTTCACCTACTGTCATCACGTCATAATGGCTTAATACCTTAGCATTCATTTCTTGTAAATATGTATGAATATTAGGCCCATTAATATAATATGGACTTCCATCTCCATACAACTGACCAGCATAAACTTTCCCATCTAGTAATTTACTATCCTTTGAGATAAAATTGATCACATCCATTCGAAAACCGCCAATTCCTTTATCAAGCCAATAGGACATCATTTTATAAATGTCATCTCTTAGAGGTTGATGTTCCCAATTTAAATCAGGTTGTTTTTTTGAAAAAAGGTGTAGATAATACGAATTTGTGTTTTTTTCCTTCTCCCAAGCGCTACCTGAAAATACAGATTCCCAATTATTTGGTGGTAATTCACCATTTCCTTCACGCCAAATATAATAATCTCTATATTGTGAGTCCTTAGAGGAACGAGATTCTATGAACCAATGATGTTCATCTGACGTATGATTAACAACAAGGTCCATTACAATTCGAATCCCTACTTTTTTGGCCTCTTCTAACAATTGATCAAAGTCTTCCATTGTACCAAACTCACTCATAATTGCTTCATAATTTCGAATATCGTAACCATTATCATCATTTGGAGAATCATAGATTGGACTTAGCCAAATAACATCTATACCTAACCTTTGCAAATAAGGAATCTTGGAAATAATTCCTTGTAAATCACCAATTCCATCCCCATTTGAATCCATAAAACTTCTCGGATAAATCTGGTAAACAACACTTTTTTTCCACCAAGGTTCGCTCAAAGGAACCATTAACGCACCTCCTAACATGAACTTTATGGAATAATTTTAATATTTTGTAATTATAAATGCAAGCGCTTGCACAAAAATATTTTTCTTGACTTATTCATTTTTGAACAAATCATTTATTCGTATATATTCTACATTACAACATTTATATTCTATAAAAAATCATTTTATTATATATTCAATTTATTTTTTAAAATTCCTGTTTTAATATTATAGTTTTTTAAAAATAATGCATTCATACAAAAAGAGGCTATCAAAATGGGAAATTCAATCTCACTTTTGAAAGCCTCTTTTTGTTCTTTTTTGTTAAAAATAAATTATTTTTATCCTATAGATAAAACGATACTCTATTTAATGTCTCCCTTAAAACAATCCTACTGCTTTACCATTTTCGTCTACATCCATTTTCAATGCTGCTGGTTCTTTAGGGAGTCCAGGCATTGTCATAATATTACCTGTTAAGCACACCAAAAATTTAGCACCTAACTTTGGAATGATTTCTCGTACTGTAATTGTAAAATCTTCTGGTCGTCCTAATAGTTTTGGTTGATCTGACAATGAGTATTGTGTTTTTGCCATACAAACCGGCATTGAGTCCCAACCAAACTTTTCAATTTCAATCATTTGTTTACGTGCTTTATCTGTAAATTCTACATCTAGTCCACCATACACTTTTTGAACAATTGAACGTACTTTTTGTTCAATTGAATCAGTTACATCATATATAGGTTTAAAATGATTTTCTTTGTCGATTACTTCTAAAACTTTATTTGCAAGCTCGATACCACCTGCTCCACCATCTTCCCATACATTTGTACGAGCAATTTTAACCTGATGAGAGTCACACCAACTAATAATCTCTGCGATTTCTTTTTCAGTATCTGTAATAAATCGGTTTAATGCTACAATAGGTTCTACGCCATATTGACGGATTGTATCTATATGTTTTTCGAGATTTTTTATCCCTTTTTTAATAGCAGGTACATTTTCAAGTTGTAAACTTGATTTATCTACTCCACCATGCATTTTTAATGCTCTTGCAGTTGCTACAATTACTACAGCACTTGGCTTAAACTCACCTTGTACTGCTTTAATATCCATGAATTTTTCAGCACCTAAATCTGCACCAAAACCTGCTTCTGTAACGACAATATCAGCTAACTTACGCGCAGTTTGTGTTGCTTGAATAGAGTTACAGCCGTGTGCAATATTTGCAAAAGGTCCTCCATGAATAATTGCTGGAGTTCCTTCCATAGTTTGAACAAGATTAGGTTTGAAAGCATCCTTCAATAATAATGTCAATGCCCCTTCAACACCCAAATCACGAACAAATACTGGTTCTTTCTCAAAAGTATAGCCTATTACTATATCTGAAAGTCTTTTTTTCAGGTCTTGTAAGTCAGTAGCTAAACAGAAAATTGCCATAATTTCTGATGCTACTGTAATATCAAATCCATCTTCACGAGGTGTTCCTTTTCCTGGGCCGCCTAGACCGATTACAATATTACGTAATGCTCGATCATTCATATCTAGAACTCTTTTCCAGATAATACGACGAGGATCGATTCCTAGCTTATTCCCCTGGTGTATATGATTATCAATTAGAGCAGCAAGAGCATTATTAGCTGTTGTAATTGCATGTAAATCTCCAGTAAAGTGAAGATTTATTTCATCCATTGGCAATACTTGTGCATATCCACCACCAGTTGCTCCTCCCTTTATACCCATTACAGGTCCTAATGACGGTTCACGAAGAGCTACAACCACTTTTTTATGTAATTGATGAAGCGCATCAGATAATCCTACTGTTACAGTAGATTTACCTTCCCCTGCTGGTGTTGGATTGATAGCTGTAACTAAGACCACTTTTGCATCTGGTGTTAAGTGAGATAATTGATTTACATCAATTTTAGCTTTAAATTTCCCATAGAGTTCCAATGCTTCTTCAGGAATCCCTGCAGCTTCCGCGATTTCTGTAATTGGTTGCAATGTCGCATTTCGAGCAATTTCTAAATCTGATAATGGTTGAGTAGTTTTTGACACAGTAAAGCCTTCTTTCATTAAAAAATTTAAAAGGAGCGTAAAAGCTATACTCACTCTTTTGATACAATAACCATACTATAGAATAGAATTTTCATCAATATGATTCAAACCTCGACAATCAATTGACATATTTTATATATTCATGTATAGTTTATCCATCCTTTATTTTTTTATAAATCTGAAAACTTAATTTGTTGTTGGGAGGAACGCGAATGCCCCAAGGAAAAGTAAAATGGTTCGATAACGAAAAAGGCTATGGTTTTATTGAGTACAATAATGGTGATGACGTTTTTGTCCATTTCACAGGAATTCAACAAGAAGGTTTTCGTACATTAGAAGAAGGACAAAATGTAAGTTTTGATATTATTGAAGGAAATCGCGGACCTCAGGCTGCCAATGTGATTAAATTATAAATTTAAATAGTAAAGCTACTCACTCTTACTGTGAGTAGCTTTTTTATATTATGCACTTATTCTTATCGCTTCTATCCTGACAATTTGATGTTTATTGACTTGGTTTACGATAAACTTAAATCCGTCTCTTTCGAAACAATCTCCCTCTTTTGCATTATCTTGATGTGACATAAACCATCCACCAATTGTATCAATATCTTCCTCAACAATTTGTACGCCTAACATACTGTTTACTTGATCAAGTAACACTTTACCATCAAAACTAAAATGACCTTCGCTTACTTTTTGAATCTCCGGTAATTCATCTTCATCAAATTCGTCACGTATTTCTCCTACAATTTCTTCAATAATATCTTCAATTGTCACAATTCCAGATGTTCCGCCATACTCATCGAGTAAAACAGCCATATGAATTCTTTCTTTTTGAAATTTAATGAGTAGGCTACTGATGGGAACTGTTTCAATAATACGAATTACGGGTTGCATAAAATCTTGAACTTTTTTTGTTTTACTGTTTTCATCTATTATCAATGCTGATAAAAGTTGTTTCATATTAACAATTCCAATTACATGGTCTTTATCACCATCTATAACTGGATATCGAGTATATTGCTCTACATTCATCAGCTCAAAAACTTCACTTAAAGTTGTTTCCTTATCAAAACTTACAATTTCCGTACGAGGCACCATAATTTCTTTTGCAATCCGTTCGTCAAATTCAAAGATTCGATTCACTAATTTATACTCAGAAGGATTAATTTCACCATTCTCATAGCTATCAGATAAAATCATTCGTAATTCTTCCTCGCTATGAACTTCTTCTCCTTCAGATTGCATTTTTAAGCCAAAAATACTTGTTAATATTCTTGCTGATCCGTTTAATAATTTTATAGCTGGATACATGATGTTATGGAAAAGAATGATGGCACCTGAAAAATTCAAGGTAATCATTTCCGCTTGTTGGATAGCTAACGTCTTAGGCGCTAACTCACCAACTACAACATGTAAAAAGGTAACAACAGAGAATGCAACAATAAACGATAATATAGAAGCTGTATTGCCTTCAATATTAAATGCTTCAAAAATTGGATGTAATAATTTTTCTGCAGTTGGCTCACCAATCCACCCTAATCCCAAAGCTGTTATTGTTATACCAAGCTGGCAAGCAGATAAATATTCATCTAGATGAGTAATTACCTTTTTGGCCCTCTTCGCCTTTTTATTTCCTTCTGCCAGCAACTGATCCACTCGTGTAGATCTTACTTTCACAATAGCAAATTCAGTTGCAACAAAAAATCCAGTCATTGCAATTAAAATTACAAACAGAACTAAATTACTGGCTATCTCAATGTCCAAATATGGTCTCTCTACGCTGAATATTGATCAACGCAGAGAATTCACCTCCTGTTATCTTACTATTCTAAATTTATAGGAAATCCTATAAAAAAAGCAAATTAAAGCTATTATTAATTTATTAATTTAAACTGAAAATTATAAATAATTTCACATTTAAAGATTAAAAGAATAAAAGAGTAAAAATAAAAAAACAACTGGTAGGAAAATGTTTTCTAAACCAGCTGTTTTATGATTAATTTTGTATTAAACTGCAAAGCTGCAAAAAAGAGCTTGTTTCACTTTATCGTATTCATCCCTTTATCTAACTGCGGCAACTGCAAAAAATTCTTGGTATAACGCTTGTAAAATTACATTTTCAAATTTTTCTTGTACGCCGAAGGATAAACTTACTTCTGATGAACCTTGGTTAATCATTTCGATATTAGCACCAGTTGTTGCTATAGCATTCGTTGCTCGAGCTGCCAAACCAGTATTATTATTCATACCTTCTCCGACAATAACAATCATTGAGAAACCGTGACGGAAATATGCATCATCTGCATGTAATTCGTCATAAACACGTTTTATAATACGCTCTTCCTTTTCTGGCGATAGTTGATGACTGCGAATAATGACTGAAATATCATCTAAGCCTGACGGTGTATGTTCATAAGAGATATGCTCTTCTTCTAAAATTTGCAACAATTTACGTCCAAATCCAATTTCTCTATTCATTAGATATTTACTTACATATAAAATTGAAAATCCTGAATCAGCAGAAATCCCTGTCACTGGGCGATGATTCTCCTTACGTTTAGAAACTATTTTCGTACCCTCCACCTTCGGATTATTTGTATTTTTGATATTCACTGGAATGCCCAATTTTACAACAGGCATTAATGCTTCATCATGAAATACAGAAAAACCTGCATAGGATAACTCTCGCATTTCTCTGTATGTAATTTCTTGAATTTCTGCTGGGTTATTGACCACTTTTGGATTTGCACTAAATACACAATCTACATCTGTGAAGTTTTCATACAAATCAGCTTGAACAGCAGCAGCTAAAATAGAACCTGTAATATCAGAACCACCACGGTCAAAAGTTCTTAGTACTCCTGCCTTTGTAAATCCAAAAAAGCCGGGAAAAACAATAATTTCTTTTGAATTTTTTAAGCTATTTAATTTCGCATAGGCTTCTGCCACCGCCATAGCTCGTTCTGGACCATCATTCACGATTAAACCTGCTTCTTTTGGATTAACATATTTTGCATTCATACCAATGCTTTTAAAGTAAGCAGCAATCATCTTCGCGTTATTATCTTCACCACTTGCTTTTAATGTATCCAATAAAAAATCATCACTAATTTTAGAAGCTTCTTCTATACGAGCATGTAAATCTGTAGCAATGGCTTCAGTTATTTTGTCGTCAAGATTCAAACCTTCTGCATTCTCTTTATATCTAGAAACTACCTGTTGTAATTCAGCTTGATATTCTTTTCCCTCAATTACTGCATTTGCTAACTGGATAAGTAAATCTGTCACTTTTATATCATTACTAAAACGTTTGCCGGGAGCAGAAACAACTATTATTCTTCGTGTAGCATCCGATTTCACGATGGCTGCAACTTTCTTAACTTGTTCTGCACTAGCGACTGAAGTCCCACCAAATTTACATACTTTCATCTCATCAGATCCTTACAATTTATTTAAAAATTTTGTTTTTGTATTTCTATAAAAAACATTTGTTTTTTCACAGTGTACAAATTATCCTAATAATAGTCAATACTTTTTCAAAAATTCTTATTAAACTGATTAAATAAAAAACATAAAGTTCTGTATATTCTAAAATGACGCAATTTTCCATTTAATAAAAACACCATAAGATTAACATTCTTATGGTGTCTTTATCAACATATATTTTTATATTAATTATGCTTTAGTATATACTTTTAGTAATTCTTCACCTAAAAATTGTAACTGTTCGCCAACAGTACATGATTCAATACAAAATTTATGAGCACCGGATTTTCCCCGCTCTTTTCGCATTTGTTTTTTTGCTAAACAGCCTTCGCAATAGTTTTCTAATAATTCATCGATTTCTTTTACTATGGTGCTCTGCTCGATCAAATGGAATCACCTCATTTTGCAGTATTTTTCTATTCTACTACCGAAATTTTGAAAGTCAAGTGATATAGTAAATAATATAAGCAAGTAAGCCATTACTATGCACCGTTTTCAAATTTACATCAATTTTACTTTCTATGTGTTAATATTCAAGTATAGAACTTGGAAGTGGTGATAAAATGTTAGAAGTATATATCGACGCAGCTAGTGCAGGAAATCCCGGACCTAGTGCTATTGGCATTTATATAAAAGGCGAAGGTCACCAAGTGAAAATTAGTGAGTCTGTTGGTATTACGAATAACCACATAGCTGAATTTATGGCTCTTATCCGAGGATTGCAAGAAGCAGCTAAATTATCTAAAGGCATTATTTCAGTGCGTTCCGACTCCAAAATTGTTGTATCATCAATCGAAAAAGAATTTGTAAAGAATGACGAATATAAGCCCTATTTACAACAAGCATTAACACTTATAGAGCGATTCGAGTTATTCTTTATAAAATGGATACCTGATTCCCAAAACAAAGCAGCAGATGCCCTTGCTCGACAAGGCATTCAAAAAACGAAAAAGCAATAAGATATAAAAAGACTTAATAGCGCCCATTAGCTATTAAGCCTTTTACTTATTCAATAATATTCATTAATGCACCTATCGCTCCGCTAAATCCATGATCCTGTAAGAAAATAGGTGTTTTCTTTTTTAGAATAGTATAATTTGCAATGATATCTCGAAGTTTTTCATTGTTATCTAGTGTAGTACCAATATATATTATATGTTCTGTATCCATTTGTTCTGCTAATTGAATACTTAATGTCGTAATAACTTCGCCTACTAAACCTTGAACTGTTGCTAACACATCTTCTGTTTCGTAATTTGTTTCATCATTAATGCCGACTTTTCCAAAATTACTTGCAGTTAAAGTAGGTTGAAGCTCAGTTGGTGAATCCATCCCCTGGTAAATATCTTGAACTAATAAATCAATCCCTTGTCGATTGCCTTTTTTAGCAAGATGCAAAACTTCCTCATAATTGTGAACGCCTGTTGTTAGCGATGCAAGTCCAATTAGTGTCCCACCACCAACGCCAGTACCACCAATTCGCATATGTTTTTCAGCATCCATATAATGGATTGAGGTTCCTGTACCGATATTCGTAATAATACTTTTATCAAAAGAATAGCCTTCTTTTTCTAATTGATATCGAACTCCTTTTAATGTTGCCTCAAACTCCACTATATAATGGATAGAATTGACCTTATCAAGTAGAACTTTAACTTGTTCTGTACGTCCACCTGTTAAACCAATTTCATCAATATCATGTTGGTTAATCCAATCTAATACATTTGGTAAATCATTCGATGGGAAATGTTGCAATTGAATCTCGTGCTGATCGTTCATATATGCTAGTTTAGTAAGTGTTCCCCCAGCGTCAATGCCTATTGTATTTGTCATCAAAATCTGCCCCTTCTTAATCGCCCATTAATACTTTACTCGGTTATTACTTTTTAAGCAATGCACCATTCTATATATTGAAAATGCTAATTGAGTCAATTTTACATTTATAGTTTTTACTATTTAAAAGAGAAGTTTCTATCTACACATTTATAAATAATAGTTTGAATTTCTAAATTCTAATTAATATTCTTGTTCTAATCAAACTATAAACAATGAACAAATCTATCATTACACATCCATTAAACTGTTATCGTTTAATTTATTTCTCAAATAAAAAATTCACATTTTAGACAAAATTATTTACCTATTATAGCACATTGGCTTTGTTTTGAAAATGCTTTCATAGATGTAAATGATAAAATAATAGACATCTAATTATTTTTGCAGAATAATAAGATATGTGTAATTATTTTCTTTTTGGGGTGAACTTTTTCAATGCAACTACAGAATAGCTTAAAAAACGAAGAAAAGTATAAAAGGATTGCTCAAGAAAGGGAACTAATTCTTTCTAAAGCAAATAAAAATTTATCCACTGTTTTTTGTCTTAACTTAGAACATACTTTTAAGTATGAACGTATTATTCGTACACTGCAAAGAGGTGCTAAGTTAGAGTTAAACAAACACCACGATGAAATTGAAGTGAAATCTGGTTTTCATATTGTCGGCAGCATTCCAGAAAATGCAGCAAAAGAAATTAATCAATTAATGTCAGAAAGACGTAGTTACAATGCTATTATCTTAAGTATTCTCGGTAGAGATGGTACTGATTTTCAAACATCTACTATTATAGAAAATGGACAAGAAAAGACCATTAAACATTTAGGAATAGAAATTTTAATCGAATTTCCTATGATATAGTTGATTTCCACTCTTATTCCTATTAAAAGCCCCTCATTATAAGAGCGGGCTTTTATTAATGTAAAATTGTACTGACTTGTTGCCAACAATTCATATTTTATTACATAAAATATTCGAGCATTTGAGTCTTTTTATCAAAAGAAATTAGTTTTTATAATGATTTGATTTTCTATTTTAGTAATTTTGATATACGATATAGATAATGTTTTATTTATTAAACGGAGGAAATTGCAAGTGACACAACAAAAAGAACTTTATAAAGAAGCAATGGCAGTTTTAAAAAAGACTAGTCGAACTTTCTTCATCCCCATTACATTTTTAGAAAAAGACCTAAAAACTACTGTAGGAACAGCTTATTTATGCATGAGAGCCATCGATGAAATAGAAGATCATGAGGAATTGCCTAACCATATTAAAACAGAGCTATTAAACGAAACAAGTAAATTATTGTTAAAGCCTTTTGACAATGATGCTTACATGAAATTATTAGAACCTTACAAAGATCAATTACCGGAAGTAACATTACGGCTGAGTGATTGGTTAACTCTATGCCCTGAGGAAATTCGTGAAACTGTTGCAGCTTCAACTAGTGAAATGGCAGAAGGAATGGCGAAATGGGCGTCTAAAGAATGGATTGTCAAAACGAAAGAAGATTTAGATGAATACACCTATTATGTTGCTGGTCTTGTTGGTGTTATGCTATCAGATATTTGGTGCTGGGGTGCTGGTATCGAAACAAATCGAGAACTTGCGATAGGCTATGGCCGAGGATTACAAGCTGTCAATATTTTACGCAATCAATCTGAAGATCAAGAACGTGGAGTAAGCTTTGTCCCAGAAGGATGGACAAGAGAAGATTTGTTCAATTATGCAGAAGAAAATTTAGCTAAAGCGGATGAATACAATAAAAGTATTTCAAAACGCAGTATTTTAATGTTTTGTAAAATTCCTCTTGCATTAGCACATAAAACACTCGACACAATGCGAAAAGGAAATAAAAAAATGACGCGTAAGGAAGTCGAACAAACTGTTGAGGAACTAACCGCTGAATAACTTAGATTTTAAGACAAAAGAAAACTGACTCTAACCGGTCTGTTTTCTTTTGTCTTTTAAATTTACTATTTGATATTGGTTACTACATAATCACATAATTTACGGAAGTTAGTGATAAATCTTTCATTTGACTCTTTTGACCTTTTTTTCGGCCCTTTTGTTCTTCCACCAGCCTGACGAATTTTTTGGTTGATATGACGCGAATATAGAAGTTGATCTATATTTTCAGACGTATATTGTAGACCATTTTGATTCATAACATAGCCACCTTTTGCTAACACCATAGCGGCAAGACCATAATCCTGTGTTATTGAAATATCCCCTTTTTGTAGTTGATTAACTAGTGCAAAGTCAACTGCATCTGCACCTTTAGAAACTATTACCGTTTTAATACCTTCTATTTCAAATCGATGTGAGGTATCACAAAAAATAATTACTTCTAATTGGAACTCTTTTGCAATTTGAATGGCCTCTTTAACGACAGGACACCCATCGGCATCTATACATATTTTTGACATTTGTCGTACCTCCTATATATAGTTTACCTTATTTAATCGTACATAATAATGCTTAATTGCCACAATTGTTAGCGCTTTCCGGTTAAAAATTCAGTTAATTTCGTATTTTTATAATATTAAGTGATTGAAAATTCATATGATTAAGTCTAAAATACAAATATACTTTACTAATACTTCATGGGGGTTTTCAAAATGGTCACAACAATGTCAGATTCACAAAAAGTAGCAACTGAATATATTGATTCAGTGTATAACAACCTTAAAGAAAAACACGGGCATGAACCAGAATTTTTACAAGCAGTTAAAGAAATTCTATATTCTTTAACACCCGTATTTGCACAACGTCCTGAGTATATGAAAGCAAGTCTTTTAGAAAGAATCGTTGAACCAGAACGTGTAGTAAAATTCCGTGTATCTTGGGAAGATGATCATGGTAAAATTCAAGTTAACCGTGGCTATCGAGTTCAATATAGCTCAGCAATCGGACCTTACAAAGGTGGCCTACGCTTCCATCCATCTGTTAACGAAAGTATTATCAAATTCTTAGGTTTTGAGCAAATTTTCAAAAACTCATTAACAGGTCAACCAATTGGTGGTGCAAAAGGCGGTTCAGACTTCGATCCAAAAGGTAAATCAGATGCTGAAATCATGCGTTTTTGTCAAGCATTTATGACCGAATTACATAAATATATTGGACCTGACGTTGACGTGCCAGCTGGTGATATTGGTGTAGGAGCTCGTGAAATTGGTTTCTTATTTGGTCAGTATAACCGTATCCGTGGAGCATATGAACCAGGTGTTATTACTGGTAAGTTACCACGTTTTGGAGGTTCTTTAGCTCGAAAAGAAGCAACTGGTTATGGATGTGTTTACTTCGTACAAGAAATGCTAAAAGAAATAAACATGACATTTGATGGTGCAACTGTTGTCGTTTCAGGTTCAGGAAATGTTTCAACATATGCGATTGAAAAAGCACAACAATTAGGTGCAAAAGTTGTTGCATGTTCTGATTCAAACGGTTATATATTTGATTCAAATGGCATCGATTTAGATACAGTTAAAGAAATTAAAGAAGTGCGACATGGTCGTATTAAAGAATATGTTGAAACTCACCCAAATGCAACTTATACAGAAGATTGTCATGGTATTTGGTCTATTCCATGTGATATTGCCCTTCCATGTGCAACACAAAATGAAATAGATGAGGAATCTGCTAAGACACTTGTTAAAAATGGCGTAAAAGCTGTTGGTGAAGGTGCGAATATGCCTTCTACTCTTAAAGCCATCGATGTTTACTTTGAAAATAATGTATTGTTCGCACCTGCTAAAGCTGCAAACGCTGGTGGTGTAGCTGTTTCTGCTCTTGAAATGGCACAAAACAGTATGCGTCTATTCTGGACATTTGAAGAAGTAGATCAAAAATTGCATGACATCATGACATCTATATACAAAAATAGTGTCCAAGCTGCAAAAGAATTTGGTCATGAAGGTAACTTATTAATCGGTGCCAACATCGCAGGATTCTTAAAAGTTGCAGATGCAATGATTGCACAAGGTGTTATCTAATCATTAATAATGTTTTTCTCTTTAGTATAGTAAAGCGGTAAATCCTAATGGGTTTACTGCTTTTTTCGCCATATTTGTCCATTTCAACACTTTTCTCCTCTCTTTAGGATATTTTTTACTATTATGAATTACAATAACTTACAATAACATGAAAGGGGGTATGGAAAATGGAACTGATTTATAAAGGTACAACCAAAGATGTTTATAAAATTGATGAAAATCATTTTGTTTTACAATTTAAACATGTTTTAAGTGACCAAGGGGTGACAAGTCACAATAATGTTGGAACAACTACTGAAATCATGAACGCAAGTCATAGTTTAACAACATACTTTTATAAAAGATTAAAAGCAATCGATATTCCGACATATTATCTATCTTCAAATATGGAAGAGGCAACAATTACTGTAAAGCCAACTACTCTTATAGGCAATGGCCTTATAGTATTATGTCAGTTTCCAAGTGCTAATACGCTTTGGCATTATGACCAAGATGGTCATGAACTTGAAGATGTTGTATCTATTTCATATTTTGAAGATGAACATCAAAATGATTCTATTGCTAAATCGATTTTATTTGAAAAAGGAATTTTATCCAAAGATGAAGAACGATCATTAGAATTACTTTCTATTGATATTTCGAATTTTGTAAGAACTGAATTGGCCAAAAAAGGTCTAAAACTTCATGAGATAAAGTTAAAATTTGGCCGTGAAACTCAAAATGGTGATTTGCTTTTAATCGATGAAATTTCAGGCCAGAATATTATTGCTTACCAGGATACCAAATATATTACCCCTCTGTTACTAGACAAGATAATATTAAACAAATAATACATGTAGCCTAACCTTAGTGTTAGGCTTTTTAATTTCTTGTTTTTTCTGAAATGTTTTACTTTACTAAATATACGTTTTATAATGAAAATAATTCGTATTACGTAATAAAAGGGAGTGCTATAAATGATTGATAATATTCTTAAACGCAAGGATGTTCCCGTTTCTGAAACTTGGGATTTAACGGATCTTGTAACAAATGAAGAAGCATACAATGAAGGTGTAAAAAAAGTATTTGAAGATGCAAAAAAATTCAATCTTCAATATCAAGGGCATATTACGGATGCAAAGCAAGTAGCTAATGTTATTACCGATTATGAAGCTTTAGTAGAAGCTATAATTCCTTATGGTGCATTTATGTCATTAGATCTTGAAACAGATCAAACAAATGACTTTGCTCAAATGCGTGCTAACAACTTTGGAAATATTTCATCTCAAATTGCTAGTTTAGTATCATTTGTAGATAGTGAAATACTTGCCTTACCGACGGAATTACTAGAAGAAGCTATTCAACTAGCACCAAATTATACACACTATATTAAACGCCTTATTGCAAAAAAAGAACATCAATTACATCCTGAAGCGGAAAAAGCTTTAGCTGCACTTGGTTCTACTTTTGATGCTGCATATGGTATATACAATACTACTAAACTAGTTGATATGAAATTCAAAAACTTCACTGTTGGTGATAAAAGTTATCCACTGAGCTATAACCTTTTCGAAGGAGATTGGGAACTAGAGTCTGATAAGAATATCCGTCGTGAAGCATTCAAAGCATTTTCTGAAAAACTAGCTGACTATCAACATACAACAGCTAAAGCATACAACACACATGTACAAACTGAAAAAACAATTGCTAATTTACGTGGCTACGAATCGGTAATCGATTATCTCCTATTTGACCAAGAGGTAGATCGTGATTTATACAATCGTCAAATTGATGTAATTATGAAGGAATTAGCACCACATATGCGCCGTTATGCAAAACTTCTACAAAAAGAACATGGCTTAGATAAGATGACTTTTGCTGATTTAAAAATCTCCCTAGATCCTGATTATGAGCCATCTATCACTATCCCAGAGTCACGTGATTATATGAAAAAAGCACTTGGAGTTATGGGAGAAGATTATGTAAAAATGATTGATAGTGCATTTGAGGATCGCTGGATAGATTTTGCGAACAACGAAGGAAAATCTACTGGTGCATTTTGTTCTAGTCCATATGGATCCCACTCATATATTTTAATTTCTTGGACTCAACGTATGAATGAGGTTTTTGTATTAGCCCATGAACTAGGCCATGCTGGACATTTTAGAAATGCGCATAAACATCAATCTTATTTCAACAGTGAATCTTCTACTTATTTCGTAGAATCACCATCAACTATGAATGAAATGTTAATGGCCAATTATTTACTTAAAAATTCGAATGATCCACGTTTTAAACGTTGGGTAATTTCAACCATAGTCGCTCGTACTTACTATCATAACTTTGTTACTCACCTTTTAGAAGCTGCATATCAACGAAAAGTTTATGAATTAGTGGATGCTGGTGAAAGTGTTAATGCAACCATTTTAAACGATTTAAAACGCTCCGTTTTAGAAGAGTTCTGGGGAGACGATGTAGAACTTAATAAGGGGGCTGAACTAACTTGGATGCGCCAACCACATTATTATATGGGGTTATATCCTTACACTTACAGCGCAGGGTTAACAATTTCTACACAAGTATCACAACGTATTTTACATGAAGGTCAACCAGCGGTAGATGATTGGTTGAAAGTCTTACAAGCTGGTGGTACTAAGTCACCTGTTGAATTAGCACAAATGGCTGGTGTGGACATTACAACCGATAAACCTCTACAAGATACAATTGCCTTTATCGGCTCATTAATTGATCAATTAGAAGCGTTGACAGAGGAAATCCATCAAGCTAAATAAGGATTATACTCACTACTATAAATTATTAAAACAGAAAGAGATGGCTACCAAATTACTGGTGCCATCTCTTTCTATTTTCAAACATTTATCTTCTTATATTTCTAACTTGACGATTTTTTGTCCATACACCGATGATGATTAATAATACCATACTAATAATTGGTATAAGATGTTCCATCATAGGGAAAGTAGCTTCAACAAGTTGATGACCATACTTATCATCTACAACCATTGTGCCTGCAGTGTAAGCAATTAATAATGCACCAATCCAAATAAGAATTGGAAATTTCTCCATTAACTTAATAATAATTTGGCTACCAAAGACGATTAAAGGAATACTAACAAGTAATCCTAATGCGACAAGGCCAATGTGACCATTCGCAACTCCAGCGATGGCAAGTACATTATCTAAACTCATCACAAAGTCCGCAACAATAATTGTTCGAACTGCTGCAAATAAGTTATTACCACTTTTAACATCTGGATCTTCATCTCCAGATCTTAATAAGTCAAATGCAATGTAAAGTAGCAATAAGCCACCGACTACTTTTACTAACGGTATTTGTAAAAGCCAAACGGCTACAAATGTTAAGACAATCCGTAAACCAATGGCGCCACCTGTACCAAGTAAAATTGCCTTTTTACGTTGTTCTTTTGCTAAATTTCGGCAAGCGAGTGCAATTACGACTGCATTATCCCCACTCAAAACGATATCTAACAAAATAATTGAAGCTATTTTTGCTAGGAATGCTGCTTCCATTTATTCTCCCACTTTCTAAAATCCTATCTTGTACTATTCTACTCTTTTCAACAGAAATGAAAAGGAAAATCTATTGTTTTTTGGAACATATTTATACTTTCTTACTCTAAAACAGTTTACGATTGAGCTATCAATTTTATTCTTTCCTTTACGATATTCGCCTTGTTATTTGTTAAAAATCTCAAATATTTACGATGATTACTTAACAATATTTTATAAACTGTGGCCATTATTTTCAACAACGTGATATGTAAGTATAATAGTTATCCAATGTATCTTACTTGTATTTAGTTTTACCTTGTATATAAACTACTATAAGGAATAAGAATCTTTGGATTTTTCACTCATTTTTCATATATTATTAATTATGTATTTATATTATGCGTTGAAGGAGTGTTTAGGGTGAAACCAAGACTTTTAGTTATGAGAGAGATAGACCATCATTTTCTAGATTATTTATCTAATTATTTTGAAACAGACTACCAACCATCTTTTTCTAGAGAACAATTTCTAACTTCACTAGAAAGTGCACAAGCTATCTTAAATTATAGTATTAAAATTGATGAAGAACTCATTCAACATGCTCCTCGATTAAAACTAGTTAGTAACATAAGTGTTGGATATGATAATTTTGATATTGCTGCAATGAAGAAAGCTGGAATAATTGGTACACATACACCTAATGTATTAAATGACTGTGTGGTAGATTTAACATTTGGTCTTATGTTAAATACCTCTAGAAGAATCAGTGAACTTGCCTCTACTATTAAAAGGAAAAAGTGGACTATAAAAGATGATGTAAATTATTATGGACTTGATGTACACCACAAAAAATTAGGCATTATTGGACTGGGACGTATTGGTGAAGAACTAGCTAGACGTGCTAAACTTGGGTTTTCAATGGATGTTAGTTATTATAATCGTCGTAAAAAGAGTGAATTAGAGAATGAAAATATTTTATGGAAACCACTAGATCAACTTCTAGAAGAATCTGATTTTGTTGTTCTACTAACACCACTTACTGAAGAAACAAGGAATTTAATGAATGCTTCTAAGTTTGAAAAGATGAAAAAAACAGCGATATTCATTAATATGTCAAGAGGTGCGACGGTAGACGAAAAAGCACTGTATAATGCGTTAAAAAATCATGATATTTACGCAGCTGCTTCGGACGTATTTGTTCATGAACCTATAAACAATGATAACCCATTGCTTGAATTAGATAACTTTACAGCAACCCCACATATAGGTTCCGCTACGCAAGAAACTAGAAACGCCATGACAAAACTAGCTATAGAAAATACGATAGAGGTCTTAATTAACGGAAAAATGCAAAATGTGGTGCCTGAGCTTCAAATGCTTTTAAAATAAGTGTAGGATTTATCAAGAGGAGTTTGATATCTTCAATACACTAAATTGTAGTGTATAATTAAAAGAAGTTCTTATTAGTTTTTAAAGTAAAGGAAGTTTGTATATATGGAAGCAAAAAATCCAGGAAAATTAACTGAAGATGAATTAGCAGTATATGAATTTGCACTTCGAGATGAATTTAATGGTATGCACATTCCTCCTGAAAAGCAGGAATATTACCTTGAAAAAATTCTAAAATCAAACGAAGAGTGCATCTTGCATTTAAGAAAAAAAGGTGCCATAGCTATCTCAAGAGAAGTTGTCACTGAAGACAATATTTTCGGAGCATAATATCTTCATTAACACCGATGATGGAAGTAAAAGGTCAAGTACTACGACTATACAGTAGTAACTTGACCTTTTTACTATTTTTTGAATTTAGGATAACCAATTAGTATCGCTACAATTGCGCAAATCCCCATTAAAATTGGATAATATGAATATTGCAACATATCAATAGTTGAAATCCCTGCTACACTTGCAGCTGCTAATAATTGTGGCGAATAAGGTAAAAATCCTTGCCAAACACTCGCAAAAATATCTAATAAGCTGGCTGATTTTCGATGATCAACTTGATATTGATCAGCAATATTTTTGGCAATTGGACCAGTCATTAAGATTGAAATTGTATTATTTACTGTTGAAATATCTGTCACACTAACCAGTGAGGCAATTCCAAACTCTGCTCCCTTTTTCGAACGAATACGTGTTGAAATCGTATAAAGTAAATATTGAATACCACCATTATGTTGTATTAATGCAACTAAACCACTAATTAGAATAGCAATAATTGCAATATCCTCCATTCCTATCATTCCCTCACTTACTGCTTTGATGAATGAAAGGAACGTTAACTTACCATTGATAAAACCAACAATAGCTGAAGCGATAATACCTCCGATTAAAACTTTTAATACATCAACACCGATTAATGCAACGATCAATACAAACAGGTAAGGTATGACAGAAATAATGGAATAATCATAATTTCCTTGTAAGGATTGACTCTTTCCCATAGTCATTAAAGCTATTATGATTGCAGTAACCATGGCTGCCGGTAGGACGATACGTAAATTCACTTTAAATTTATCCTTCATATCTGTTCCCTGTGTACGAACTGCAGCAATGGTGGTGTCTGAAATAATGGATAAATTATCGCCAAACATCGCTCCTCCAACAACAGTTGCCATAGCTAGTCCCATTGATATACCAGTAGCATCAGCAATTCCAACACCAATTGGCGCTAATGCAACTACTGTTCCCATTGATGTCCCCATTGAAAGTGAGATAAAACATCCAATGATAAATAAGCCAACTAATAAGAAGTTCTCTGGCAAATATGACAACCCTAAATTTACAGTTGACTCTACTGCTCCCATTTCTTTAGCTACGCTTGAAAAGGCTCCTGCTAATACAAATATAACGACCATTAGCATTACATTTGCATTGCCTGCTCCTTTTGTGAAAATTTCAATTTTTTTCGTCATCTTCTCTTGACGATTCATCATAAATGATAGTATACAACTAACTCCTACGGCAACATTTAATGGCATAGCCGTAAAATCTTTTGTTACTATACCTGTTCCTATAAATAAAAGTACAAATACAACAAAAGGAAGTAACGCCCATTTATTGCCCTTTTCAATATGTTCCATGTATAAAAAAATACCTCCATCTTAACAAAAAGCGTATCAAAAATTTACTAGAGACAAATTTAATCATACTGAAAAGACGTTAATTTGTAAATTTTTTATGTCTTTTGAAAATTCATATTTTCATATTTATTTCTAGTTATACTGTTATTGATAACTTTAATAAAAAAGATATCTCAATAAATAGTGAGATATCTCTTTTGGTCCTTTAAATAGATATTCCTGAAAATGCACTATACAACAATAAACCCCAAATACCTATTACTACTATTAGCAAGAAAGTCGGGATAAAAATTGTAAAAAATGCTTTCCAATTCGAAAATCGATGTGCAACAGCAATACCAGCTATATTAATCACTAATGACCAGACTGAAACAATTGTGCTGATTAGAAGTGAAGCAAAAGCGGCAATATTTAATATAATCGTTGATGATTCATAGTTTGTATCAAAAAAGGTTTGAGGCGAATTTGCCATCCAAACAATCAGAAATGGAGTTATCGCTATTGATGGAATAGAGGAAACACTTGTTACTTTCCAAATATCCTCAAAACTACCCTTACCACCGAAGATTTTACCTACGATCCAAGTAACAGCTGTACCAATGGCAACACTAACTGCACCTATAAAAGGTCCTGTAATAATACATGCCAAAAGCAATAACCATGTTTGAAAAGAGGGATAGAGCTTTGTATCTTCTAATTCTGAAATTCCCGTAGCAATTCCACCCAATAAAATAAATCCAATTGTATATGTCCAATTTTTATGTTCTAGTATGAATTGGGCAGTTTTTTTAGGATGAAGCCAAATTGAGAAAAAGGGCTGAATCTTATAATCTGTTCGCTTTTCTTGAGGCTGGTTCATTAATTCTATTTTCTCTCCTTGCAGCAATATATTTTAATAGAGTGATTTGATTTAAATATGAAAGTTATAATAATATTTCATTAAAATAAGGTCCTATATGTTCGATATAGAGATTTGCGTCCTGTTTTGAATTTAAGGTTAAAAGTGTACGATACCCATCCACCTTAAGTGTTGCTCCAATATTATACTGATCTAATTTTTCTTGTAGCTGCTCTTTCGTAAGGATATGGAAATGCTCTAGAACCCCAATTTCAAGCAAGTCGAATGGTTCTCCTTTTTCATTTACTGCATAAATTTTTTCTACTTTTTGAGTATCTCTTGCAATAAGAATTTGGCTAACACGAAATTTATTTTCCAAAATATTCATCTACTTTCTAGTATTTTACCAATAACTTTTATTATATTTTCTTACCTATTTTCATATATTTATTATTATAGCAAAGCTATTTATAAAATATCTACTTTGCTAAATACCTTCCTACTCTCAATCCTGTAAAAAGACATCCACCTAAGAAAGTACCCTCTAACGAACGATATCCATGTACCCCTCCACCACCAAAGCCAGCAACTTCTCCTGCAGCAAATAGTCCAGGAATGGGTTCTCCTGCATGATTAAGTACTGCCCCATTTAAATCTGTTTGCAATCCACCTAGAGTTTTACGGGTTAAAATATTCAGTCGTACGGCTATTAACGGTCCACAAGAAGGATCTAATAGTTTGTGCGGTTTCGAAACACGTATTAATTTGTCTCCTATATATTTACGTGCACAGAAGATGGCATTGATTTGTGCATCTTTTGTAAATGGATTATCTAGTTCTCTATCACGTGCTATAATCTGTTCTTTAATATTGATAAAATCTAGAAGATTATTACCTACTAGTTTATTCATACCTTCAACTAGTTCTTTAACATTATTGGCAACGACAAAATCTTCTCCTCGTTCTTTAAACGCTTGTACTGGTGCTGGTGGTCCTGGTAATATTCGTTTTAATACCTGCTTAATACTTTTATTTGTTAAGTCTGGATTCTGTTCAGATCCAGATAACGCAAATTCCTTTTCAATAATTTTTTCTGTTAGGATAAACCAGGAATAATCATAGCCTGTCTTTTGAATTGCTTCTAGTGTACTCAACGTATCAAATCCTGGGAAATTAGGAGCATGGAAGCGATTTCCTTTTGCATCAATCCAAAGAGAAGACGGTCCTGGCAATATACGTATACCATGGTTTTTCCAAATTGGATTCCAATTCTTCAACCCTTCCGTATAATGCCACATGCGATCACGATTAACGATGCGCCCTCCTACCTTCTCTGATACGGCCAACATTTTCCCATCCACAAACGCAGGAACTCCAGCAATCATATTTTGAGGTGGGGAGCTAAGACGTGAGGGCCAATTTTGACGTACGAGTTCTAGGTTCGCTCCGATACCTCCACTTGCCACAATCACAGCATCAGCGTAATGATAAAATTCCCCTACTATCTCTCGTGACGTTTCTTGACCACGTGGGGTATTATCTTCAGCTAGTATTGTACCTGCTATTCCTACAACGGTGCCATTCTTTGCAATGAGTTCAGTTACTTGATGGCGCGGTTTAAAATCGAGTAATCCTGCAACTCTTGCACTTTGTACTCGCTTTAAAAAAGGTTCTAATAATCCTGGACCTGTCCCCCAAGTAATATGAAATCTTGGCACTGAATTTCCATGTCCATCTGCAAAGGAACCTCCTCTTTCTGCCCAACCAACGACTGGAAATAGCTTGATACCTTTTTCTTTAAGCCAACTATACTTTTCACCTGCTGCAAATTCGACATATGCTTTTGCCCATCGATATGCAAAAGCATCTTCGTCTTCTAAGCGATCAAATCCTGCTGTACCTTGCCAATCTTGCCAAGCAAGTTCAAAACTATCCTTCACACCTAATCGGCGTTGCTCCGGTGTATCAACCAAAAATAATCCCCCAAATGACCAAAAAGCTTGACCACCTAGTGATTGTTCTCCTTCCTGATCAACCAATAACACCTTCTTTCCAGCATCCACTAATTCACTAGCTGCTGTTAAACCTGCAAGACCCGAACCTATTATGATTACATCGTACTTCAGTATTTTCCCTCCTTCTATTCAATTCTCGCTATCTATCTTGATATTATTATATTTTCATCTTTTGCTTAGCATGAATTAATATAGGATAAAACAGGAGGACCTCAAGAAGGAGGAATGATAATTTAATCAATAAAACATTTCGGCTCTTTGTAAATAGTTGGGGTGGGGACA
>NZ_ML122572.1:0-45657 GCF_003844195.1 Rummeliibacillus sp. TYF005
GTCCCCACCCCAACTATTTACAAAGAGCCATAATATTTTTGCCTGTAATACATTAAAAAGTCGATTTCTAAGTCATGGAGAAGCGAGTTGTGATAAAGGAAGAGTGAGTTGTGATAAAGAAGCTGAGTTGTGATAAAGGAAGCCTGAGTTGTGATAAAGGAAGCCTGAGTTGTGATAAAGAGAGCCCGAGTTGTGATAAAGGAAGAGTGAGTTGTGATAAAGGNGAAGCTTGAGTTGTGATAAAAAGACACAGCTAATTGTAATAAACCCAGCAGAAACACCATCAACAATCCTTGCTGTTAAAACAAAACAAATACAATAATTTAAGAAAGCTTTCAATCTTGAATTACTCCCCACTTATAGAAGTCCACTTACTCATTGAGCTAGGCTCTTACACATTCCTTGAAGAGGGAGTCCTCTGTCGGAAAATGATAAAAAGTAATTTAAAAATGCATATAACAGTATTGACCTTTACGTTACGTCAATCTGTATATTGAAGGTATGGGGTGATTATATGGAATATACCATTCAGCAACTTGCTATACTTTCTGGAGTTACTACTAGGACTCTACGTTATTACGATCAAATTAATTTACTTAAACCATTAAGGTTTACTAAGTCGGGGTATCGTATATATGGAGAATACGAAGTGCAATTATTGCAACAAATTTTGTTGTATCGCGAACTAGGTTTGAAATTGGAAAAAATCAAAGAAATCGTAAATGAATCAAAATTTGATATAAAAAGTGCATTACAGGAACATCAAAAGAAATTACTAAAAGAACGATCAATAATCGAAAAAATGTTACTTAATGTTGAGAAGACAATTCAATCTTTGGAAGGAGAATATGAAATGAAAGATCATGAACGATTTGAAGGTTTAAAGGATAAAATGATTCAAGAAAATGAGAAATGTTATGGCGATGAAATTCGTGAAAAGTATGGTAATAATGTAGTAGATGAATCGAATAAAAAATTACTAGGAATGACCGAAGAAGTATTTGAAGAAAATCAAATTCTAGAAAAAAGAATAATTGATTTGTTAAAAGAGGCTATGATAAACGGTGATGTTCGGGATATAAAGGCACAGGAAGCTGTAAAATGTCACAAGGAATGGTTAACGCATTATTGGCCATCCTATTCTAAAGAAGCGCATAAGGGACTTGCGGATTTATATGTAGCAGACGAGAGATTTACGGCTTATTATGATCAACACCAAAAAGGTATGACCAAATTTTTACGAGATGCAATATATGCAAACGTTTAAAAAGAGAAAGGAACTCTGACTATAGAGTTCCTTTTTAATATACATATTCTTTCTTATTCAAATGTATTTCAATCATGAAAATAGATTATTCGTAAAAATATGTGCTTTGAAAAAAGAAATTTGGGGCATAAATAGTACAGAATGGAGGTTTAAGTTAATGACAGATCAACAATTACACACATTAAAAAAATTATTAACAGATGAACAAAAAAGGATTAAAGCAAGACCAGATAACGATGAAATATTTGAGTCGACAGAGTTATCTAATTATGATAATCATCCAGCCGACCAAGCTACTGACATGATGGATTCAGCAACTGAATTGGCGATGGACAAGTTTAACGAATTTCAATTAGATAATATTGAAAAAGCTCTAAAAGCAATAGATGATGGCACCTATGGACATTGCATAGTGTGTGGCATCGAAATCCCCTTTGAGCGGATGGAAGCAATGCCAACTACATTAACTTGTATAGAGCATTCCGAAAGAACTGCTGGTACACAAGAACGCCCTGTAGAAGAAGAAATTTTAAATGCGACAACTTCTGATCCAAGTAATTTAAAGGACTACCGAATAGATGGTGAAGATAGTTTCCTTGTAGTCGAGGAATATGGCTCTTCAGACACTCCATCTGATGTAGGATACGATTAAAGACAACCCATACATTTATTATAAAATTAGGTAAAGCCAACTGAAAGTAAATTTTCTGTTGGTTTTTCTTATGGATATCTAATATGTAGCTAGAAAGTTCTAATATAATAATATAAAAAAGTAGGTGCATATATGAAGATTATCGATTTACATTGTGATGTATTAGGTAAGTTAACGAAAGCTGACCCACCCATTAAATTTTCCTCTGCTATTCAACTACAAGCAAGTAAGGAAAAACTACAAGCAGGTCAGGTCGTGATACAAGATTTTGCTATCTTTATAGGAGAAGATGTTCCACAAGCCGATAAATTTACCGAGGCTATGCGACAAGTTGAGTTATTTTATACAAATGTATTACAGCCCAATCCTGATGTAATCCATATAACAGATTGGAAACAGGTATATACATTAAAAGAAGGACAAATAGGGGCAATATTAAGTTTAGAGGGCTGTGATGCAATTGGAGAAGACCTTTTAAAGTTGCAAACCCTTCTAGATGCAGGTGTAAAATTAGTTGGTCTAACATGGAATTTTGAAAATAGTGTGGCTTATGGGGCAGAAGAAAATCCGAATCAGGGACTGAAGCCATTCGGTAAAGAAGTCATTGAATTATTAAATGATAAAGATATTATTATTGATGTATCACATCTCAACGAAAAAAGTTTTTGGGATGTTTTGCCTTTATCAAAGCATTTGATAGCGAGTCATTCAAATGCAAGAGCCTTGTGTAATCATACTAGAAATTTATCAGATGAGCAGGCAATCGCATTAGTAAAACAAGGTGGTCATATTCACGTTGTATATTATCCACCGTTTATTAAAGAAGGTACAGACGATGTCACTATTGATGATTTGGTTAAACATGTGAAATATTTGGCTGAATTAGTGGGGATTGAGCATATAGGGTTAGGATCTGATTTTGATGGGATTGATAGAACGGTTATTGGTCTTGAAAATGCATCCAAATCGCAAAATTTAATCTTAACATTATTACAGCACTTTTCAGAAGATGAAGTGAAGATGATTGCAAATGAGAATTTTCTTCGATATATACAAAAACAGGGTATATAGAATTATCTATATGCCTTATTTATTTTGTAGAAATAAAAAGGTAAATAAGTGCTGAATTTTATAGAAAGATGTATGATAGTATAGGATAACGAAGGATGTACGAGTAGATAAGTATATCAATCTACTGACGGAGGGAATTTTCATGAATCGTAAGTTGTCGACAACAACCGGCGACCAAATTGAAACTGAGACAGAAAAGTCGACACTAAAATTTTTTACAGAAACAATTGAAGTGAATCGATTATCAGCGTTGGCATTTTTTGAAGCAGGGGAAGAGTCCTTTGCAAATCAGAGATATTATTGGCAAAATCGCGAGAAAACGTTTACATTAGTAGGTTTGGGTTATGCACATATTATAACAAGTCATTCAACAGACCAACGTTTTGATGATGTGGAACAACAATGGAAAAAGCTAACACAGCATATTGTAACAAATGACAAAGAGTTACAACCGATTCTGTTTGGCGGTTTTACCTTTGATCCTGAAAATGGTGTTTCAGGTGAATGGGAAGGCATGCCACCAGCATTTTTTGTAGTTGCTACATATCAACTAGTTATACGTAATGATCATGTTTATATTAGTACAAACTATATTGCAGAACAGGAAAATCCGCAAATATTAAACGAACTATGTAAAAAACGTGACGAACTTATGCATACGGCACAAGTAAAAGCATTGAAAACATATGCTAAACCAAAAGTGAAAAGTAGTTTTGAACCTTTTAAAGAAGAATATTTAGAATCTATTCATCAAGTGACTTCTTTAATTCGTCAAAAAGAAGCTGATAAAGTGGTAATCGCACGGTCACTTGCTTTAGAATTCGAAAAAGAAGTATCATCACCAAATGTTTTGTCTCAAATAATTTTAGAACAACCAGAAAGTTATTTGTTTGGGCTAGAACACAATGAAAAGTTGTTTTTTGGTGCTTCGCCTGAACGCTTAGTAAAAGTCGAAAATTCTTATGCTTACTCTTCGTGTGTTGCAGGTTCTGTAAAACGTGGTAAAACTGCAGAAGAAGATGAAGGCTTAGGACAAAGTTTGTTAAATGATGCAAAGAATCGTTCAGAACATCAATATGTTGTGGATATGATTGGACATACATTTAAAGAAAACTGCGCAAGCTATACTATTCCATCAGAGCCAAGACTTTTGAAGATAAGAGATATTCAACATTTATATACACCTGTAGAAGGACACTTAAAAAATGGTGCGACAATTTTACAATTAGTAAAAACATTGCATCCAACACCAGCATTAGGCGGTGTACCACGTATGAAAGCTATGGAAGTCATTCGTAAATATGAACCGATGAATCGTGGTTTGTATGCAGCACCGATTGGCTGGTTAGATGCAAATGGAAATGGAGAATTTGCAGTTGCAATTCGTTCTGCATTATTGCATCAAGATAAAGCTTATTTATATGCAGGTGGTGGAATTGTTGCAGATTCACAGCCGCAAAGTGAATATGAAGAAACACTTGTGAAATTCCGTCCGATGATTCGTGCTTTAGGAGGACAATTACATGAATAACAAAGAGATTCTAACAAGCTATGTATATAAGCTTGTTGCATCTTTATATCAAGCAGGGGTAAAGGATGTTGTAGTAAGTCCAGGTTCACGTTCAACACCTTTAGCATATGCTTTTGCACATACAAAAGAATTTAAAATGTACAGACAAGTTGACGAAAGATCAGCTGCATTTCTAGCTTTAGGGATAGCGAAAGTAAGTGCAAATCCAGTTGTTCTTATTTGTACATCAGGTACTGCAGCGGCTAATTATTTTCCAGCAATTGTAGAAGCGAAGTTAGCTAGAACACCTTTAATCGTATTAACCGCAGACAGACCTCATGAGCTTCGTGAGGTAGGAGCACCGCAAGCAATAACACAACCTAATTTATATGGCAATCAAGTAAAATGGTCAGTTGATTTTCCAATACCGGACGAGTCACCAAACACTTTGCCATTTATCGAACGTCATATTGCGCGAGCTGTTGCAATTGCGACAACAGCACCAGTAGGACCTGTACATGTCAACGTACCATTCAGAGAGCCTTTGTTAATAGACTTTCCTAAACAATTACCAACAGTGTCATTCATAGAAAGTATGCCACAAGAAATTCGTCCAAATGAGCATGCTATGAATATGTTGAAAACTATAATTGGACATGCCGAAAAAGGGATTCTAATTATGGGAGAAATGGCTCAAAATACAGATTTGAATATTATTTGGGACTTTATTCGCCATTTGAAATGGCCGGTTCTTGTAGAAAGTCTTTCTCATCTACGTGGAAATGTGCCAAATGATTGCGCAGATTTTGTCATTGACCAGTATGATGCTCTTTTGAAAAATTCAACATTTAAACAAGTAGCAGCTGCAGATACTGTAATACGTTTTGGTGCACAACCAGTTTCAAAACCGTTGATGCAATTTTTAAGTAATGTTCAGCCAAAAACTTACTTGGTTATTGATGAGGATCCAATGTTTAGGGACTCATTAGCTATTACGACACATCATATTCAAGCACAAATAGGCAGCTGGTTAAATGATGTTACGATCACCAATTTAAGCACTGATAGCGACTATGTACAAAACTGGTTGGAAGCCAATGAAATAGCCTCTCACCATGTGAAAGAATACATCCAAAGTGAATCTGATGAAGGCGCTTTAGCAGCAACGTTATTTGAGCATTTACCTGACCATTGTAATTTATTTGCAAGTAGTAGTATGCCAATCCGTGATGTAGATACGTTTTTCTATAAAACAAATAAAGATGTGCGTATTTATGCTAATCGCGGTGCAAACGGAATTGATGGCGTTGTTTCAACAGCAATTGGTACACAATTAGCAACAAATAGACATTCGTATTTATTAATAGGAGATTTAGCATTTTTACATGATTCAAATGGATTAATAGCTAGCCGTTATCAAAATTGTGATATCACAATTGTTGTGATGAATAATAATGGTGGTGGCATTTTCTCTTATCTTTCACAGGCAACTGTAGAAGATTATTATGAAGAGTTATTTGGTACCCCTTCTGATTTGCAATTTTCGGATTTAGCAAGAATGTACGATGCTCAATATGATGTCATTCACTCAAAAGAAAAGTTTGTACAGGTACTTGAATCCCCTAAAGTAAAACCTGTCCGTATTATCGAAGTGGTAACAAATCGATCAGTTAATGTCCAATCTCATCGAAATTTATGGGACTCTATTAGTAAGGAGTTAGATGAAAAATGGCAAGCGTAATGACATCTGTAAGAGATTTAAATGTACATTACCAAATTATAAATCCTCAAGCTGAAAAAACGCTTGTTTTCTTACATGGCTTCACAGGTAGTACAAAGACATGGGATGAGGTAATTGAGTCATTTGAAGAAACTTATCGTATTATTACTATAGATTTGATTGGTCATGGGTTATCGGATGCTCCATATATCGTCAAAAGATATTCGATGGAAGAACAAGTTGAATTATTGCATGACTTTTTTGAAGCAAGACGTATTCCGTCATTTACTCTAATTGGTTATTCAATGGGAGGACGTGTAGCGCTCGCTTTTACGATGAAATATGCGGAAATGGTTGACCAGCTAATTTTAGAAAGTTCTTCACCTGGACTTAAAACAGAAGAAGAACGTGAAGCGAGAAGAAAAAGTGATCGTGCATTAGCAGAAAAAATTGAAAAGTATGGACTAGATGCTTTTGTGGAACAATGGGAGAACATTCCTCTTTTTGAATCACAAAAAAAATTGTCAGAATCAAAACAACAAGCAATACGAGAAGAAAGATTAAGCCAACGTGTAGTTGGTTTAGCCAATAGTTTGCGTGGCATGGGAACTGGATCACAACCATCCTTTTGGGGTGATTTGCAGAACTTTACAAAGTCTGTACTATTGATAACAGGTGAATTAGATAAAAAATTCCAACAAAAGGCCAATGATATGAAGGAAAGATTCTTATATTGCAAAAATGTAATCGTATCAGGTGTTGGCCATGCAATACATGTGGAAAATCCACAAATCTTTGCTACAATAATAGAGAAACACCTAGAAACAATATAGGAGGATTTATAATGACTCGTGAATGGATAACAGAACATGTCTACGAAGATATCAAATATGAATCTTATAACGGCATTGCTAAAATTACTATTAACCGTCCAGAAGTAAGAAATGCATTTCGTCCAAAAACAACTGCAGAAATGATCGATGCATTTACTCGTGCTCGCGACGATGCAAAAATTGGTGCAATTATCTTAACTGGTGAAGGCGAAAAAGCATTCTGCTCAGGCGGAGACCAAAAAGTACGTGGTAACGGTGGTTATGTTGGTGAAGACAATATTCCTCGCCTAAATGTACTTGATCTACAAACTTTAATCCGTAAAATTCCAAAACCAGTAGTAGCAATGGTTGCAGGATATGCAATCGGCGGTGGACATGTACTGCATATCGTATGTGATTTAACAATCGCTGCTGAAAATGCTCGTTTTGGACAAACTGGACCAAAAGTAGGTTCATTTGACGCTGGTTACGGTGCAGGCTATTTAGCACGTATCGTTGGACATAAAAAAGCTCGTGAAATTTGGTATTTATGTCGTCAATACGACGCGCAAGAAGCATTAGACATGGGTCTTGTAAATACAGTAGTACCTTATGAAAAACTTGAAGATACTACAGTAGAATGGTGTGAAGAAATGCTTAAAAAATCACCAACTGCTCTACGTTTCTTAAAAGCTTCATTTAACGCAGATACAGATGGTCTTGCTGGTTTACAACAATTAGGTGGAGACGCTACTTTACTTTACTACACAACAGATGAAGCAAAAGAAGGTCGCGACGCATTTAAAGAAAAACGTGATCCAGACTTCGGTCAATTCCCACGTTTCCCATAATAGAATGAATTGTCTATAGAAAGCTACTCTCGTTTGAGAGTAGTTTTTTATTTACTGCTTAAATTGTAGCAATAATAGTAAAAGTAATATCCTTGCACGTATACCTTTGATACGAGCTTTTTCATTTTCTGTTACTATAATGATATGATTATCTTAATGATTTTTTTATAAGGGTGACAAAAAATGATTCCAAATTGGATTTTACAGCGTTCAACACTAACCCCGGAACAAGTAGCAGTAAGTTTCGAAGGTCAGTCTTGGACATATAAAGAGATAAATGATTTAGCATTACGATATGCTTCAAAACTAGAAGCACTAGGCATTAAAGCGCATGATCGTGTAGCTATTTTTGCAACATCTACACCACAAATTATTTTCATGATTTGTGGCTGTATGCATTTACAATGTGAAATGGTACTTCTCAATCTGCGTTTAAGTAAAACAGAATTAGCTTATCAAATTCAAGATTCAGAGGCAGTTGCAATATTAGTAGAAGATGAATTGCTAAATAAGTTGCCGGAAACAGCTTCACCAATTCATTCATTTTCTAAAGTCTCAGATGTATCTGCAATAGCATTTACACCAACAGATGAATGGGATGAAAATGATACAATGACGATTATGTATACATCTGGTACAACAGGTTTTCCAAAAGGGGTCCGTCAAACTGTGGGCAATCATGTATCAAGTGCAACATCCTCCCTCTATAATACAGGTCTTGTTGAAGATGATACATGGTTATGTACAGTTCCACTTTTTCATATTAGTGGGTTTTCTATGTTGTGTAAATGTTTACTGCATGGTGTACGCTTAGAACTTTTGAAAAAATTTGATGTTGAAAAGGTAGTCGATTTTCTAGTAGATGGTACTGTAACACGTATGTCTGTTGTAGCTTTCACATTAGAGCGCATATTAACAGAATTAGAGCATCGTGATGCATACGTATCTGATAAATTCCAAACAATGCTTGCAGGGGGCGGACCTGTACCAATCGATTATTTAAAACGCGCTATCAAACGACATATTCAAATTTCACAGACATATGGCATGACCGAAACATCCTCACAAACAGCAACTTTATCAAGTAAAGATGCATTGCGGAAAATTGGTTCTGCAGGAAAACCATTATTTTTTAATCAAATCCGAATAGAAAATGCAAAGGCAACATTTGAGCAAGGCGAAATATTAATACGAGGGAAACATGTAACACCTGGTTATGTGGGACGTTTTTCAGATAAACCTTCTCAACAAGATGGTTGGTTGCATAGTGGAGATATTGGTTATTTTGATGATGAAGGGTACTTATTTGTAGTGGATCGCCGGTCAGATTTAATCATTTCTGGTGGAGAAAATATATATCCCGCAGAAATAGAAAACGTCTTAACATCTCATCCATCTGTTCGAGAAGTAGGTGTTTGTGGAGTAGAAGATGACAAATGGGGACAAGTTCCAAATGCATTTGTGGTATTGAATAATAATGTAGAAGTGAACGAACTCCTGGTATACTGCAAAGAACATTTGGCGGGTTACAAAGTGCCAAATAAAATTTATATTGTTGATGAACTTCCTAGAAACGGTTCAAATAAACTATTACGTAGGAAATTGAAGGAATTAATATAAAAATATAGAATTGAATAATAAGCCCATAGATATGAAAAAGTCATCTATGGGCTTTTTTATATGAAATATGGACTAATCAAGCTAATGGGGGTTTTTGCTTTATATACATATTTCAAAATAAACACGAAAGGATTTTGAATATTATGGAAAAATTTCAACAACCAATTAAAATTCCTACAATAACAACATTTGATGGTAGAATGCTTTTACCATCTTTTCAATTACCATTAACTTCAGGTGAAATTGTAGGAATGCATTTAGATGTTTTTCAAATTGATTGTCTCCTAAAATATCTTCAACATTATTCTAATATGAATATATTCTTTCGACAGGAAGGACATTACGAAAGAATGACTATATTCGAAAGTCTGAAATTCGAGAAAAAATTATATAACTCTAATATTGAAATCGATGATGCTCTGAACATTACGGGATTATTAAAAGCGAAAAAATTGAAAATAAAAAATTTATCCTATTCACAATTGCAAAGAGTTAAACTTGCTAAATTACTTATTCATGAAAAGCCAATACATATTATTGAAGAGCCATATCAAAATTTAGATATTGAAACAAAGCGTATTGTAGAACGTACTTTGAATTTCTTGAAGGAGAAAGGATACACAATATGTCTTTTGTCTGCAAGTTTAGAAGACTTAATGATTTCGACAAATAGTGTATTTCGTATAGAAGATACAGGGTTAGAAAAGTTTGATTTGCAAGAGGAAAATTCGATTGATATGAAGGTAGATAAGCAAGCTATTAAATTAGAGAAGATTCCAACGAAGATCAAAGATAAATTGGTATTATTTAATCCACCTGAAATTGATTATATTGAAAGCGTCGAAGGAGAAGTGAATGTATTTGTTACTGGAGTAGCGTATCCGTGTTCCTTAACGTTAAGTGAGTTAGAAAGACGATTAATACACTTTGGCTTTTTTAGATGCCACCGTTCATATATTGTAAATCTGCAAAAAGTAAGAGAAGTTATAACATGGTCAAAAAACAGTTATAGCTTGGTTTTATCAGGTAAAGAAAGACTAAATGTACCACTTTCAAGATCTAAATTAGTCGAATTAAAGGAAATCATAGGAATATAAATATTTCTCAGGAAATAATTGTTGCTAATCACGGATTAAATGGTACTGTTCATCGACATATAATGCAATTCATCAATATTTTGATGTGTAATGATTAAATCTTATGTATGCTAATTTCAAGGACATATTAGGAGGTTTATAAAATGGGGGAAGTTATAAAAGTAAATCATTTACAAAAGAAGTTTAAAAGTGAGTACGCATTACAGGATGTTTCTTTTGAAATAGAAAAGGGAGAAATTTTTGGCTTTCTTGGTCCAAGTGGATCTGGAAAAACGACTACGATTAAAATTTTGACGGGGCAGTTATCACCGACAAATGGTGATGTAAAAGTCTTTAAGCAGGATATTTCTTTTTTAAAATCACCT
The DNA here is from genome assembly GCF_003844195.1 of Rummeliibacillus sp. TYF005. NCBI lineage: Bacteria > Bacillati > Bacillota > Bacilli > Caryophanales > Caryophanaceae > Rummeliibacillus > Rummeliibacillus sp. TYF005. The sequence continues at coordinate 10,966 of NZ_ML122572.1, forward strand.
GAAGCACGGCAACGATTGGGTATTTTATCAGATAATAGCGGTCTATATGATCGGTTAACTATTGAAGAAAATTTGGATTTATATAGAAAAATATATAACTTGAAGGAAAATTCTGTTAAAAAATCTCTTGAATTTGTGAATTTATATAGCGATAGAAAAAAACACATTAACAAGCTATCAAAAGGTATGAGACAGCGTGTACTGCTAGCTCGTACAATCTTGCATCAACCAGATCTATTATTTTTAGATGAGCCTACATCTGCTTTAGATCCTGTAAATAAGTTTCATATTTATGAAGGGCTAAGGAGATTAAATGCAGAAGGTACTACAGTTTTTTTAACAACTCATGATATGGCTGAAGCAGATACTCTTTGCAATCGAATTGCCTTTTTAAACAACGGTAAGATTTGTGCGATTGGAACACCGAAAGAGTTAAAAAAGCAATATGCCGATGATACCTTAACGGTTGAATTAAAAAATGGTCAACAAGAAACAATCAGTAAAGGGGCAACAGATGCTAATAAAATGTTCGACTGGATGCAAAAAAATCTGGTTGAAAGAGTGTCTACAAATGAACCTAGCTTAGGGGAAATATTCGTCCAAGTAACAGGGAGGAAATTAGTATGAATTTATCTATGAAAAGAATGCAAGCAATCTTAGTAAAAGATTATAAAGAATTCTCGCGAAATCTAGCTGTATCTTCAACAATTTTGGTACCTTTGGTCATTGCTCTTTTTTACTCGCGAATGGGTATTGATACAATCCAAGTGCATCTTATGGCTATTAATATGACTTTTTCTCTTGTTGCAACCTACATTCAATGTTGTTTAATCGCAGAAGAGAAAGAAAAAAACACATTAAGAAATTTGATGTTATCTCCTGCAACAATTCCTGAAATTTTAATAGGGAAAAGTATGTTAACATTTATCATTACGATTCTAATTTTAACAGGTTCAATCCTTTTAACGGGATATAATCCTGGAAATACGTTGATTATGATTATAGCGTTCCTATTATCAAGTATATTCTATATTACTATAGGAACATTACTAGGTTTGATTGCTAAAACTGTTATGGAATCTTCTGTTATTGTAATGCCTGTTTTCTTCCTATTTTCAATAGGACCTTTTGCAAGTGCATTTGTAGAAAAGTATCCGGTATTAAAAGTGATTGAATGGCTACCTAGTACACAACTAATCAATCTAGCAGAATCGCTCGAAAATAATTTTAAAGTCGGAGATTTAGTCCAACCATTTGGTCTTATAAGCTTGTGGATAATTATCGTGATGATCCTGACTGTTATTGTGTATAACAAGCGGATGAAGGATGATATATAGTGAGATTTTTAAGGGGCTTATTTATTTCAAGAATAAGCCTCTTAATTTAAGTATTATTATATGTGCCAATCCACGAATATCAGGGGTTAATCCACGCAAAATGATGAGTAATCCACGCTGTTCAGCATCCAATCCACGCAAATTGGAAATCAATCCACGCGTTATCAAATTGAATCCACGTTCCGAACAATTTAAGTGATTTTTGTCAGAATTGTGACAGCAACTATGTTTATCATGTTTCTTAACATATTTGTACATTATATGATTGCAAAATTAGTAGTTCAAAAAAATTAATAGTCATAGGATGATGGTTTGTCCCATACAACTATATTAATGGATGTTATATGGAAAAGTTTCTATATAGAATTGCTAATAGTCTTAGAAAAATACGTAATCATCATTGGAGGAGATACTATCATTAAAAAAATCTTACTTGAATTTCGAAATGAATTATCTGTAATCGTAACAGGTGTAGCTATTTTACTTTTCACATCTTTAAAAACGCATCAGATTCACCCAGAGATTATATTAGCAGCAATTTTTTTAATGATTGTACAATACATTTGTTTAATAATGGTGCAACCTAAAAGGGCTCGTATGGACATTGAAATACAAAGCTTCTTGACCATTTTTACATGGGTTTTATATATTCCGATATTCGTTACTTCTGCAGAATATTTAGTTAATCCAAGCTTGTTTTACTTTATTAGATTTTGTGCAATTGTTGAGTTGTCTTATGTACTTATAACGGTTTGCGTGATTGCTACCGTCAACTATCAATCAAAAAAACAAGCACCATCTAAAAAAGAAATCCTAGGTGAATAAGATAAAAAGGCGTGTCTGATTTTAGATACGTCTTTTGTTACAATAATGGAGCAAATACTTATAGCAGGAAAGTCGTTATCAAAGGAAGGTTGCCCTTTAAGCTTTTCTAAGTACGGGACACCCCTGGACATAAGCCCTTTTATGCATGTTAATAATTTTCTTGAACCCAATCTTGTAAAAAAGGAATGAATTTTTTAGTCGATGGGGAGAGATTATTTACAGTTGAGGTCGTTAGAATACCGAGTGTCCGAACATAATTCCCCTCAATCGGCTTAGCGCAAAGCTCTGGTAGATGTTCTTTTATCAATAATTCGGAAAGTAAACTAATACCTAAACCCTTTTTTACCATGGCAATAATTGCTTCATCACCACGAATTTGATACGCAATATGGGGAGTGATTTTAGCTTGCTTGAAGATAAATTGCACATCATGATGGGAATCTTCATAAGGCATGATGCAAGGTTCTTCTGAAAAAGCTTTAAGTGGAATGGAATCACATGTAGCTAACCGATGATCTTTAGGTAGAATGGCAAGCATTCGATCCTGCATTAAAGGGATAAAATGAGGATGTTCGTCGATTTGTGTTGTTCCAATTGCAAAGTCAATCTTCCCGCTCTCTAACCATAGTTTAATCTCTTGAGAATTTCCTTCGTATAATTGAACTTCAATTTTGGGGTATTTTGTATTGAATAAATTTAAAACCGTTGGCATCCAGTGTACACAAACACTTGTATATGCCCCAATTTGAATTTTCCCACTATCTAAGCCGTTAATATCATTGACCATTTCGTTTAGAAGTTGTGAACCTTTCAGTATTTCGTGCATGATTGGCAACAGCGCTTTTCCGTTTTCTGTAGGTTTGACTCCATTTTTCCCTCTTATTAAAAGTGAAAATCCATAGTCCATTTCCAAACTGCTAATCATATGACTAATACTAGGTTGTGTGTAATCAAGTTGTTCGGCAGCTTTTGTTAAGCTTCCATATTCGACTGCAGTTACGAATGCTTTTATTTTATTGATCGACATGATATCACCATCTATAAATTTTTTCTATACTTATCATTCAAAACATTAAGTTTACTTATGAAAAAAATAACATTACAATGGCAACAAATCAATAATAGTTGTTAGGAGTAATAGTCGTGGGATATGTAATACAATTTATCATCGGTGGCACTGTCATGATGCTTGCTGCTATGTTAAGCAAATCGAAATTCTTGTTTTTATCAGGCATCATAACACTTTTACCGATCATGACCTTAATGAACCTAAATTTACAAGTGCATAATATGACGCCAAAAGCTTTTCATATTACACAACGCAATGGGATTGTTGGAGCAGTAGGTATGGTTGTTTTAGTAGTTGGAATCTATTTATTGACTAATTGGTTTAAACCAGGTCAATCTGTATTAATCGGTTGTGCTGTATATATCTTGTTTATGGTCGGATCGAAATTTTTAATAGCATAAGGGGAAAAGGATTAAGAAGATTTTAGCTTCTAAATCCTTTTTTTACATTCATTATAATTTGGAGAGCAAAAAATTTATCCCTGCATATGATGAGTTGAGTGCGTTACAAATAGGGAGGATTCTATGCATTGGATTACGATTATTTTAGTTGGAATTGCTGCAAATTTAGATAATTTAGGTATAGGTCTTGCTTATGGTGTCAAAAAGACGAAAATACCTTTTGCGTCTAATCTGACAATTGCAGTAGTATCAATGATTGTTACTTATTTATCGGTTTTGCTTGGGAGTGTGTTGATAGAATTTATCTCACAAGAAAAAGCGAATATTGTAGGATGTATTTTGTTGTGTGTAATTGGTTTATATACGATTGTCTCGAATAATTTTGCATGTGCAAAATCAGAGGAGAATTTAGAAAAAATTGATAAGGATCAAAATAATATTATCTCGATTAGAGAAGCAATTGTTTTAGGTCTAATTTTATCAATAAATTGTATTGGTGGAGGAATAGGAATAGGTGCGAATGGTATTTCAGCTATCTTTACAGTGATATCTATAGGATTCTTTTCGCTTTTGACATTTGCAATTGGAGGACATTTTGGACTTATTCTCTCAAAGACGTTTATTGGCAAAAATTCTACATTAATATCAGGAGTAATCTTAATCGGCATTGGAATTTTTGAAATGTTTATATAAAACTTTTCTTAAATGTGTTGTAAGAGACGAGTTGTTGTTACTAATAATTAGAATTATTTCTTTTTGATTTCTTATGTTTAGCTTCCGAATATTAGTGGAATATTAAATAAGAAATTAAAAAAGAAATAGGAGTGTTTTAATGATGTCTGAATTACAGCTTCAACTAAACCAACTCGTTGCATCGTGGTCTGTACTGTATACAAAGCTTCATAATTTCCATTGGTATGTAAAAGGACCTTCTTTTTTCACATTACATGAAAAATTTGAGGAATTGTACAATGAAGCGTCAAGTCATCTGGATGATATTGCAGAGCGCATATTAGCTTTAGGAGGACAACCCGTTGCCACTTTAAAAGAGCATCTCGAAATTTCAGAGATAAAAGAGGTATCAGGAAGTGAAACTGCTGAACAAATGGTCAAGATTTTGATTCAAGATTTTGAAATTATGATGAAGAATCTTAAAAAGGGAATGTCTGAAGCAGCAAATGAAAATGATGACATGACTGAGGATTTGTTAAATTCGATTAATCAGAGCTTAGAAAAGCATGTGTGGATGTTGAAAGCATTTGTATCTTAAAGTCATTTTTCAATGAGGATGGTAGAATCTTGATTCGACCACCGAAGAAGTAATACACATAAAAATTTATATAAAAATAGGGGCAGCCACGTAAGTTTTTGACTTATTGGACGCCCCTTTTCTATATTATTTCTCCAAAGCTTTCTTAAATGTTTCGATATTTTGATGCATTATTGTAAAATAGTCTTCCTTGTTTTTAATGTTATCGGTTGTAAGTACGCTTAAATTATTTAATGTAAGCGGCTCAGCACCAATATCTTTTTCAATAACTTTTGCTAAATTAGATGAGACATTTTGTTCGAATAATACATAGTGAATATCTTCTTTTTTGGCTTGGTCGACGATTTTAGTAAGTTCTTTTTGTGATGGTTCGTCTTGTGAATTTAAACCAGCTACTGAGATTTGGCTAAGGCCATATGTTCCAGCAATATAACCAAAGGCTGCATGTGAGACAAAGAATGTCTTTCTCTTTGCTTGATCTGACATAGCTTTAAAGTCTTTATCTAATGCTTTTAAGTCTTTTACAAGTGAATCATAGTTTTTTTCGAAATCTGCTTTGTTATCTGGTTGAGCTTTTACTAGTTCATCTTTAATAGAAAGAGCAAGGTCTTGGCTAATAATGGGCGATAGCCAGACATGTGGATCGACTTGGTCATTGCCATGATGATGTTCTTCAGTAGCATGATCCTCATCTTCATGACCGGTACTTACAGCTAGTTTATCCTTAGATACATTTGCAGCTGTTTCTACAAATTGAACATTTTCACTTTTTAAAGATTTTTGTGCGTTTTCTACGAATCCTTCAAGTCCTAGTCCGATATAGAAAAAGTAGTCTGCATCGGCGATATTCATCATATCTCTTTGTGTAGGCTCAAAAGTATGCTCGTTTGATCCTGGTGGGTAAATAGAAGATACTTCTACATGATTGCCACCAATACGTTTTGCGAAGTATTCTAGTGGATATACGGTTGTATAAATTTTCAGTTTGCCATTTTGGTCTTTTGTAGTATTAGCTTTTTTGTCTGCTCCGCATGCAGCAGTGAAAACAGCTAATAGGGCAATTAAAAAAATGGAAAAGAATTTTTTCATTTTCACACCTCGTAAATAGTAATGATTACGGTTTATTTTTAGAACAATTACTACTATACAAGATTTCTAGTAAAAAGACAATAGAAAAACCTCCAAAATTATTTCTTTTTTGGAGGCCATTCTTCAGGTACCGGATCATATCCACCTTTACAAAATGGTTGGCAGCGTAAAATCCTATTGATTGTTAAATATCCGCCTTTCAATACACCATGTTTTTCAATAGCTTCAATTCCGTAATTGGAACATGTTGGATAGAAGCGACAGCTTGGTGGTTTCAAAGGTGAAATCACCTTTTGATAAAAGCGAATTGGTAATATAAATAGCTTTTTCACTTCAACTCTTCTTTCTTCGAATAGTTATTGAAATTCTCAGCTGGTTTCGGATCAATTGTTTTATGGGAATTTTTTTTATTGTTTTTGGCTATAAAGTATATTAATACGCTAGCCAATACCACTGTCAGTACGACAACTGGCATAATTGCAATCCACGCAACAGACATTATGATCACTCCATTTTTAATTCATCTTTATTTTACTAAAATTTTAAATATAGTTATAGTATAGTGCTTAGTGAATGATATGAACTGTGAACGTTTCATGAAAGCTAACTGAAAATTTTACTTACTGAAGATTATTTTTAGATAATATAGTGAAATGTGAGATTGCATACAATTATTTCAAAAAGTAAAATGGATAATATAAATACTATATAAAGAAATTAGAGGCGGATTTTGTGAAAATAATGACATTACTGATTGCAGGTTGTTTAAGTTTTACACTATTAATGGGAGGAGTTGAGTCGGGAGTGATTTCTTCAACAACAGCAGAGGCAGCAACAATACAAAAAGTAGAAAAAACTTTAAAAGCAACAGCGCAATTGAATATTCGTAAAGGTGCTGGGGTAAAATATTCGAAGATTGGTCAAATAGATCAAGGCGTTTTCGTTAAAGCAACGCAGTATTATAAAGGTTGGTACAAGGTAACTTATAATGGAAAAACAGGTTGGGCCTCTGCAAAATATTTAAAAAATGCGCCGGCCGATTATAAAGAAGCTGGATTAGTGGAGTTAACTGAAAAAGATGGTTTTGTTATTGACCTACACTATGCGACGAAGAGTAATTTTATGGGATACCGATTATATCCAAAAAAAGCGAAGGCACTAATGACAAAATCTACAGCAAAAAAATTAAAAAAAGCTAACAAGCTGGCAAATAAAAAAGGGTATAAGATTAAAATTTGGGATGCATATCGTCCCTTAAGTGTGCAGTGGGAAATGTGGTATAAGATTCAAAATCATATGTATGTAGCTTACCCATTATTGGATTCAAAACACAGTAAGGGAGTAAGTGTTGATGTAACATTGGTTGATAAAAAGGGCAGAGAACTAACTATGCCAACTAAATTTGATTCATTTTCAAAAAAGGCTGGTCGTACATATAAAAAGAATTCTAAAAAGGCACAGAAAAATATGAATTTCTTAACAAGAATCATGACTGAAGTTGGTTTTACAACAATTAGTTCTGAATGGTGGCATTACAATGACAAAAATGTTAATCATCCTACACTTGATGTACCCGTAAAATAATACAACAGTCCGCATAATATCTACATTTTAAAAGCGATGTTTAATTTCACGGAAACGGGGAATACATAAGCAGAGTCGAAAGAAAGGAAGTCGATATTATGTTTAGTTTCATTTGGTATTTAATTATTGGCGGTATTTTAGGCTGGTTAGCTGGCCTTATGTTAGGTAAAGATATTCCAGGCGGCATTATAGGAAACATAATTGCAGGTATTATTGGTGCTTGGATCGGTAGTTTAATATTTGGCTCATGGGGACCAAAAATAAGCGATTTCTATATAATACCAGCTTTAATAGGAGCAATTATATTAATTTTTGTTGTTAGCTTCATTTTTAAAGCGATGCGGAAATAGTTAGGTAGCGCGAATTCTAAGTTGGAATTCGCGTTTTATTGTTGTTTTAAGTTATTACCTGTCATTTAGTTTGTACGGAATTTATGTAGAGTAATGAAAGGCTGGGTTTTATTTTCTCAATACATTCGTATAAATTGTTTTTAAAGGGTCATTATAAAAAAGAATTATCAAAATGTCCAATGTGACGTTATGCTTCACTAGGAGTGAATAGATCATGAAACTAAATGCCCTATTAGAACGCATAGAAGAAAATGTTAATGACTCTATGGGTGATTTGGACATCGATGGGATTTCTACTAATTCCGCTGAAATCCAACCCAATGAAATCTTTGTTGCAATCAACGGTTATCGTGTAGATGGACATGATTTTATACAAAATGCAATTGATGCAGGTGCTAAAATTGTTATTGGAGAGAAAAATTTAACAGGATTACCCGTCCCGTATATTAAGGTAGATAATAGTCGCTTTGCACTTGCACAGTTAGCCTGTGAATTTTATGGGAATCCATCGAAAAATAAGAAGATGATCGGTATTACTGGTACAAACGGGAAAACCACCACTTCTTATATGCTTAAACATATTTTAGAATCAGCTGGTAAAAAATGCTCTCTGTTTGGTACGGTTAAAAATGTGATTAATGGAAAAGCTGCTCCTTCATCTAATACTACCCCTGATGCCCTCGAATTAAACAAACAACTTTCTTTAAGTGAAGATGAATATATCATTATGGAAATTTCTTCACATGGCCTTTCGCAATATCGTGTCAATGGTGTTGAATTTGATTTTTGCTTATTTACAAATTTAGACCAAGATCATTTAGATTATCATCGAGATATGGATGAATATTTCTCTGTAAAGGCAAGTCTCTTTGATCAATTGAAGCCTGAAGGTAAAGCAATTATTAATCAATATTGCAATTGGGGTCAAAAACTAGCTGAACAACTAATGGCTAACAATCGTACAATCCATGTAATTGGCGATCAAAATCATCATGATTTACAAATTAATCTTCTAAAATCCGGAAATTCCATCATTACATTTGAAAATACACCTAATATCAATTTAAAGCTCAATATTTTGGGGAAACACAATATATTAAATGCTGCAATGGCTTTTCTAACAGCAAGTAAAATAGGTATTTCACCAGAAGAGATATTACAAGCATTAGAATTATTCCCTGGAGTTCCAGGACGGTTTGAAATGTTTCAACACCCTAAAGGGGCAACAATTGTTGTGGATTATGCACATACGGCAGATGCCTTCAATCATTGTTTACAAACAGCCAAAGAAGAAGGTGCAAATCGCATTTTCCATATCTTTGGCTTCAGGGGAAATCGTGATATTTCCAAAAGAGGTGGAATGGTCAATGTATCGAAAGAAATTAGTGATGTCCATATTCTCACATTTGATGATCTAAATGACGTTAGTTATGAAGAAATGGAAGAAGCATTGAATGTTCTAAGTCAGGGAGGCTATATCATTCCTGATAGAACTTTAGCCATTAAGCAGGTGTTCGAGGATGCTAGCTCAGGTGATTGGGTATGTATAACCGGAAAAGGTGCAGAAAAGTATCAACAAGAGTTCGAAATACCAACAACTTCTGATATAGAAACGGTCCAATTTTTGATCGGACAAATGGAAGGATAATCATGTATACATCTCTAAGCATTTATAAAATGCCGGAGATTTTATATAAATGCCCTACAAAATAAACATTTTGTAGGGTTTTTAATGATGTTTATAAGTATAAAATTTCTGATTTATAAGAAGTAAACAATATAAAAGGTAGAAGTGACCAGAATAACTGCAATATATACATACTTTCTCCAAGAAGATTGAATTCCCGCTAAAGCTAAGGATAAAGCTGTTAGATATATACCTAGGCTGATAAACCCAATCGAATTCCCGATTGTATTACCTATTAAAAGGCTAATTATAAATAAAATAATCGCAATGATGAAGATGACAGTAATTCTGTTATTATGTTTCGTATTCACGAAACATAAATTAGTTAACCCATCTAAAACAAGTCCTAAGAGCAGTCCAGTAAAGAACATATGAGAATACAGATACATGAATCCTCACCACTTTCGAAATTTTCTAACTTCTATAAAGTAATATATGAGAAGTTGACAAGGCGTTTCTAATGAAAACGCCTAGAGGTGAAAAATCCATATATTTGTCTACATTAATTTTAAAAATTTTTATATGTCTTTACTTCAGAAAAAATAAAATTTGTTTTTGTATGAGCTAATGGTTGTAATTCATCTATTGTTTTTTCTGCATCTTCAAAAGTGGTGAAATTCATCTTCAACATAAAACAGGCATCTCCCGCAATTCTATAACAAAAGTCTACATGATTATATGTTTGAATAAGTTCTTTAAAATCGTTATAACGATTATTTTTGATAGTGGCTTCGATAATACACTGTATAGAGTAACCTAAACATTTATCATTAATTTTGACTGTGTATGTTTCGATAACTCCTTTTTCCTCAAGTTGCTTTACTCTTTCTTTAACAGCGGGTGCAGATAAATGAATGCGACGACCTAATTCACTCATTGAGAAACGACTGTCATTAGAAAGCTCTTTTAATATCGATTTATCGATTAAATCTATCATGTGTTTTTACCTTCTTTCTTAAAAGTATTTTTGAAAAATACCTTTAATGTATAATGTGAAATTTCTATTATTAATCTTACAATATTTTATAGGAGGGATACAAAATGACATTAATTTCATATTCAAAAATAGGCTCTACACCATTTCAAAAATTGTTAGGGCATAATACAAGGATTATGGAAAAGTGGAATAATTTAAGCGAAGAATTAGAGAAGGATGGTTTTCTATCTGCAATGTTAAAGGAGCAAGTAAGAAGAACGCTTGCACAGGAAAATGGTTGTGAATATTGTAAAGCAAAGGGGAAACCTGATAACAAATACTATGATGAGAAAATAACGGTGAGTGTTGGATTTGCACAAGCTTTTCTTACTTACAAAGGGAAAACCCCCTCTGCTATTGTCAATATTTTAAAGGATTGTCTTTGTGATGAGGAAATAAGTGAACTTATTGCTTTCATATGTTTTACAACAGCATCACAATACTTTGGCGCATTGATGCAATTAGAGGCTTGAGATGAAATATTGTTTAGAATGAGATTGTTTCTAAAATATTAGCAGACAGAAAAGGAACAACGAGATCATCGTTGTTCCTTTTCTTTCAAACTATACTTTACTCCATCATTGGATGATCTAATGTATATAACCTTCGATATCGAGCATTACTTGAAAGTAATTGTTGATGTGTGCCTTCTAAGTAAACTGAACCATCTTCTATGAACATAACTCGATCCATATGATCGACACCGGCTAAGTGGTGCGTTATCCAAATAATTGTTTTTCCTTGTAAGGCTTTAAAAATAGTATCGATTAGCTTTTGTTCAGTAATTGCATCAAGACCTACTGTCGGTTCGTCAAGAATTACAATGGGGGTATCTTGTAACAAAATTCGTGCTAATGCAATACGTTGGCGTTCTCCTCCTGAAAAGCGTTCTCCAAGTTCTTGCATGCGAGTATTGTAGCCATCTGGAAGCGATTCGATATAACTATGCATTTGTACTTTTTTAGCCGCTTCCATAACCTCTTCATCAGTAGCATGTATATTTCCTAAACGAATATTATTCATCACAGTAGAGTCAAATAAGTGTGGCTTTTGTTCGAGAACCCCAACGTAAGTAGCTATGTCCTCCTGAATTGAAGATGAATTTTGACCATTCAGTTGTACTGTGCCATCAGATGGAGGAATGACGCCCAATATAAGTTTTGCAATTGTACTTTTACCAGATCCTGTTTTCCCTAAAATAGCGATTTTCTCACCTTGCTTAAATTGTAGATTAAGCTTCTTTAAGACGGCACTCTGTTCTTTGTCATATTTAAATGAAACATCGTTAAATGTGATGTTAATAGGTTGCCCTTTCATAGTATTGACATGTTCTTTTGTGCCAACATTAGCTGCTTCAATCTTATTTAATCGGTGTAGAGAAGTCTCGTAACTAGGAATATGGCTTATAGCATCTGGAACAGGTGAAAAAGCTTCTGCTAAAGGGAATACTACTAATACGAATGCAGCAATCCAAATATGAGCAAAGTCACCTGCATTTGCATTCGTTGCAGCAAAACAAATCATTACTAATGTCATGAGTACAACTATTACTTGAAATAACAAATTACGTCGACGATTAAAAGTGTCCATTTGATATTCTAAAATATCTTGTTTCTCTTCAATTTTTTCATAATCCGTTAAAAAGATTTGCTGTTTTCCACTAATCTTCCAATCGCTTAATCCCATTACTGCATCAGTAAGCGAAGCATATAATTCACTACGAATTACTTTCATCTGCATTAATCGTTTACGATTGGCTAACAACGATACAAGTGGAATGACGATTAATAGTACAAATAATAATAATGCTATTAATAACGCAAAGGGAATAGAGAAAAAACCTAACGCTACAACAGAAATGAAAAACAAAACAGTCGCAAATACACTAGGAAAAATAGTTTTCAAATAAAAGTTTTGCAAATGTTCGATATCATCAGCTAGAACACCAAGTAAATTACCCGTAGAAAAACGATTTGATAGTGTTAAAGCTTGTGATTCTAAATTTTTATATAATCGTACACGCATGTTTGACACGATTTTCAAGACAAATGAGTGGCTTGTCAGCTGATTTAAATAATTAAATACAGGACGAAAAATCCCAAATGTCCGTACGAGTACAATGGGTACGTATACTAGTAGAATGTTTTCTGGGCGTGTAGCAGATTTTGAAATCAAATACCCGGATGTGAACATGAGCGCGCTTGCGCATATAAATGTCATTGTTCCTAGGAAAAAGACTAGCAATAAATGTTTTTTATTTTGCTTTAAATAAGGCTTTACCCATGTATGTTTGAGGATATTTTGTTGTTTTGTCGTCATAACATTAAGCCTCCGTTCCATGGGATTGTTGTTTTACCAATTGATAGTAATACCCTTTTTTGGCTATAAGTTCTTTATGGGTACCTTGTTCAACAATTTCACCATGATCCATCACAAGTATTAAGTCCATATCCATCATCCAGTGTAGTCGGTGCGTAGCAAAGAAGACTAACCGATTTTTAAATAATGGTAACATCCTTTGTTTAATTTCCCATTCAGTTTCAATATCTAGATGAGCTGTTGGTTCGTCAAATAGTAAAATTTTGCGAGAATCATCCAAGAAGGCACGAGCTAGTGCAATTCGTTGTTCTTGGCCACCACTTAAAGTACGACCAGTTTCACCAATCATTTCATCATAGCCATTTGGTAGCGAAGCAATAACATCACTTAAACCGGCTCTTTCACAGGCATTCTCAATTTGTTTATTTGTTGAGTTTTTCGTGTAAAAAGCCACATTATTTCGAATTGTATTATGAAAAATATAGGGATGTTGAGGGATATAGTAAATTTGGTTTTGCCAATTTTTATTGTTAAAAGAACTAATGGTTTCACCGTTTAGTAAGATATCTGTATTTTTTGTTTCAACAAATCCGCTTAATGCATTGATTAACGTAGATTTACCAGAACCACTTGCACCAATAATTCCTACATTTTGAAAACCTCTAATCGTAAATTTTACATCATGTAATGAAGGCTGATTTGCCTCTTCATGCTGCACTGTTAAGTTTTTAATATTTAGGGTAGATTGTGCATCCCATTTCGTAATTTCTTTCTGGTCTTGTTTATATAAGGGCTTCGCTAATATAGATGAAATGGCTGTAAATGCATTTTTTCCATCTAATGTTGCGTGATAATCTGCTCCAAACTCCCGTATCGGAGCAAAGTATTCGGGTGCTAAAATTAGAATGATTAAGGATGGAAGAAGAACTAATGTACCTTTGATCAACCCCAATCCTAAAAATAGAGCCACAATAGCAATCGAAATGCTTGTAAAGAATTCTAATGCAAATGTGGAGAGAAAAGCGATGGCTAAAGTTCCCATTGTAGCTTTTCGATATTGTTCACTTACCTTCTTTATATTCCGATCGTATTTTTTACTTAGTCCTAAAAAGCGTAGTGTTTTTAATCCGCGAAGTGAGTCAACAAAATGGTTTGATAAAATTTGATACGATTCATATTGTTTATCAGCTTTTACGCGTGCAGCAATGCCTAATAAAATTAAGAAAAAGATGAGAACAGGAAGAACAAGTAAAAGTATTAGAGCTGACGTTGTATCAAGTGTTAACGTATAAATGAATATCAAAATAGGAATGACGCTCATATTAACTACTTTAGGTAAGAATAATTGAACATATTGTTCAACATTTGAGATACCTTCTAAATTTAAAGTGACCATATTTCCTGTACCTTCAGTAGCTGTAATATTCGGACCAAGATTAAATAATTTTGTATTTAGTTCCTTCCTTAAATCAGAACCTATCTTCATCGAAAAACGTTTCATATATTTTTCTCTAAAGTATATGATAGTTTGTTTTAACATGAAAAAGATAAAAAATAACGACATAGGGAGCAGCTGATTAGCCAGCTGCTCCTTATGGAATAGATTTGTAATTGTCATCGCTAGATAAATGGCTTGGAGTATAGTGAATACACCTTGCAAAGTGGCCATCACAAACAAGAAACCAATTGTTCTTTTAAAACCATTTAGTTTAAATAGCGCTTTGTCAATCATTTATGTCACCTATTTCTTAGGGCTAATACGTTTACGGAATACGTAGTAGCTCCAAATTTGGTAGCCTAAAACAAATGGTAATAATGTGAAGGCTACTTTTGTCATAACAGATAACGTGTAATGCCCACTTGCTGCATTTTCAATTGTTAGATTGAATGCAGGGTCAATTGAGCTGATCATAACACGAGGGAATAAGCCGATAAATAACATTGCTACTACAAAAGCAATGGCAAGTCCCGAAGACGTAAAAGCAATTTTTTCGTCTCTCTTATTGGCAAACAGCCAGCCCAGTATTGTAGCAATAACTGTTAATGCTAGTAATGCTGGAGTTGCGATTGGACGAACTGTGAATAAATCTGTTTGTAAATAAGTTAATACAGCAAAAACGATTTCTCCAACGAACAATAGAATATAAACTTTGTTTAATAATGAGATAGCTCTAGTATGAACATCACCAGTTGTACGTAAACCAATAAATGTTAAGCCGTGGACAAGTGAAAGTAGAACAACAGCAAGTCCACCAATAAGTGAGTAAATATTTACAAAATCACTAAATGAACCAAATAGATGCATGTCTTGGTTAATAGGCATTCCTTTAACAAGACTTGTAAATAACATTCCTAATAAGAATGGTGCACCGATACTACCGATAAAGAATAACCAATGCCAAATATTTTTTGCTTTGTCGGTTTTAACATGGTGACTATACTCAATTCCCACCCCACGAATAATTAGGACAAGTAGGAGGAGGACAAATAATGTATAGTATCCAGAGAACATCGTAGCGTACCAGTTTGGGAAGGCGGCAAAGAGCGCACCACCCGCTGTAATAAGCCATACTTCGTTTGCATCCCAGAATGGCCCTATAGTGTCCATTAATTGTTCACGTTCATGTTTATTTCTGGCAAGTAAGCGTGTTGACATCCCTACACCAAAGTCAAATCCTTCTAAGAAAAAGAATCCGATGAAGAGGACCGCGATTAATACGAACCATAGTTCTTCTAAAGTCATTCTTCAAACGCCTCCTTGTCCATTAAATCTACTTTTGAGTCGGATTTTTTATTAATAATCATATCTGGTCCTTGTTTGGCAATTCTAGCTACTAGGATGATTAAAACAATTGCAAGAATGACATACAAGGTACTAAAAGAAATTGTTGAGAATAGAATTTGTCCTTTCGATACGTTAGGTGAAATCGATTGGGCTGTAGTGTAATAGCCGAATACTGTCCAAGGTTGGCGACCAATTTCTGTCATGATCCAACCCGCAGTGTTCGCGATAAATGGTAAAGCAATTGATACTAATAAAACTTGTAAAAACCATTTTTTATCTTCTAATGTTTTACGGTTTGCAAACCATAAACCTAATAATGAAATAACGATCATTAAACCACCAAATCCAGCCATAATACGGAAACTCCAGAAAACGGTTTTGACAGGTGGAATATAGTTAATATTCTCTCCATATAATTTTTCATATTTTGCTTGGAGTGTTTTCATGCCTTCAACAGAACCATCAAATTCACTGTAAGCAAGATAACTTAATAGATAAGGAATATTTACCTCCCACTTATTTTCTTTGTTTTCTGTATAAATTCCTCCAACTATAGTCCAAGCTGCAGGATCACCGGAATCTTCCCATAATGCTTCAGAAGCAGCCATTTTCATCGGTTGTGATGACATTAAATGTTGGGCTTGTGTATGACCAGAAAGAGCAATCCCGATGCCGGCGATACAAGCGATTACCATTGCATAATTAAATGTTTTTTTGAAAAATTCTGTATTTCGTTTTTTTAATAAGTTATATGCGCAAATGCCGGCAACGACGAATGTACCTGTAGCAAGTGCACCAAAAATAGTATGTGGAAATTCGACTAATAATTGTGGGTTAGTTAATAACGCCATAAAGTCTGTTAAAACAGCTTTTCCATTTTCAATCTTGAATCCAACTGGCTCTTGCATGAAGGAATTAGCTGCTAAAATCCAAAGTGCAGATAATGTTGTTCCAAAAGTAACAAGCCATGCTGAAAGTGCAATAACCCACTTAGGCAATTTGTTTCGTCCAAACATCCAAACGCCTATAAAAGTAGATTCCATAAAGAATGCAAGTAAGGCTTCAACTGCTAATGGTGCTCCAAAAACGTCTCCCATGAAGCGAGAGTATTCTGACCAGTTCATCCCAAATTGGAATTCTTGCAAAATACCTGTGACAACCCCAATTGCAAAAGATATAAGGAAAATCTTCCCCCAATATAAAGACATGTCTAAGTAAATTTTCTTCTTCTTCCATACATACATAGTTTCAAATATAGATACTAGGAATATCATAGAAATTGAAAATGGAACGAAGAAAAAGTGGAAAATGGTTGTGATTGCATATTGAATTCTAGCTAAAATCAAAACATCCATTTAAACTTCCTCCTAAGAAAACTGTTATTTTAACTTCACTTACAGTATAAAACTTGTTTTTCTTAAAAGAAGAGGCGAATTAGTCCAAAGTGTAACGATATTGTGGTAAAAATGTGTCATTTTCTATTAGTTATTTTGAAATGATGGGTTTTAGTGATTATTACTCAAATTCTTCATATTTTCTTCATACTTATTTCATATTTTTGTTATT
Organism: Rummeliibacillus sp. TYF005; assembly: GCF_003844195.1. Classification (NCBI taxonomy): domain Bacteria; kingdom Bacillati; phylum Bacillota; class Bacilli; order Caryophanales; family Caryophanaceae; genus Rummeliibacillus; species Rummeliibacillus sp. TYF005. Next base: position 28,224 of record NZ_ML122572.1, read on the forward strand.
TCTTGTATGAAAGTGATAGTTTATCCAGATTTACAATAAACAATTAAGTGCTACTAATTGAGTAGATTAATGATCAATAATGTGTAGTATACTTACAATACTTCATAATAATAGAAGGGTGGTAGCTATGTTGTTTGAAAAGTTAAAACAAGGAGATACAATCGGTATTTTTTCATCATCTTCACCCGTCACTGTAACTTCAAAGGTTAGATATGAGCGTAGTAAACGATTTTTAGAAGAAAAGGGATTCTACATAAAAGAGGGAAGTTTGACAGGAAAACAAGATTATTATCGTAGTGGCACTCCAAAAGAACGCGCTGAGGAACTAAATGAGTTGTTGCGAGATCCTAAAGTAAAGATGGTTATGTCAACGATAGGTGGTACGAATTCAAATAGTCTATTGCCTTATATAGATTATGAAGCATTTCGATGTTCACCAAAGTTGATCATTGGTTATTCTGATGCAACCGCTATTCTCCTAGCGTTATATGCAAAAACCAATATACCTGTATTCTATGGACCAGCTATAGTTCCTTCATTTGGTGAATTTGAACCACTCGTATCTGATACTTACCAGTATTTTGAAAATTTATTTGTAGCTAAAAAATCCCTTCCTTACAGTATTCCTACTCCTGACAAATGGTCTGATGAGTGTGTTAACTGGTTGGAAAAAACACAAGAAAAAACGTTATATAATAACGAATGGATTTGTGTTAATGGAGGTGTAGCAGAAGGCCGCCTTATTGGTGGTAATGTAAATACGATGTATGGATTTATAGGTACAGAATATTTTCCTGAGATCAAGAAAGGAGATATTCTGCTAATTGAAGATAGTGCGAAAGATGCTGCAACAGTGGAAAAGAATTTTGCAATGCTAAAATTACATGGTGTTTTTGATAAAGTGGCTGGTATTATTCTAGGAAAACATGAACTTTTTGATGATCTTGGCACAGGCAGAAGACCTTTTGAAATACTTGTGGAGCAAATTGATCAACTACATATTCCAATTTTAGCTGAGTTTGACTGTGCACATACGCATCCTATGCATGCTATGCCGATTGGAAGAAAGATTAAATTAGATACAAATAGAAAAGAAGTTTTACTAGTAGAAGATTGGCTATAGCAAGAGTTTAAAAAATGGTTTTATAAATAACTGAATAGTTAGAAATAATTCATTTTAAATGAAACATTATTCAGATACATATCGTTTATTCCTGTGATTGGTGTAGAAAACAACTTACGCTGATTGATTTTCGCTTTATTTTAGAGAGGGAAAGGGGAAATCATATGGGATATGTATCGGAATTAAGAGCGCTAGTAGGTAGTCGTCCACTAATACTTCCAGGAGCAAATGTGATTTTATTAAACTCTGATCACCAATTATTGTTGCAGTTAAGACAAGACAATAATTGTTGGGGATTGCCGGGTGGTGCATTAGAACCGGGCGAAACACTAGAACAAGCGGCAAAAAGGGAATTGTATGAAGAAACAGGATTAAAGGCAAAATCACTTAACTTGTTTAATATATTTTCTGGGGAAAACTTTTACTATCAATATCCACATGGCGATGAAGTTTATAATGTGATCACTTCATTCATATGTACCGACTATGATGGAGAACTCAAATTAGATATAGAAGAAGTAAAAGAACTTCGATTTTTTGATATAAAGCAATTACCTGAAAAGATAAGTCCTCCGGAATTGCCGATTATAATGAAGTTCCTTGAACAAATAGATGATGAAAAATCAATCAAAAAATGTAGATAGATTATTTTCTCCCGATATAAATACTATAAAGGGGGAATTGAAAATTGGAATTGAATTCAATTATGAATACACAACTTTTAGAACTACAACAAACAGTTCAAATGAGTGTTTTGCAAAATGCCATGAATATGGAAACAACTTCAGCAGTTCAATTGTTAGAACAAATGCCAGAACAACCAGCAGTTCATCCGTACAAAGGTTCCGTTATAGATATTCAAGTATAAATGACTTCAAACGTAAAGCTTAGTGGACATCCTATTTCGATTATAGGATGTCTTTTTTGTATAAAAATATTTTAAATAAACCAAGCTATGAAAAAAGGAGAATTCAAATGTCTAATAATGTTGATGTTTATATATCTGTCATGCACAAATATTATAATTTTGCACCACAACTTGCCCCATATGAATTTCACATAAATGTAGATCCATCTATGTTAAGAATTTTTGATGTATTGTTCGAACAAATGACTAGTTGGGATAATGATGGAATGTGGAGAGCCCAACTTCCTGCTGTTCCGTATCATTTTGATGAGCAAAATGATGAGGTAGATTTCCGTTTGATGAAGATATATGCTCTTATTCATGAGTTTGGAGATAAAGAAACGAAAAAATTCATTGAACAAATGCCTTACTATAGTTGATAGTTGATGGCTCCTTCGCTACACTAAAGGTAATAAGGAGTGAGCGAAGGTATGTTTACATATACAGATTTAAATGGTAATGGCTGTGAATTGTCATTTAAGAAAAATGCATTTTCTATTGCACCAAAACATGTGCTTGTATTAGCAAAGTATGAAGGAAAATGGTTACTTACAGATCATCCAAAACGCGGGTATGAATTTCCTGGTGGTAAAGTAGAACAAGGTGAAACTATAGAGGATGCTGCAAAAAGGGAAGTATTTGAGGAAACGGGAGCTTCAATTGGACAATTAGAGTGGTTAGCGACTTATATGGTTCAAGAGGAAATGCCTTTTACAAAAGCAGTTTTTACTGCATCTGTAGAAACGATTGATCGAAACCATCCAAATGTAGAAACAAGAGGCGTCATATTAATGACTGAAGAAGAATTATTAGCAAATGAGCATTTAAGTTTCTACATGAAAGATTTGGGCATGAAGAAGATTCTTGAAAAGGTGAGTGAACGTGAAGATAAATGGGAAAATTGAAAGCTTAAGGGATTATCCATCGCCTAATCCACGTGTTACATTAAAAGAAATAACATATTGGTCTGATGGTTTACGTGTAAAAGGCTTACTTGCTACTCCTGTTACTCATGCAAATTATGAAGGTATACTTTATTTGCGCGGTGGTATGCAGGGAGTAGGTATGGTGCGTCCTGCTAGAATCACTCAACTTGCTTCACATGGTTTCACTGTATTTGCACCATACTACAGAGGAACACGTGGTGGTGAAGGACGAGATGAATTCGGTGGTAAAGACCGATTAGATGCAGTTAATGCAGTGGAGGTTTTAAAGGAGTTTTGTAAAAAGGATCGTATTCATCTTTTCGCTTTCTCAAGAGGTGGTATTATGGCGCTATGGACGGGAATATTGCGCGATGATATTACTTCAATCGTGACATGGGGTGGCGTATCAAATGTAACCTATACGTACGAAGAAAGAACAGATATGCGAAGAATGATGAAAAGAGTATTTGGCGGTTCACCTCGGACAAATCCAATAGCATACGAAGAACGTACACCAATTGTCCATTTAAAAGACCTACATGCTTCAGTATTAATCATACATGGAATGCATGATGAGAATGTTGGATTCAAACATGCGCAGTTGTTAGAAAAAAATTTGAAAAATTTAAATAAACATGTAGAGACTTGGTATTATCCCGAATATACGCATTTTTTCCCGAGCGATATTAATCGGAGAGTTGTAGATGATGCCTGTCAGTGGATGAAGTTACAACATTCATAGGGGTGGCGAATTGTGGGCTATATTAAAGCGAGGGTGGACCCTGAAAAGCTAAAAAATAATAAATTGAAGTTTGAAGAAAAGTATCCTTATTGGGAAGAATTGTGGACCAATTACACAGAACCTTATTCTGAAGTTCAAATTCAAAATTGGAAAGAAGAAAAACAAGCAATCGAAGAATTAGAACAAATTAGTTATGTTTCAAGAAGTGAAGGACTTGTGAAAATCCAACTGGTTGTGTTGGAAGAAGATACACGAAATTACTTTAAAAATAAGCCACATATTGAGGGTAAGCTCAAATGGTTTTCCATTCTCTTTCATGATGATGAAATGAGAGAGGGTATAGAGATCCGTAATTATGGAGAAGAAGTTTTCTTTAACCAAGTAACAAAGGATGAAGCTGAAGGAATTGTCCATATGTTTGAAGAGTTTAAATTGATCGTCGAATTTGTACCAGATGATACAGATTAATGAAAACATTACACATTTGTTGTAATGTTTTTTTGTTGTGCAGAAATGTGGGGGAGATTTTATGACGTAAATTGCTTAGAGAGCGGATAAAATTTGAATTCGAGCGGATAAATGGATCACAGGAGCGGATAAAACCGTCTCAGGAGCGAATAAAACTATCTCAAGAGCGGATAAACCAATCACAGGAGCGGATAAACGGACCACCAGAGCGTATAAACCCATCCCAGGAGAAAATAAATTCATTTCACCATAAACGCTAAAGTCTCTCCAGATAAAAAATGCACAAAAAAACGAGCAGTTGAATATACTGCTCGTTTTTCATACGATTTTGGATTTACTTATAGGTTTTTAAATAATTTTTAGTTAAGCGAGTGGTGCACCATTTTTAGTGATTTCTTCTGCTGCTGCACCGAATTTTTTAAAGTTTTCATGGAACATACCAGCTAATTCTGTTGCTTTTTTATCATAAGCTTCTTTATTAGCCCAAGCATTACGTGGATTTAAAAGATTTGTTGGTACACCTTCGATTGCAGTTGGCATTGCAAGACCGAAGATAGGGTCTTTGTCAGTAAATACATCATTAAGTTTACCGTCGATAGCATCGCGTACCATTTTACGAGTGTAAGAAAGTTTCATACGACTACCTTCACCATAACTTCCGCCAGTCCAACCAGTGTTTACTAAGAATACATTTACTTGGTGTTCATCAATTTTCTTCCCTAACATTTCTGCATAAACAGTAGCGTGTAATGGGAAGAAAGGAGCTCCGAAGCAAGTTGAAAATACAGGTTCAGGTTCTACAACACCACGTTCTGTACCAGGTGTTTTTGAAGTGAAACCTGATAAGAAGTGATACATTGCCTGTTCTTTCGTTAACTTACTAATAGGAGGTAAAACTCCAAAAGCATCTGCTGTTAAGAAAATAACAGTTTTTGGATGACCTGCAATAGAAGGATCAACGATATTTTCGATGTTTTGGATTGGGTATGCAACACGAGTATTTTGTGTTAGTGTCTCATCATCGTAGTCAGGAATTCGAGTTTCGGAATCTACGATAACATTTTCAAGCACTGTACCGAATGTGATAGCATTATAAATTTCAGGTTCTTTTTCAGCTGAAAGGTTGATTGTTTTTGCATAGCAACCACCTTCAATATTGAACACGCCGTTATCAGACCAACCATGTTCATCGTCACCGATTAGTTTACGATTACCATCAGCTGATAACGTTGTTTTACCAGTACCTGATAAACCAAAGAATAGAGCAACGTCACCTTGTTCGCCTACATTTGCAGAACAATGCATTGGCAGGATTCCGTTTTGTGGTAATAAGTAATTCATAATACCGAAGATAGATTTTTTCATTTCCCCAGCGTATTCAGTGCCGCCGATTAAAATAATACGTTTTTCTAAAGATACGATGATGAAAGTTTCTGAAGCTGTACCATCAACTTTTGGGTCCGCTTTAAAAGTAGGAGCGGATAAAATAGTGAAATCAGCTTCATGTGCATTTAGTTCTTCATCAGTAGGACGGATGAATAGTTGGTGAGCAAATAGATTATGCCAAGCGTATTCATTAACAACGCGGATTGCTAAGCGAGAATCTTTGTCTGCACCTGCAAAGCCTTTAAACACAAAAACTTCTTCTTTTTGTTTTAAATAGTTAACAACTTTGTTATATAATGAATCAAATACTTCTGCAGAAATTGGTTGGTTAATCTTACCCCAATCAATTTGATCTTTAGAAGATTCTTCGACTACCATAAATTTATCTTTAGGTGAACGACCTGTATATTTGCCTGTTACTGCACGAACAGCGCCATCTACTGTTAAGATTGCTTCACCGCGGGAAGTTGCTTTTTCCACTAATTGTGGGACTGAAATTTGTTCTGAAATGTTATTTCCTTGTAATAAACCCTTCAGTTCATTCGCAATTTCTACTGAATTCATCTTTGTTCGTACCTTCCTTTTTATGTTATTACCCTTTAAAAGGGTTTCTATTCTTCATCTCGAGAATTAGTATAACACATTGAAATGAATAGTCTATACTAATAGGGATTTATTTTTATGATTTTGATTTTTTTGTTACTATAAGAAAATAAGTTTGACTTTCATAGTAATATCACTTACTATATGCATTAGAACGGATACTCTTATCCCGAGCTGGTGGAGGGTCAGGCCCTATGAAGCCCGGCAACCTGCATTATCTTTCACGTGATGCGTTGGTGCTAATCTGATGCAAGGAAGATTCCTTGAACGATAAGAGTGAAAGGTGCTTACGAAACATATCCTTTCCTCATTGATTTTCGATGAGTGAAAGGTTTTTTTTTTTCAAAAAATAGAAGCAAATCTGATTTGTTTCATTATTATATGCGATTTGTTGCATTCTATTTATATTATGGCACTTTCTATATCCTCGTGTTAAAAAAGCAGCTTATAGCTGGCTTGACGTTTAGAACTTAAACGGACATGGGTAATGAGTACCGTATCTTTTTTTCGAGAGGATCTCGTTGATAATAGGAGGAAACCAAATGACAAACAGAAGATTATTTACTTCAGAAAGCGTAACAGAAGGACACCCAGATAAAATTTGTGACCAAATTTCAGATGCAATTTTGGATGCTGTTTTAGCAAAAGATCCAAATGCACGTGTAGCATGTGAAACAACGGTTACAACAGGTCTAGTACTTGTAACAGGTGAGTTAACAACTACTACGTATGTAGATATGAAAGGTATTGTTCGCGATACAGTAGCGGAAATTGGCTACACTCGTGGTAAATACGGTTTTGATGCAGAAAACCTAGCAGTACTTGTTGCTGTAGGTGAACAATCACCTGATATCGCACAAGGTGTTGACAAAGCATTAGAAGCACGTGAAGGATCTATGACAGATGCAGACATTGAAGCAATTGGTGCAGGGGACCAAGGTTTAATGTTCGGCTATGCTTGCAACGAAACACCTGAGTTAATGCCACTTCCAATTAGCTTGGCACATAAATTAGCTCGTCGTTTAACAGAAGTTCGTAAATCAGGCCAATTAGATTACTTACGTCCTGATGGTAAAACACAAGTAACCATCGAGTATGATGAAAATAACCATCCAGTTAGAGTAGACACAATTGTTATTTCTACTCAACACGATGAAGAAGTATCTTTAGACCAAATTAAAAAAGATTTAAAAGCAGAAGTTATTGCCAAAGTTGTACCGGCAGAACTTCTAGATGACAACACAAAATACTTCATCAATCCAACAGGCCGTTTCGTAATTGGTGGCCCTAAAGGTGATGCAGGTCTTACTGGTCGTAAAATCATCGTCGATACTTACGGTGGATATGCTCGTCATGGTGGCGGTGCTTTCTCTGGGAAAGATGCTACAAAAGTTGACCGTTCTGGTGCATATGCAGCTCGTTATGTTGCGAAAAATATTGTTGCCGCAGGTCTTGCAGAACGTGCAGAAGTACAACTTGCATATGCAATCGGTGTTGCACAACCAGTATCAATCGCAGTCGATACTTTCGGTACTGGGAAAGTTAAAGAGAGTGATCTAGTAGAAGCAGTTCGAGAATTCTTTGACTTACGTCCAGCAGGAATTATAAAAATGCTTGACCTACGTCGCCCAATTTACAAACAAACAGCAGCTTACGGTCACTTTGGTCGTACAGACTTGAATGTGCCTTGGGAAAATACAGACAAAGCAGCAGCATTAAAAGCTAAATTTGCTGTTTCTCCAAAATAAAAGTGAAGTTTTAACAAAATAAAAAAGTCGTTCACAAAAAAGTGATCGACTTTTTTATTTTTCATTAATCTTTTCAACAACATCAATTGCCTCATCAATTGTTGCTACATCAAAAATTTGAATATTACTATTAATCGCCTTTCGTATCTTAATAGCTTCTTTTTTATTTTCGCTTGGAATAATCATATAAGAAATGCCTGAAATACTAGCGATTTGGATTTTTTCTTTTAACGCACCAATTGGTTTTACGTCTCCATTTTTGTCAATTGATCCAGTTATGGCAATAGGGTGTTCGTTTTGCAAATCTCCATTTTTAACCTTTCCAGATAATACAAGTGCTAAACCTCCGCTATCTCCACCAATACGTTCTCTATTTAGAAATGCATCTATTTTTTGATTAGTTTTTTGATCAGTTTGATTTAAATAGTAACTAACATTTTTCTTCATTTGTTCAGTAGTGTCTTCTTTAAGATGAAGCCAGCTTAAAAGTTGTCTATTTTTACTAGCATAGCGATCTTTATTATCACCTTCAACGATAGCAAGTGGCTTGACATGTTGTCTTTCTAAGATTTTCGAAACATCTAATTTATTTTTTGTTAAAGAGAATTCTACACTATTCACACCAAGTAAATAGATATTAGTCCCTTCGATAATTTCCTCAGGTGGCTGATAAAGAAGTGCCACATGTGTTGTAGCATCATAAAAAATTAGCGGAAGCTCATAACAAAATAATATAAAAAGTATACAAACTGCATAGCTGATTTTTCTTTTGTATACTTTTTTCCTTTTTAAAATATGAACAGTTGTTAGAATAATTAGGCTAAGTAAAAAGAAAAGAATAAAAGATGAACCACTAATTTTGTTTTGAAGATATAGTAGTAGAAATATGGGATAAAATAAAATGCACAAAAAGCTAACTAAAAGAAAAGACATATTCTTTTTATTTCTAAAAATGAGAAATTCACTCCTTATATTACTTGATATGCCTATCTGGATTTTAATATTGAAACTGGAACATAATAGTATATAAAACTATTTATACTATTATGTTGGATGATAGAACGTAAAATAACATTCAAACTGTTTCAGATTCAACAGACATTAACGGGTAGTAAGAATAGCAAGCAAAATAAAAAGAAGATGAAGAAGAGTGATTCCTAGGAAAGAAGGCTGAATAAACACAGAATTACTGTTTAAAGTTTAATCCATAATAATTTCATTTTTAGGATCATGTTTTTTGAGTAAAATAACAAACAGACTGCCTAATGCACAAAATACCCCTGAAAGTATAAATGCCCATGTGTAAGAATCAAAGATATTGTAGATAAGTCCACCACCATAAGCAGCAACTGCTGCACCAACTTGATGAAATGCGACCATCCAACCGTACATCATAGCACTTTTCTTCATACCGAACTCGCGTCTTGCAAGGCCAATAGTAGGAGGTACTGTTGCAATCCAATCAAGGCCATAGAAAACTGAGAAAATAACAAGTAGAGTAATAGAGCCGTTATTTAATGCAAAAGGTAAAAACAATAGGGAAAGGCCCCGAAGCCCATAATAAGAAAATAATAGCCAACGATTATCAATTTTATCACTAAGCCAACCGGATAAAGTTGTACCAACCAGATCGAATATTCCCATAAAACTTAACATCGAAGCAGCAAGAACCATCGGAATACCATAACTCATGCAATATCCTACAAAATGAGTACCAATTAGACCAGTAGTTGAAAGACCACAAATAAAGAAACTGCCAGCTAAAAGCCAAAATGCTTTGCTTTTACTTCCCTCCATTAAAGAGATCCATACAATTTTAAAAGGGTTTTCATTTGAAGTAGTATTGGTACTGATTTTAAACTCATCCTTAACAGCTCCTAATGCTGTGATTCCAAGCTGTTTGGGCCAATCCTTCATGAAGAGTACTATTATTAAGAGCATAATAGTACTTAGACCAAAGATTAATGCAATAGCATGGTGCCAACTATACTGCTCTATTAACCTTGCGAGAATAGGTAGCAATACAAGTTGCCCGGTTGCTGTAGCAGCAGTTAAAATACCAACAGCTAGACCACGGTGTTTGACAAACCAACGATTTCCAATTTGTGTGCTTAATACGGTCAAAAATAAGCCAGAACCAATTCCAATCATGACACCCCAAATTAAAATAAGTTGCCATTCCTCTGTCATGACAAAAGTTAAGCCAAGGCCTAGTGTTAAAAGTGCCATGGATGCAATCATTGTTCTTTTTAATCCGAATCTTTCGACAAATGCAGCCATAAAAGGCCCTGAAAAACCATACAAAAAAAGTCCTACAGCAAAAGCGAAGGATATAACAGGTCTACTCCAACCAAACTCAGCTTCAAAGGGTTCTATAAAAACACCCGAAGACGAACGTATTATGCCTGCTACGATGATAGAAAAGAAAGTAATAACTAATATTACCCAACTATAGTGGATCTTTTTCATATAAGCATCTCCAATATAAAAGTTCATATAAGTACGGAAGGTTCAGAATACTAATCTGAACCTTCATAAGAAAATCTTCTATTAAGTAAAAGCTAACGTGTAAGTGGATTATTTTGTACTGATTTATAATATTGTCCTTTTTCATAGTATTCGTTAAGAATACGATCCATATCTTTTTTATCCTCATCTGTAAGTTCTCTAATAACTTTCGCAGGTCGGCCAAATGCTAATGTATTTGGTGGGATCTTCTTTCCTTGTGTAACAAGGCTACCAGCACCTATAAAAGCCCCTTCTCCGATTTCGGCACCATCTAAAACAATAGAAGCCATACCAATGAGTGCGCCTTTTTTAATATGACAGCTATGCAAAGTCACTTGATGTCCAACTGTTACTTCATCTTCTAGGATAAGTGGTGCTATAGGGCTTTGATGTAAACAACATAAATCTTGAACATTTACTTTTCGACCTATAATAGTAGGAGAAACATCTCCTCGAATAACGGTGTTATAAAAAATAGACGAATCTGGACCTATTGTCACATCTCCGGTTATAACTACATTGTCACCGATGAAAACAGATGGGTCAATAGATGGCTTTTTATCTTTAAAAGGATAAATCATTAAAAAACGCCTCTTTTCTAGCTCAGATTTTTTATAATAATCGTAACAAACTCATATAATAATTGGAACAGAAAAAAATAGAATACGTTAAAATAGAGATAGGATTTTATGAGGAGAGAAGTAATATGTGGAAATGGGAAGCTGAAGGTCAGGCGAAAGCTGTTGTAGTATTTATACATAGCGCATATGAGCATCATAGAAGATATGCATGGTTAATCGAAAAATTAAGAATGTCTGGAATGCATGTCATTACTGGTGATTTACCAGGACACGGTGAAGAGAGTAGAAGAAAAAAAGCGCATGACGAAGATTTTAGAGAGTATGGAAAATTTATTCGTCAAATGATGAAGGTAGCGTTAACTTACAATCTACCAATATTTATAATTGGTCACGGTTTAGGAGCAACTCTCGCTATTCAAATAGAAAGAAAACATAAATACGAATGTGCTGGAATAATTTTAACATCTCCGTGGATGCACTTAATACACCAACCATCAAAATTATCAAATGCTTTAACAGGGCTTAGTAAATTAACAGGAAATTTAAAAATTCACCATGACATTACGGTTAAACAACTAACACGTAGTTATGAATTTTATAAAGAAGAAAAAGATGATATTTACTATAATTCTGATATTACTGTGAACTGGTATCGAGAATTGCATCAATTTATGAAGAATATTGTTATGACTCAGGGTGATTTTCCAGATATACCTATATTATTAATGAATGGTGGCAATGATAAAGTTGTTTCCTCAGCCCATAGTAAAAAATGGCTGATGCAACAAAATGTATCAGAAATGCAATACAAGGAATGGATAGTTTGTTATCACGATCTTTATCAAGAACCAGAACGGGATGATATTTATAAGTATATGGAATCCTTTATGTATAATGCGTTGCGTAATATTGGCTATATTATTTAGTAAATAGAAGAATGGCTATTATAAGTAGATAATTTACTTATGATAGCCATTTTCTTTTTAAATATATTATTAATAACATATCTTTTTAAAAAGATATTCAGGAAATGTCTTGAAAATTATTGTATATTTATTAAATGAAATGAATATTAATTTACATCTTAATTATAAAGATATGCATTGATTTTTTCTGTTTGTATCATCACCAGTGGACAATTTTTGTATTTTGTGAACGATTTCAATGAGGATTGTCATAAAATACCTATATAAAGCCATTTTTGAAGGGTTAGATTATTAAAAAAATGTCACAATGTCCACTCTGGAAATACATATTGTGTCTATTTTGTGTCCATTCTTATGTAAACGGTTACAAATAATGCATAACTATATATATTTATATTAAAATAAAAAATGTAATGTAAAAGTTAAAATGATATTTAAAGAGAATTTTTAAATTCTTCCGAATGTTTTGGTATTAATAGTTGTAAAAAGTTATTATGATGGGAGACAACAAGATGAAAAACATTATTGATTCTATTTATGATGTTTTATGGGGACCTTGGATGATTTACGGCATTTTACTAGTTGGTTTGGTTTTTACCATCTTAACAAAAGGTGTACAAGTTAGGTTTCTAAAAGATATGTTTGGACAAATTTTTCATGGCGAAAAGTCAGAATCGGGTGTATCTTCATTCCAAGCAATGTCTATGGCGTTATCTGGTAGGATAGGTACCGGGAATATTGCTGGTACTGCTACAGCAATTGCCTTTGGTGGTCCAGGAGCTGTGTTCTGGATGTGGGTAACAGCGTTTATCGGATCTGCTACTGCTTACGTGGAGTCAACACTTGCTCAAATATATAAAGAAGAAAAAAATGGTCAATACCGTGGTGGTCCAGCTTATTATATCCATAAATTCACGGGTAAAAAATGGCTAGGGATGATTTTCGCGGTAGCAGCTCTTGTAGCGATGACACTACTTCAACCAACTGTTCAATCTAACGCAATTGCCGATGCTATGAATAACGCATTCGATATTCCACATTGGGTATCTGGCTTATTTGTTTGCTTAATCTTAGGAACGATCATTGTTGGCGGAGTAAAACGGATTGCTAATGCAGCATCTATTATCGTACCATTTATGGCTATAGGCTATATATTAGTAGCAGCTATTATTATCATTATTAATATAGATAAAGTACCAGATATATTTGCGTTAATATTCCGTAGTGCATTTGGCGCTGAACAAATGTTTAGTGGTATGTTAGGGGCAGCGATTGCATGGGGTGTTAAACGTGGGATTTATGCAAATGAGGCTGGTCAAGGGACTGGTCCTCACTCTGCTGCAGCTGCAGAAGTATCACATCCTGTTAAACAAGGTCTAGTGCAAGCAGCGTCTGTATACTTAGATACATTTTTAGTTTGTACAGCAACAGCCTTAATGATTTTGTTTACAGGAATGTTTAATGTTCAACTTGATGATGGTGCGGGTAAATTTATTGTTGAAAATATTCCAGGAATAGATGCAGGAACAGCTTATACGCAAGCAGCTGTAGATGCGGCGTTTCCAATAGGAGGATTTGGTGCAGCATTTGTTGCAATAGCATTATTCTTCTTTGCCTTCACAACAACAATGGCATATTATTATATTGCAGAAACAAACGTTGCCTTCATCTTTGATGGGAAAAAGCAAAAAATTGCAATTCGAGTTGTCCAATTATTGATCATTATCGCAACATATTTTGGTGCGGTAAGGACTTCAAAATCAGCATGGACTTTAGGCGATATTGGTCTAGGAATAATGGTTTGGGTGAATGTAATTTCTTTAGTATTTTTAGTCAAACCAACCCTCATTGCTCTTAAAGACTATGAACAACAGAAAAAAGACGGAAAAGATCCACAATTTAATCCTGAAAAGCTCGGTATTAAAAATGCTGATTTCTGGGAAGAAAAAAATAAAGGAAAAAATTAAATTAAATAAGGTTCAAATATAAAAAAACTAGGGGATTTATAATGACCCCTAGTTTTTTGCGTTGTATTGAATGTAAGGCATAGAATTTACATTTGATGTATCCCTTTATAAATGTTCCAAATTTCCCTCTTCATGATCAATGCTCTTTAATGCTGCTTCTTCAGCAGGGATACGAACTAGCATCATCACCATATTCAATATCGTAAAAATAACTGCAGTGAAGTATGCTTGGAAGATTAATGGAATAACTAAAATTTCTAAAGCAACAATGACATAATTAGGATGCGAGATCCATTTATAAGGTCCTTTTTTTACTAAGTTGGCATTTGGTAAAACAATAATTTTAGTATTCCAAAAATGTCCTAAAGATTTAATCACCCAAATACGACTAATTTGTAGAAGGAAGAATAACGTTAGAAGCAAGACCCAAAGGACGTTAAGTGATGGGCTTTTTACAAGATATTCTAGTAGAAGACTGCAGAGAAATAAAATATGTAGTGCAACGATAAATGGATAATGAGATTGGCCAAATTCAATTGCTCCTCGTTGTTTCATATACTGTTCGTTTCTTTTAGCAATTCGCAACTCTACTAATCTTTGGATACAAATTAATGTGAATACAATTACAAATAACATTTCATCACTCCCATTCAAGTAAAACCAGTTCACCACTGAATCCTGGTCCCAGTGAAGCCATGATCCCAATTTCACCGTAGTTTGGTTGTTGATCCATCACGTATTTCAATACATAAAGTACTGTTGGGGAAGACATATTGCCATGACGTTTTAAAACAATTGAACTTGGTGCAAGCAGTTCTTTTGGAAGTTCTAAAGCAGTTTCGTATGCTGCGAGAACTTTTTTTCCACCTGGATGTGCGATAAATTGAGAAATTTCATCTATTGAATGTTTATTTTTTGTGAGAAAGCTTTCTACAAATGGAGCAAACCATTTTTCGATTATACTTGGAATACTTTTTGCGAATATTACATGCAACCCGTTGTCCTCGATGCGCCAACCCATAACATCTTCAGAATTTGGCAGTAATTTTGATGCGGTTCCTTTAATACTAGGTAAAATTTTATTTGTGGATTTTTTTACTTGGTCCCCACTAACTAAAACACATGCGACTCCATCACCAAAAAGAGAAGTACCTATAAAGTTACTCTTATTTAAATCCTCTGGTTGAAAAGTGAGACTACAAAGTTCCAAACAAATAACTAATACCAATGAATCTGGGTGTGCTAAACAATAGTCATTTGCGCGACTAATGCCCGCTGCTCCACCACCACACCCAAGCCCCCATATCGGTATCCGAACAACGCTATCTGAGAAGGATAACTGATTGATCAATCTTGCTTCAATACTCGGTGTTGAAATACCAGTAGTTGAGACAAAAATTATAGCATCTATATCCTCGACATCTACACTAGGTACTTGTGCCAAACAATCTTGAATGACTTTTACACCATACTCTGTTGCCAATTCGATGTATAAATCATTTTTTTCTGAGAAAGTATGATTGGTTTGATACCATTCTATTGGCATGGCGAGTTGACGATTATGAATTTCAGCATTCTTAAATACTTTCAAATAACGTTCAAGCTTATTCATCTTTCCTGTAAATAGTTCTCCAATAAATTTCTCGGCAATGTCTTGCGTAAGCAAATGAGGAGGAGAATAGGTACTAACAGCTTGAATTTTTGGCAATTGTAAACTCCTTTTTTGATTGGATGTATCAGTCTATGCGCAATATTAAAAGTTTAAAACAAAAGAGTATATGACATTATTCGTTTCAAAAGTTTGAATAAAAGATCAAAACTAATTTTTATTAATAGATTTAGAAATACTAAATCTAAAAAAATTAGAAAATATTAAATACACATTTTGCATATAATAAGCAACAAAACAAAAAGGGGTGCTTATATGGGCAAAAGGAAAAGTCTTATATTTGTTGCGATCTTCGCTATAGTTGTTTCGACGTTTCTAGTAGCTTGTGGTAATTCAAATAGTAGTTCTGGGGATAAGAAGGATAAGAGTTTAGTAATCGCAATTGGTTCAGATATTATTTCTTTTGATATTCACAATCATAACAATACATCTACTGAATCGGTTCATCAAAATATGTTCGACTATTTGTTTAAACGAGATGAAAACAATGAGATAAAACCAGACTTAGTAGAAACTTATAAGATAGTAAATGACACTACGTTAGAAGCAAAGTTAAAAGAGGGTGTTAAATTCCACAATGGAGATCCATTAACTTCAGAAGATGTTAAGTACACATTAGAGCGTGTTGCTAAAGACGAGACCTTAAAAGAATACCCTAATTATAAACAGATAAAAGAAGTACAAATTATTGATGATTTAAACTTTAAAATAATTACTTATAAAGCTGAACCCTCGCTTCTCCACAGACTATCACGTCTAGGTTCAGGGATATTGCCAAGTAAATATATTAAAGAAAAAGGATTTGACTACTTTTTAGAACATCCAATTGGAACAGGACCTTATAAATTTAAAGAATGGGTACGTGATGAAAAGGTAGTATTTGAACCATTTAAAGATTATTTTAAAGGAAAAGTAGATACATGGGATAAAGTGACTTTCCGTGTTATTCCTGAGAATTCAACACGCGTGTCTGAATTACTAACGGGAGGGGTAGATATCGCAACGAATATTCCTCCAAGTGATTGGAAACGTGTTGAAGATAATGATGGAACATCTTTGAAACAGGAAATTTCAAACCGAACTATTATGTTGATACTACGGGCTACAAAAGGTTATCCAACATCAGATGTACGTGTCCGACAAGCTATCGACTATGCGATCGATGATAAATCATTAGCAGAAAATGCTCTTAAAGGCGGGGGCATTCCTACATTGACAAAAGTGGGGCCTGGCAACTTTGGGGCAAATCCAGATTTATATGACCAATATCATTTTGATATTGATAAAGCAAAAGCATTACTTAAAGAAGCTGGATACGAAAAAGGATTTGAAATGACGTTACATTCTCCTAAAGGACGTTATTTACAAGATGCCGAAGTGACAGAAATGATTGCTGGTATGCTATCAAAGGTGAATATTAAAGTAAAGATTGACTTTATGGAATGGAGCAAGTTTGTTGAAATGCGAACAGCTAAAAAGAATAAGGATGCATACTTGCTAGGTTTAGGTAATTCAATGTTTGATGGTGCATATGCAGTAGATTGGTATAGAGCTGAAAGAAATATCGGAGAAACAGATTATAAGAATAACAAAATTGAAAAGTTATTAGAAGAATCTGCTTCCAATATGGATGCTGAAAGTCGCACAAAACAGCTACAAGAAATCGAATCAATTGTTGCAGAGGATGTACCACATATACACCTTTACCAAGAGAAAATCTATACTGGCGTGAACGATAGAGTGGATTATACACCTACACAGGATGAAATGCTGTATGTGCCAACTATTAAACGAAAATAAAAGGGGATTAGATAGAGAGGCCAGGAAATAACTTCCTGGCTTCCCTTGTATAAAGCCCAGGGGTGAAATGTCAATCATAA
>NZ_ML122573.1:0-34747 GCF_003844195.1 Rummeliibacillus sp. TYF005
TCCCCACCCCAACTATTTACAAAGAGCCTTTTTTATGAAGTATTTTTTTATACCATCATAGATGAAATGATTATGTATTTAACAATTATATGCATTATCTATCAAAGCATTGCACATATTACTACTATGTGTAATTTTGCTACGGCATTCTATATAAAAATAAGTAAGAATACTACCACGTTAAGGTTATTTTTGTTTAAACATTTGAAGTGTAATTTAGTCATGGAACAAAAAGGTAGTTTTTTATTTTTTCGAAATAGGAGATGAACTGACTATGTACTATGTGAATTAACAAAGGAGAGAATGGTGTGTATAAAAAGCAAGAAAGAGTGTTGATTTGGACTAGTTTTATAGTTGCAATCATCATGTTGATATCCATTTTAGGAAGAGTTATTGGACATTAAGGAGGTTTGAAAAATGGTTAATGATAATGCGGTATTTTTTAGCCGACTATTAACAGAATTGACGCTAACATTTCATATTATTTACGCAACCATTGGTGTTGGTGTTCCGCTTATGATAATGATTGCTCAATGGATCGGTATAAAAAAGAATGATGAGCATTATATTTTACTCGCTAGACGAATAGCTAGAGGATTTGTAATCACTGTAGCAGTTGGCGTAGTAACTGGTACAGCAATTGGTTTGCAACTTTCCCTTCTATGGCCAAACTTTATGCAGCTTGCGGGTAATGTTATTGCATTGCCACTGTTTATGGAAACATTTGCATTCTTTTTTGAAGCTATCTTTTTAGGGATTTACTTATATACATGGGATCGCTTTGAAAACCAAAAGAAACATTTTTTATTGTTAATCCCTGTTGCGGTCGGTGCTTCCATGTCTGCTGTTTTTATCACAATGGTGAATGCGTTTATGAATGCGCCACGAGGATTTGAAGTAGTTGATGGACAGATCGTCAATATTCAACCGATTGTTGCAATGTTTAACCCAGCAATGCCTACAAAGGTTGGGCATGTTTTATTAACGGCTTATATGACATCGGCATTTGTACTAGCTGCCATTGCTGCTTTTAGAATGTTAAAAGGCTCTAAACATATATATTATAAAAAGTCTTTGTACTTATTTATGAAACTTGGGTTAGTATTTTCAATCGGTACAGCAGTTGTTGGTGATTTTTCTGCAAAGTATTTAGTAGCGTATCAACCAGAGAAATTAGCGGCTGCAGAGTGGCATTTTGAAACGGAAAAGGGCGCATCCCTTTTAGTCTTCGGTATCCGAGATGGTGAAGATGTTAAATATGCGATTCGTATTCCATATGCATTGAGTCTTTTAGCGCATAATAATCCGTTTGCAGAAGTAACTGGATTAAACGAATTCCCTGAGGATGAAACCCCACCACTATATATTCATTTCTTATTTGACTTAATGGTCACAATTGGCTTCTTTATGGTTGGTGTATCGGCTATTTATGTTATTGGAAAGTTGCGAAGATGGCGATTTATACACAGCAAGTGGTTCAGGTGGGTGATTGTTGCTGGTGGGCCATTATCCATGATTGCGATAGAAGCAGGCTGGTGGTTAGCTGAAGTTGGACGTCAGCCATGGATTTTAGTTCGCTATATGAAGGTAGCAGAGGCAGCAACATCAAGTCAGCACGTAGATTTAATGTTACTTCTATTCTGTTTGATTTACTTAATACTAGGAATCGGTAGTGTTGTAGTACTTCGGCGAATGTTCAAAAGAAATCCAATTGAACGAGAAATCGCTGATCGTCATGCTGAAAAGGGCGGTGGTATTTCATGAGTTTAGAAGTGCTAGGCGTTTCTGTATTATGGTTGTTTTTATTTGGCTATTTGATAATTGCTTCCATAGATTTTGGAGCAGGGTTTTTTAACGCATATAGCTTGTTAGTTGGAAAAAAACGTATTTTAACAGTTATTATCCAGCGTTATTTATCACCTGTTTGGGAAATTACTAATGTGTTTTTAGTCTTTTTCTTTGTAGGTATTGTAGGATTCTTCCCGAGAACTGCTTATTTCTATGGTACGACTTTATTGGTTCCAGTCAGTATCGCACTTGGTTTACTTGCGATTCGGGGAAGTTACTATGCATTTGAATCGTATGGATCAAGGGGACATAAAGGATATTCATTTATGTACGGTTTGGCAGGTTTATTAATACCAGCGGCATTGTCCGTTGTATTAGCAATTTCTGAAGGTGGATTTATCACTATTATTGACGATAATCCAGTGCTCGATTATGCTGCATTATTCACTAGTTCTCTTACATGGAGTATCGTTTTGTTAGCGTTGGCAGCAGTTCTTTATATTTCAGCAACGTTTCTTACATGGTATGCAAATAAGGCAGGAGATCGAGAAGCAACCAACTTATTACGAAAGTATGCACTTATTTGGTCAATACCATTAGCCATTTCTGTTATCGGGATTATGGTAGAGCTGCGGAAACATAATGTCATTCATTTCGACAGAATGATTGACTTTTGGTACTTATTTGGAATCTCAGCTGTAATGTTCGTTATTACCATTATTATTCTTTTGATGAGACGTCATTATGGTGTTGCAGTATGGCTGTTAATCGGTCAATTTGCATTTGCATTCTTCGGTTATGGCATTTCACATTATCCATACCTTTTGTATCCGCACCTAACGATTTATGATTCATTTACAAATGAAACGATGGCTATCTCTTTGGTAATTGCATTTGTGTTGGGATTATTATTGTTAATACCATCTCTATATTTAGTATTTAAACTGTTTCTGTTTGATAAAGATTATGTTCGAGGGAAAGAAGACCATCATGCTTAAAGGAGGAAAAGCCAAATGGGAAACTTTATAATTTTCTATGCACCTTTTATCGTTGTTATTGTCGCAATTGTCATTGGCTTTTACGTTGCTTTCAAAGATGGGGCAGTTACTAGGGACGAATAAAGAGAACTTTCACTGAAGGTTAGTTGAACTAATCGTGCTATTACTACTGCTGTAGTGGGAGATAAATCATTTAACCAAAATCCAAGGGCAATTAATGTCTCTTGGATTTTTTCTTTGCGTAGGTCATGATACAATAGAAGGACTGAAACGGAGGATGCACGAATGACAGCACCAGTAAAGAAAAATGATCGATTATCGGTTTATATAGAAGATTTAACACATGACGGCGCGGGTGTCGCAAAAGTAGACGGATATCCGCTCTTTATACAAGGGGGACTTCCTGACGAGCAGGCAGAAGTTCATGTCTTAAAAACATTAAAAAATTATGGTTTCGCCAAAATTGTGAAGATTGAAGTGCCTTCACCTGATCGAGTTGAACCAGAATGCGGTGTCTATGCGCAATGTGGAGGTTGCCAATTACAACACCTTTCATACGAAGGACAATTGAAATGGAAAGAAAAGATGGTCCGTAATGTGATGACGAGAATAGGGAAAATCGATGTACCTGTTCATCCGGTGAAAGGGATGGACAATCCATTGAATTACCGTAACAAAGCTCAAATTCCATTTGGGTCAAATGGAGATGTACCAATTGCAGGATTTTATAAAACAAAATCTCATGCGATTGTTGATACGGATCGTTGCCTGATTCAAACTCCTGAAGCAGATGCTATTTTAGAAGGACTAAAACCACAACTTTGGAAACTTGGTATCAAACCATATAACGAAGAGACAAAACAAGGGATGCTTCGTCATGTAGTTGTTCGTAAGGCATTTGCGACAGATGAAGTGATGGTCGTACTTGTTACGAAAAAGCGTAAATTCCCACAAGCGAATGAAGCGATTGCACTTATACGTAAGCTAGTACCAAATGTTCAATCCATCATGCAAAATATTAACTCAGAAACTACAAACGTTATCTTTGGCAATGAAACCATTAACCTTTGGGGACAAGATACAATTGAAGATCATATCGGCGATGTACGATTTGAAATTTCTGCACGATCATTCTATCAAGTCAATCCTATTCAAACAGAAGTATTGTACAAACAGGCGCTTGATTATGCTCAGTTAACAGGGAAAGAAACGGTTATCGATGCTTATTGTGGGATTGGTACTATCTCATTATTTATGGCGAAAAAAGCAAAATACGTCATGGGTGTAGAAATCGTTCCACAAGCAATTAAAGATGCCAAACGTAATGCCAAACTTAACGGCTTAGACAACACTTACTTTGAGGCAGGTCCAGCAGAAGAAGTGATTCCACGTTGGTATAAAGAAGGTAAAACAGCAGATGTCTTAATGGTAGACCCTCCAAGAAAAGGTTGCGATGAAGCTCTACTAAGTACCATTTTAGAACAACGTCCAAAACGTATTGTATATGTATCATGTAACCCATCCACATTGGCTCGTGATTTACGCATTCTTGAAGATGGCGGTTATAAAACACAGGAAGTACAACCAGTTGATATGTTCCCGCATACTGCGCATGTGGAGTGTGTTGTCTTGATGTCAAGGGTGGAGAAATAGGACTATTCAAAGCACTGAGAAATAAAGGGTTTTCTGACATTGCAGCCTTCTCTCGGGAATTTTGTCGAGAATGTTCATGTCAGGAAGCCCTTATTTTTATTCTTGGAGGAAACATATTGGATACATTAAGAAACGTCCCGGTGATTCAAGTTAATTTTGACAGGTTACTGCTTATTATCGGATAACAATATATGGTCTCATCATCTCATAATCCTCGTGCTCCAAAATATGACAGTGCCATATATATAACCCGGTAAATGGTCCGAACTCCATGATTATTCGAGTAACTTGCTTCGGATTAGCTCGAACGGTATCTTTCCATCCTCGTTCTTGTGGTTCCGGTGGCATTGCCGGACCTGTATATTCGATAACTTTCTCCTTGTTAAACTTATCAACATCGAAATTTCTTCGGTCAAGTATTTGAAAATCAATTAAGTGAAGATGAATTGGGTGTGAATCATCAGTTACGTTGATGAGGTACCATATTTCGGTTGTCCCTAATTTTGGGTTTTCTGATATTGGTGCCTCCCATGGTTTATTGTCCAATAGCATCCATTCACGACCGTACTGATCCATATTATCATTTAATGTTAGGTATCTTATCCTCGTAACTGACTGTTCCTTTATTTTTGGAACAGGTACCATATAAGCCGGAATTGTACTAGTGTCAACACTTGATAAAGGAAGAGTTACTCTAAATTGCATCACTTGACCAACCGTTAATGGATCCGGTTGGTCACCCCCTGGAAAAGGAGCGGGGGCATCATTTGTCATGATAATATTCTTCCCTTCTAAATTGGTAAAATCAATGATCACATCTGCCCTTTCTGCAGGGGCTAACATGATTTCCCTGATACCAACTGGATATTCCAGTAACCCTCCATCAGTCGCAATTTGATACATAAGTTGTCCCGAATTAAGCTTAATCCTATAGAAACGAGTGTTGGATGCGTTTAAAAGCCTAAAGCGGTATTTACGTGGTTCCACTTCTAAATAAGGCCATACTTTACCATTTACTAGAATCGTATCCCCAATAAATTCAGGAATAATAGACGTTTCTAATTCAGGAATCGGTTTTTCTGGTTGCTTCGGGTAGTAAAGAGAACCATCCTTATTAAATGTCTTGTCTTGTATCATAAGAGGAACCTCATATTTCCCACTCGGTAAATTCAAT
Organism: Rummeliibacillus sp. TYF005; assembly: GCF_003844195.1. Lineage (NCBI taxonomy): Bacteria > Bacillati > Bacillota > Bacilli > Caryophanales > Caryophanaceae > Rummeliibacillus > Rummeliibacillus sp. TYF005. Next base: position 5,614 of record NZ_ML122573.1, read on the forward strand.
GAACGTTCCCGATGATCTCTGATAAGATAAAATCCTGCCAAACCTGCATAAATATTTAGCCTCGTAATACCAATCGTATGGTCATGATACCATAAAGTGCAGGCATGATTACAATTATCATATCGATATATTTGCTTTCTAAAATAAGGCCCCACTTGTTTGAATCCCTTTGTAAACCAAGCCTCTGGGTAGCCATCGCTTTCCCATTCAACACAAGCACCGTGTACGTGTACGACTGTTCTTACATCAGGCACGTCCCGATGGGCACCATGAACCGTATAATCGATTGGAAAAAGATGCTTATCAGGAAGATTGTTAATCCATTTAATAAACACTTTTTCTCCACTTTCGACTTCAATTGTAGGTCCTGGATATCCATTTTCGTACCCCCAAACAGTTGAGTTATTTAACTGACTATGAAGTGATTGACTGAATTCAGTCATATTTACTTCGTAGTAAGTATAAAACTGATCTTTCCATCGAGGTTTTAAAATAGGTGGAATGGGCAGTTCGTCTACAAATTTAGAGAGAATCATAATTTGCCTCCTTGATTTAAAGGGTCATTAATGCAAGAAATTTGCCACCCCCATAGTTTTAGATTAATTGGAGACCTCTTTGCAGTGTCTTGACGAAGGGGTCCACCTTATATTGACCCACACACTAAATGACCTTGGATAAGCAAGTCATGGTTATCAAAATGTTTAATAATCGTGAGGACGACTGTAAAAAGTCGTTTTAAAACCGTTATCCTATTTCCTGATTAGTCTAAATAGATAAATTGAAGGTTAGCATAATTGCGAACCCTAAGAAAAAATTGAATGACTTCCACACTGTGTATAGAAGTCTTTTTGTCTGTTATTATTTAGATTATTGGATAATTCAGCTCGTAACTTGGGTAGCAATAGTATGGTGGTCTAAGTGCGATTTTAGACATTGGCCAGGAATCTTCCATATAGACCATCTTTACTTTTTCATTGGAATGGTTTACTAGCAATAGCTTTACTTCTGGATTAAATTCATATCTCAAAATGGAAACCTCCTTCCATTAGGAATGAGTGGATTCGCCCCCGTCAACATGAAGAACTTGACCAGTAACAAAACGAGAATCATCAGAAGCAAGATAGACATAGGTTGGTGCGAGTTCAAATGGATGGGCAACTCGTTCCATTGGATTAAATGCTCCATATACGGCGACTTGGTCTGACGAGAAACTTGCTGAAATAAGTGGAGTCCAAATTCGGCCGGGGGCGACGGCATTAACTCGGATCCCTTGTTTTACGACATTTTTAGCTAAGGCACGTGTCCAACCAACTATTGCGCCTTTTGTGGCAGTATAATCAATCATTTGCTGCTCACCTACATACGTCACCACTGAAGAAGTGCCAATGATTGAACTGCCTGGTTTTAAATAAGGAAGCGCTGCTCTTGTTGTGTAAAAATGAGAGTATATATTAACTTTGAAGGTGTCATCGAATTGTTCATCTGTAATGTCAAGCAGACTTAGTTGTTGGAATTGGATACCAACGTGGTTACAAAGAATATCGAGACGTCCAAACGTATTTACTGTTTGTTCTACAATGGAGATACACTGTTGTTTGTCTCGCAAGTCGCCAGGTAGTAGTAAACAACGTTGTCCGAGTTGTTCAATCCTCGTTTTTGTTCTATTTGCATCCTCATGTTCATCTAAGTATGAAATGGCAACATTTGCTCCTTCTTTAGCAAACGCAATTGCTACTGCTGCACCAATACCACTGTCACCCCCTGTAATAAGTGCTACTTTTCCTGTTAACTTCCCACTCCCTTTATAGTTCGGGTTTTCGATAATTGGAAGTGGTACCATAAATTTTTCCACTCCGGGATGGCGTAGCTGGCGCTGTTCAGGTAAACTTATCGGAATTTCTTCGTAACGTGTTATTTTCCCATAGTTAGGGTACATGGGATAAGGATGAGTTTTCATATTCGCTCTAAACATTTGTTGCATTTGCTTTATTTGGTCTAATTGACGACTTTGATCCTTTTGATCCATGGAAACCTCCTATAGAAGTGATTTTGTTCTATAGAATGTTTATGCTGTTCACTAAAAATAAAGTATAAAAATTGTGGAAAAAGTTGTTTGCTTTCGACACAGAAGCGTATTCTTCTCTCAAAAGAGAGACCTTTTTTCTTTATTGAACTGACCTTTAGGACAAAAGCGCTTTACTCAACATTCTACCCCTTTGACAGGTCAACTTATTGTTAATTAACAGTTCTTTAATCCCGGCTACTTCAAGAATAGTACTTAAAAAATAGGTCAACCAGAAAAAACCTCTAACCACATCATACGTTAACTTATTTAATGGAATTTAAAATGCATCAAGATTAACTAATCTTACTGGTTGAATTATGATAACGTCAGCTCTACACCATTAACATGAATGGTTTGGTCATTAACAGACTACAATAGTGAATAGTCTTATCTAATAAAATTGCATTAAGCAGAGATATAAGTATAAATCTAATAATGATTATAAATAAAGAAGAAGCAAAGTGTATTGCAAAGAAAATGAATGTTACATTAACTGAACTACGGGAATAATTTTAAGTGGAAATACCTAAAAGGCTTTTACGGAATGACAAGAAAATTATCAGAAAAACAAAAAGTAGAAATCTTTATTGATAATTGGAAAAGAAATTAAATGTATGCTTCCCATAAAGAATAAAGCCAAGGAATTCAGTCTGGTAAGGCAATTGATTTATATGAAGCATATCAGAAAAAATACTATGTTATGGATACGTATATAATATTCAACTTGAGCATGGAAAAGAACTACGGGGACAACCTGGAATTGGTGATATTACAAAGCAGTACCTATATCAGTTGGCATATAAAAATTTTGTTAATGATCATGGAATTCAAGATGTTAAAAATTGCTTTTTGATGCCAACCGAACAACATAGCATTATTAATAAGGGATACGTCAATATAGAAATGTTAGATGCTCTTGGGTTACAGAATATACAAATAAGACAGTTGCCCGCAGAATTGATATACTCGCACTATTTAGCAAATGAAAAAATGGATATAGGCTTACTTCATTTATAAAGGGGATGTGGGGGAGTATGGCAGGTAATCGTTCATTTAAAGAATATGTGGCAGAAAGATTCTATAATAAAATGTTTGCTGTCATACAGGATTTCACCGAAGAAAACTATGATCGCTTAGACTTACGGCTATACAGAGTTCAAAACATCGGCGGCATTGAGTTATCAGATATAGAAGTAAAGTTCGTATCTGTTAATGACTTACCGGACATGAAAATAGAATTTGATGTTGCTGTTGAAGCTGAATTCGAAGTCCGTGAATCAAATCATCGTTATGATGAATCAGAAAATTGTCGGCAATGGTTTATGCTGGAATGCTCAGGAGATTTAGATTGCAATTTGGATGATTTTTCAATCTCTAGTATAACTGAGTATACTAGCAAAAATAAGCAGCCGAAACCTATGTCAGACTCCCTTGTCCCTATCATTCATAAGGAACAACTAGAATCTGTTGCCACAGACTTCCTTAGAAGACATTATCCTGAAGCATTAAAAAACCCAATGGCAGTTGAGCCACAAGTGTTGGCAGAAAAAATGGGTCTTACAGTAGAAATGAGAGAGATTACAAAGGATTTCACTGTTTTTGGGCAGATATACTTTCACGACTGTGATGCAGAGTTTTATGATGAAGATAGCGATGAAATGGTACAGACCCGTGTGAGTGGCCGTACAATAATCGTGGACCCTAAAGCTTACTTCCTTCGTAATCTGGGATCAGTCAATAATACTATTGTGCATGAGTGTGTTCATTGGGACCAACATAGAAAAGCATTTGAATTGGAGCGGTTATATAATAGTAGTGCCACACGAATCAAGTGTCAGGTAGTTGGGGGTATAAAAGACAATACCAGAGATGCAACTGACTGGATGGAATGGCAGGCGAATGCCCTCGCTCCAAAGATACAAATGCCACTTGCCATGTTTAAAACCCAAGCGTTCAAATTTATTAAGCAATTCAGTTCAGAACTGGGAACATCTGAACTTATAGATGTAATGGAACCAGTTATTGACGCCTTAGCAACGTTCTTCAGCGTATCTCGGGCAGCAGCTAAAATCCGAATGATTGATGCTGGATATGAGGAAGCAATCGGAACTTTTACTTATATAGATGGTCGCTACGTCAAGCCGCATAGATTTAAGAAGGGTGCGCTTGAAAGAAATCAGACCTTTTCTATAGGTGCAGAGGATGCTGCTATCCAAAGCATAACCAATCCAGAAATGTCCGCTTTAGTTAGGGATGGAAGTTATATATATGTGGATTCCCACTTTGTGCTAAATCATCCGAAATATTTAACACAGGATATATTCGGACAAACGGTACTTACAGACTACGCACGAACCCATATGGAAGAGTGCTGCTTGGTTTTCGAGTTATCAGTCAAATCTGGGTGTAGGGAAAGATACTATACTGAATGTTTCCTCAACCGTGATAAGACATCAAATATAGATTTTGATATAAAGTATTGTAATGGTTTTGAGTATGCGGCTCCAGAAAAGAAGGCCCAATTACTAGCCGAAACAATAGCGGAAGAAATGCGAATCTATAATGAATTGCCAAATAGCTATACCAGCTCTCTCAAAATAGTACGTGAGTGGAAAAAAGTAACTTATAAAGAATTAGCAGAGAAAATATTGGTCAACGAGCGTACCATAAGACGAATCGTTAATGGTGAGGAACCGGGATCTATTAATTCCATAGTATTGATTTGCCTTGGACTTCATCTACCGCCAAATATTAGCAGTCATATAATTCGCAACTCACCATTTTCATTGAACTTCAATAACAATAGTCATATTTGGTATAACTTTGCATTGACTCACCTATATGCAAAATCGATGGATGAGATTAGAACGTTTTTACAGGAACATGGCGCAGAGCCATTATAAAATTCAATAATATTTTTGAAAAAGCGGACACAGGATGTCCGCTTTTTAGTTATTAACTAAGTAAGCCATACATGAATCCTTTTAAGGGTTTGTGTATGGCTTTTTTTATTGTTGTTTTTAGGTGTTTTTGTTGGGAAAAGCGTCATTTTGAGCCTGAAATTAACGGGCATGAGGTGTCCGCCAAGGCTGTCCAATTCTCACCTACAATAATGATAGATGAAGGAAAGGTCCTTCGTAGTTAGCAAGAATTAGACCATTCCTCGTCTACAAAAAAATATCAAATGCCTGATTTGCAATAAGGGCAAAGGATACATATTGCAACGTTTCAGTCCGTTTAGGATTGTTATGCGTTGCAATAGAAGTACCTTACCTTGTTGCGCTCATTTTCAGGACAAAGGGTCTGTGTACTTCGAGGCACAGACCTATTTTTGTATCCTTTGCCGCCAATGCAGTCCGGCGGAAAGGATGCAAAATGAAAATTAGAATTATGTACGACAACAAACCTACCTATTTGGAGATACCAGACGAGGACTGCACTGTAATGATTGATATGGACTATGAGGACAGGCTGTCCTGTGCCGAAGATAAGGAAACTGTGACTCGACGTTCACCACAAGAGATTATGGACGAGCGTTTTAACAAGCCTGACTACAATAACTGGCATAAATTTGACAGACATAGAGGGATGCCAAAAAAACCATTCCGTAAGGACGACGAATCCGAGGATGCAACGGATCATATGGACTATCTCCCCGATAATACCCATGAAGTGGCACGAATTAAAAAGGAAGATTATGAATATTACTGTGAGATTATTCGTTCCATTCTCAAGCCAAAACATTCAGAACCTTTTATTGCTGTATATCTTGATGGCATGTCAATGACTGAGTATGCAGAGCGTGAGGGTGTTAGTAAAAGTGCCATTTCACACCGTTTAGATACAGCCAAGAAGAATTTCAAAAAAGTTTTTCCAGAATCCTCAACTTTTCCCTCTTGCCACGGCTAATAGATAGAGGGCAGTACATAAACGCTCTCAAGAAAGAGGTGAAGAACATGAAACACAACTTGAAAATCAGTGTTTCAAAAACTCCACAGTCTGGCGGGATTGTCTCCTGTCGTAATGTCACTATAAGGGAGCGTTTCCTACGTTTCTTACTTGGTGATAAGCAGAAACTGACTATCCTTGTCCCGGGTGACACCGTAAAGGAACTCGCCATTAGTGAGATTAAGGAGGGAGGATTAAACCATGAGCAAAATCAAACTACTTCTTGATGTGGTTTCTGATATGCGTTCTTTGGCAGACAGCATACAAGCGGTTGCCGATGCAATGGCGGGCAATGAACCTGTCGAAGCAAAAGAACCGACTACACCTGTAAAAAAACCTGCGCCAAAGAAAAAGGAGATCACTCTGGAGGAAGTCAGAGCAAAACTCGCTGAAAAGAGTCAAGCCGGTCTTACTTCTCAAGTGAGAGAAATCATCAAAAAGTACGGTGGCTCTAAATTAAGCGAAGTTGACCCAAAACATTATGCAGATATGTTGAAAGATGCGGAGGTACTAGGTAATGGGTGATCACGCAGTACTTTCAGCATCGGGGTCCCATAGATGGCTTAATTGCCTTCCGTCTGCGAGATTGGAACTGGAATTTGAAAATAGTGAATCCAATGCAGCCGCTGAAGGTACCGCCGCCCATGCCCTCTGTGAACATAAACTTAAAAAAGCACTTCACTCGGCTTATAACACGGATGAGATGGAAGAACACAGCGATGCTTATGTGGACTTTGTAATGGAGCAGCTTGAACTGGCAAGGCAAAGCTGTACGGACCCATTAATACTTATTGAACAACGTCTTGATTTTTCTTGCTATGTACCCCAGGGGTTCGGAACTGGTGACTGCATCATCATTGGTGACAAAAAGCTTCACATTATCGATTTTAAGTATGGCATGGGTGTGTTGGTAGATGCGGTAGATAATCCGCAGATGAAATTGTATGCCCTTGGTGCTTTGGAAATCTACGATAGCTTGTACGATATCGAGGAGGTTTCCATGACCATCTTCCAACCCCGCAGGGAAAATGTCAGCACATGGACAATCCCGGTAAAGGAATTAAAGGACTGGGCAGAAAATGAACTGAAACCAAAGGCGAAAAAGGCCTATGACGGTGAAGGTGAATATCTGACCGGTGAGTGGTGTACTTTCTGCCGAGCGGCTGTTAAATGCCGTGCAAGGGCTGAAGAAAAGCTGAAATTAGCACAGATGGAGTTTAAACTGCCACCCCTACTTCCGGACTCCGAAATTGAAGAAGTTCTTTCTAAACTGTCTGACCTTACAAAGTGGGCAAATGAAATCATTGCTTATGCCACGGATGCTGCTGTTAATCACGGGAAAGAGTGGCGCGGTTTTAAGGTAGTCGAGGGCAGGTCTATCCGTAAATATAAGGACGAAGAGGCTGTGGCTGAAGTAGCCAAGGCAAACGGCTATAAGGATATCTATCGTCAGAGTCTCATTACCCTTACGGAAATGCAGAAGCTGATGGGTAAAAAGAAATTTGAGCAAATTCTCGGTGGCCTCATACATAAACCACCGGGCAAGCCAACGCTGGTTCCAAATTCGGATAAGCGGCCAGCTATGAATATATCAAACGTAAATAACGAATTTAACGAAATAACGGAGGAATTGGAATATGAATAATCAAAACAGAACGAAGGTTATTACAAGTGTCAACACCCGTCTCAGCTACTTTCACGGCTGGGAACCCGTATCCATCAATGGCGGAGCGGAAAAGTACAGCGTATCCGTATTGATTCCCAAAACAGATAAGGAAACCATCAATGCTATCAATGCAGCAGTAGATGCAGCCATTGAAGAGGGCATTGCACAGTTTGGTGGTAAAAAGCCGAATAAGGCGGCTATCAAACTGCCACTTCGTGATGGTGATGTAGAACGTGATGATGAGGCTTATAAAGGGCATTATTTTGTAAATGCCAACAGCAAGACGCCACCCCAAATAGTAGATAAAGCGGTTAGACCTATCTTGGATCGCAACGAGGTTTACAGCGGTTGTTATGCAAGAGTATCCCTAAATTTCTATGCTTTTAACTCTAATGGCAATAAGGGTGTAGCATGTGGTCTTGGCAACATTCAGAAGATAAGAGATGGAGAGCCTTTAGGTGGAAGGACCAATGCAGCTGATGACTTCACAACTATTGATGATGATGATTTTCTAGCATAAGGAATAAATACAGACGAGGTGGTGGAGGTTGTTCTTCTGCCACCTCGTTTGCATTGGAAAGGGCGGTAATATATGAATTCTATTTCTATTGATATTGAAACATTTAGTAGTGCCAACCTTCAAAAGTCTGGAGTTTACCGTTATGCAGAGAGTAATGATTTTGAAATTCTACTATTTGGTTATTCGGTGGATGGCGGTGAAGTACATGTGGTTGACCTTGCCAGTGGGGAGGAAATCCCCGATGAAATTATAAACGCACTTATGGATGATTCTGTTACCAAGTGGGCTTTCAATGCAATGTTTGAGCGTGTGTGTCTATCAAAATGGCTTAACCTTACTGAATATCTTAACCCCGCATCCTGGAAATGTTCCATGATATGGTCGGCATATATGGGATTACCTCTTTCTTTGGAGGGAGTCGGTGCAGTTCTAGGTTTGGAGAAACAAAAGCTAACAGAGGGTAAAGACCTCATCAAATATTTCTGTACACCTTGCTCCCCTACAAAATCTAATGGTGGTCGAGTTCGTAATTTACCAGAACAGGACATGGATAAATGGGAGCGGTTTAAAGTATATAACATTCGCGATGTGGAATCCGAGATGTCAATACAACAGAAATTATCCAAGTTTCAAGTACCAGAGAACATCTGGGAGGAATATCATCTCGACCAGGTAATCAATGATCGTGGCATTGCCATTGACATGACTTTCGTAAAACAGGCTGTAGAGATGGATGAACATTCTCGTGAAAAGCTAATGGCTACGATGCAAGATATAACTAATTTGGAGAATCCAAATTCTGTACAACAAATGAAAGACTGGCTTGCTGATAACGGATTGGAAACAGATAGCCTTGGTAAAAAAGCGGTTGCTGAGATGTTAAAGACAGCACCTGAACCACTAGGCACCGTTTTGGAACTTCGTCAGCAGCTTGCAAAATCATCGATAAAAAAATACACGGCAATGGAGAATGCAGTATGTAATGATGGTCGTGCAAGAGGAATGTTTCAGTTTTATGGAGCAAACAGAACTGGTAGGTTTTCGGGCAGGCTTATTCAACTACAAAATCTCCCTCAAAACCATATGCCTGATTTGGAACAGGCTCGTGCTTTAGTTCGTAGCGGAAACTTTGATGCTCTTACCTTACTTTATGATTCTATCCCGGAGGTACTGTCGGAACTTATCCGAACTGCTTTTATACCACAGGAGGGCATGAAGTTTATAGTTGCAGATTTTTCAGCGATTGAAGCTCGCGTTATCGCCTGGCTTGCGGGAGAAAAATGGAGAATAGATGTATTCCAAAACGGCGGTGACATCTACTGTGCCAGTGCCTCTCAGATGTTTAATGTACCTGTTGAAAAGCATGGTGTGAACGGTCACCTTCGTCAGAAAGGAAAAATAGCCGAACTTGCCCTCGGTTATGGTGGATCTGTTGGAGCATTAAAATCAATGGGTGCTTTGGAGATGGGAATTGAAGAAGAGGAACTTCAGCCCCTTGTAACGGCTTGGAGACAATCCAATCCCAATATCACAAAACTTTGGTGGGATGTTGACCGTGCAGTAAAAACTTGTGTTAAGCAAAAAACTCCTACAGAGATACACGGCATTAAATTTATCTATCAAAGTGGAATGCTCTTTATTGTCCTCCCCTCTGGTAGACGGCTTGCCTATGTGAAACCTCGTATGGGAGAGAATATGTTTGGGGGTGAGTCAGTTACTTATGAAGGTGTCGGTGGAACGAAGAAATGGGAAAGAATCGAAAGCTACGGTCCCAAATTTGTAGAGAATATTGTTCAAGCAATCAGTCGTGATATTTTGTGTCATGCCATGCAGACATTAAAGAATTGTTCCATTGTGGCTCATGTGCACGATGAAATTATCATCGAGGCAGATATGGGAATGTCACTTTCTGCTATCTGTGAGCAGATGGCTAGGATACCAATCTGGGCAAATGGTCTGTTACTTAGTGCTGACGGCTATGAGTGTCAGTTTTATAAAAAAGATTAAGTTATATATAATTGGGTATTCGGATTAACTTGTGGAATGAGGTTAACAGACCTTCAAATGTTAAATAACGAAAATAGGATAGCACTTATTTTATAACTAGTAAGTGCTATCCTGTTTGTTCCACAATCGCCCGATAATGGAATATGCATTTTACTTAGGGATAACAGGAACCCAAAGTTCATGTCTTGGTTTATGCTTCGGACCATAATAACATTCGATACACGGTAAATTTGCAAGTTCATACTCAGATGTTGGAACCCACTCAGAATATAAACGTTTCCATGCATCTACTATATTTGGAAAAACTGCCCATGTACTTGCAGGAATAATAAGCGTTTCCATATCTGAAGGTGGAACCCCATCGTATCTTACCCCCATAAAGTAGGAAAACTCTTCATCTGTTATGGCAGCTTCCTTTCCACAAACCCCCAAAAGGCTTTCAAGCGTACATTTTGGATTTTCCCATGACATGTCCTTTAGTTCTTGCATAAACCCATCTTTTTTTGCAGTATTCCAGAGTGTAGGGATTGTTTTAAATGCTCTACTTGTTTTTACTGGCTTGCTTTTTCCTACAATTCTTATTTCAAAATCAAGGTCTTCAATTCTGTACTCCATCTCGGTATCTCCTTTAATAGAAATTTGAAAGGAAATTCTCGGAAAGGCTTTTAACTGTACCCCTTTATTACGAGCATTGGAGGGGCTTATTCCATGCATTTTTTGAAAAGCACGTGAAAAAGTATCAGAAGAAACATAACCGTATTTAATTGCCACATCAATGATTCGAATATCACTTTTTTGAATCTCAAATGCTGCGAGAGTTAATCGCCTTCTTCTAATATATTCTGAAAGCGATACCCCTGAAATTGAAGAAAACATTCTTGAAAAATGAAACTCGGAGCAATTAGCTGCTTTTGCAATCTCTTTGTAGTCTATTTCTTCATCTAGACTATTTTCAATGTAGTCCAATGCATTATTCATTCTTTCTAACCAATCCATGGTTTTCTCCCTTTCAATTCCTACTTTAATACAGATTAGATACTATTTACCCGACATTTCATGCCTAAAAAAGTAGGATCACTATTAAAATTTGACTCTCCACACAATAAATTGCACAATGCGTTATTCCAGATAATGGCCCGTTAGTTGAATTGACCACTATTATTGAATCAGTCTTTGATTCCATTTTAACATACACAAATTCCGCATGATAATCAGAATTCCAAATTAATTTTTTCAAAATCCTCAACATTCATTACCTCCTGTGGCTATTAGGTAGAGGGGTTTCCTCTCTGACTATATTGCAGGAGGTAATTCGTATGGACGAATTAGTAAAAATCAATTATGAAAATCAACGACCAACCGTACTCGGTCGTGATTTACATGAAGCCTTGGAAGTAAAGACCGCTTATAAAGACTGGTTTCCAAGAATGTGTGAGTACGGATTTGAGGAAGGGTCAGACTTTAGCTCATTTTTGAGCGAAAGTACTGGAGGCAGACCAAGCATAGACCATCAGTTAACAATTGACATGGCAAAAGAGCTATGCATGATACAGCGTACTCCAAAAGGGAAAGAGTGTCGCCAATACTTTCTTGAAATAGAAAGAAGATGGAATTCACCAGAGGCAATCATGGCAAGGGCATTACAGTTTGCCAATCAACAACTAACTCAAGTAAGGAATCAAAATAAAGTGCTTGAAGGTACGGTTGCTGTTCAGAATCAGCAAATTGCAGAAATGAAACCGAAAGTCTCTTATTACGATGTAGTTTTAAATTGTAAAGACCTCATTTCCACCTCAGCAATTGCCAAAGATTACGGGAAGTCAGCTATTTGGATGAACCGCTATCTCAATAAAAAGGGCATTCAGTTTAAACAAGGTGGTATCTGGCTTTTATATCAGAAGTATGCGGAAAAAGGCTACACCAGCACTAAGACACATAGCTACCTTGGCAGTAACGGTGAACAGCATACAAAGGTCCATACATATTGGACACAAAAAGGCAGACTCTTCATTTACGAACTGATGAAGGCAGACGGTATTTTGCCTCAGATAGAAATGGAGGGTGTGTAATGGGAATCAACAAATTCAATCACGAAGGATACCATGACCCAACTCCCCATGAAGCACTGACCAACATAATGAAAAAGGAAAAGGCAGAGAAAAAATCTGCCTTTAAGCCGCTTGTATATATCTGTTCCCCCTATTCCGGTGATGTAGAAGAAAACATTAAAAAGGCTCGCAGTTTTTGCAGTTTTGCTCTAGACCAAAACTGTATCCCGATTGCTCCCCATCTTATGTTTCCTCAGTTTATGGATGATGAAAATCCCGAAGAACGGGAGCTTGCCATATTTATGGACATCGTGCTTATGGGCAAATGCTCCGAGGTGTGGGTGCTGGGCAATACCATCTCAACCGGTATGGCGAGGGAAATTGAAGTAGCCAAGAAACGCAGACAAACGGTCAGATATTTTAGTCCGGAGCATGAGGAGGTTGAAAGCTTATGAAAATTGCAGTAGGCAATAGCCGGATGGATAGGAAATGGAAAAACAAAGATATCTCCTGGGAGGATTTTTGCTCCCGTGTAAAGACGACGCAACGCACTACGGAAACAGTAGAAGAATATCGGAAACTTAAAAAAGGGCAGCAAGATGATATCAAGGATGTGGGCGGCTTTGTCGGAGGACATTTAAAAGAAGGAAGGCGAAAGAAGGGCAATGTTCTATGTCGTTCTTTGCTTACCCTCGATATGGATTACGGTAGACCGAATATCTGGGAGCAAATCAGTCTGCTTTTCGATTTCAAATGTTGCGTTTACTCCACTCATAAGCACACACCAGAAAATCCAAGACTCAGACTTATCGTTCCCCTTGCTCGTGAGATCAGCGAAGAAGAATATGCAGCCGTTGGACGTATGGTGGCAAAAGAAATTGGTATTGATCTTTTCGATGATACGACATATGAAGCCCATCGCCTTATGTATTGGCCATCCACTTCCTCTAACGGTGAATTTGTCTACGAAGAGCAGGATGGAGCATTACTTGACCCGGATATTTATCTTGCAAAATATGAAAACTGGCGAGATACGTCAACTTGGCCAGTATCAAGCAGGCAGTCTGAGGTTATTAATCGCAGTCTTAGAGAACAAGCCGATCCGCTTTTAAAGGAAGGTGTGGTAGGAACTTTCTGTCGTGCCTATTCCGTTCGTGAAGCAATTGATAAATTTTTAGATGCAGTTTATGCGCCATCTGCTATGGAAGGGCGCTATGACTATATTCCAGCTGATAGTAGTGCGGGTGTAATTATCTATGATGATAAATTCGCATACAGCCACCATGCCACCGACCCAGCAAGCGGCCTGCTCCTCAATGCTTTTGACCTCGTTCGTATTCATAAATTCGGCTCTTTAGATGATAGAGCTTCCACTACAACGGCTCCTAGTAGGATGCCGTCTTTTGTGGCAATGTGTGAGTTTGCTATAAAAGATGAAGCGGTGAAAGCTGAGTTTGCTAAGGAAAGGCAGGCCCAGGCTGAAGAGGAGTTTAGTGAAGAGGATTGGCAGACAGGTTTCGAACTAGATAAGCAAGGTCGGATAAAAGACACATTGGATAACATTGTCTTGATTATTCGTCATGACAAGGAATTACAGCATATCGCTTTCAACTGCCATCGTGATGGTATTGATGCCAAAGGTGGTCTGCCTTGGGACCAGATTAAGGCGGGTTGGAATGATTCGGATAACGCACTTCTTAAGGTGTACTTAAGCAGCAAATACGGGGTCTATTCTCCTACCAAGACCAAGGATGCTGTGGTAGCGGTAGCGACTGAACGAGCCTACCATCCTGTTAAGGAGTACCTAGACTCCCTGCCAAAATGGGATGGTATTAGCCGAGTAGAAAATTTACTGATTGATTATTTCGGTGCAACAGATAATTCCTACACAAAGGCAATTATTCGCAAAACGATGGTTGCGGCGGTAGCCCGTATTTATAGACCAGGCACAAAGTTTGATAGTGTTCTTATCTTAAACGGTCCTCAAGGCATCGGTAAGTCAACTTTCTTTGCCAAACTTGCAGGGGATTGGTTTTCAGACAGTTTAACTCTCACGGACATGAAAGATAAATCTGGGGCTGAAAAACTTCAGGGATATTGGTTGTTGGAACTCGGTGAGCTTGCTGGGATGCGTAAGACGGATGTGGAGATTGTGAAGTCCTTTATCTCGAGGGCGGATGATAAGTACCGTGCCAGTTATGGGGTCAACGTGGAAAGCCATCCCCGTCAATGCGTAATTGTAGGTTCTACCAATGCAGAAAGCGGATTTCTTCGGGATATTACAGGTAACCGCAGATTTTGGCCAGTCCGCATTAGCGGTAACAGTAGAAAGAAAGCTTGGCAGATGACCAAAGAGGAAGTAGAGCAAATTTGGGCAGAGGCTCTAGTTCTTTATGAGAAGGGCGAAAAACTCTACCTTGAAGGTGATGATGTAACCATGGCAACTAGTGAACAGGCAGATGCTATGGAAACGGACGAACGAGAAGGACTAGTTCGTACCTACTTGGATACGCTCTTACCGGATGATTGGGACACGATGTCTTTATACGAGCGTAGAAATTTCCTCGGCGGTAGCGAATTTGGCGGCGGCACCCGTGTTGGAACAGTAAAAAGGACCCTTGTCTGCAATATGGAAATTTGGTGTGAGTGTTTCGGTAAAGAGGCATCCATGTTAAAACCATCAGATTCCTATGCTATCGGTGCCATTATGAGAAAGATCAGTGAGTGGAACAAGTACACTGGGAACAAGAATGGTGTTGTAATGTTTCCTGTCTACGGAAAGCAACGAGCTTATTCCCGAGTCGAGGAACAACGCTAAGTTGTACCTTACCTTGTTCCCATGCTGGTTCTTTCCCTAAAGCTAGTAATGATAAGGAAAATCAACGGTTCGGAACAAGTGGAACAAGAAGTATCCTATTTATTTATAAATAGTAAAAAGAAGTAATAGTAGCCTGTGCATACACGCATACGCGCGCGTATAGGAAAATTGGGTTAAAGTTGTTTTCTTGTTCCGAGCCTTTTATATGGGAGGTATTTATGCTTGAAAAATATATCGAAAAGAAACTGGTGGCTGAGGTAAAAAAGATGGAAGGCATTGCGGCGAAGTTTGTTAGCCCAGGTTTAGATGGGATGCCAGACCGCATAGTGCTTTTACCACATGGGAAGATGGCTTTTGTAGAATTAAAGGCTTCCGGAAAGAAACCTCGTCCGTTACAGAATAGAAGAATAAAGCAATTACAGAAGTTAGGCTTTACTTGTTATGTCATTGATGATGTTAAGCAGATTGGAGTGATACTGGGTGAAATACAATCCTCATAAATATCAGACTTATGCAACGAACTTCATACTTGAGCATCCCATCGCTGCGGTGTTTTTAGAAATGGGTCTTGGCAAAAGTGTCATTACTCTAACGGCTATATTTGACCTATGTCTTGATCGTTTTGAAATTGGAAAGGTTCTGGTCATTGCTCCACTTCGGGTGGCGAGGGATACTTGGCCAGCTGAGATAAATAAGTGGGAGCATTTAAAAGGACTGGAGTTTTCGGTAGCCATCGGAACAGAACAGGAGCGGTTGGCAGCTCTTAGGAAACCTGCAAGTGTCTATCTTATAAACAGAGAAAATGTTGACTGGTTGGTAAACAAAAGCGGTATTCCTTTTAATTTCGATATGGTGGTCATTGATGAACTATCATCTTTTAAGTCCTATGGCGCAAAAAGGTTTAAAAGTTTACTAAAAGTAAGACCGAGGGCAAAACGGATTGTGGGTCTTACGGGTACACCCTCCAGTAATGGATTAATGGATTTGTGGGCAGAGTTTCGTATTCTCGACATGGGTAAAAGACTCGGCAGGTACATAACACACTACCGCAATTCCTACTTTACACCGGATAAACGAAATCAGCAGATTGTGTTTTCATATAAGCCATTGCCAGGTGCTGAAGATGCCATATATCGGCTCATTTCAGATATTACCATTTCCATGAAGTCGGTAGATTTTCTAAAAATGCCTGAATGCGTGATCAATGAAGTGCCTGTCTATCTTAATGCTAAAGAACAATCAGTATATGATCACTTTCGTGAGGAGATGGTCCTTAAATTTGGCGATGAAGAAATAGATGCCATGAATGCAGCTGTCCTTTCAGGCAAACTTCTGCAAATGGCAAACGGTGCTATCTATGATGATGATAAAAAACCCCATATTATCCACGACCGCAAGCTAGATGCTCTTGAAGATTTAATCGAAGGTGCAAACGGCAAACCCGTGCTTATTGCCTATTGGTATAATCACGATTTGGAGCGTATTAAGGCAAAATTTAATGTCAGAGAAATTAAAACTTCCAAGGATATTAAGGATTGGAACAACGGTGATATTTCTGTGGCAGTTATCCATCCTGCATCGGCGGGACACGGTCTCAACTTACAAAGTGGAGGTTCAACGCTTATCTGGTTCGGACTTACTTGGAGTCTGGAACTCCATCAACAAACAAATGCGAGACTTTGGAGACAAGGACAAAAAGAGACAGTAGTAATCCATCACATCATTACTAAAGGCACAATCGATGAAGATGTGATGAGAGCCTTGAAACGAAAGGAAAAGACACAAACCGATCTTATTAATGCGGTCAAAGCAAATCTTGGGAAAGCGAGGGATGCTGTATGATGGATGCATTTGAAAAACTGGCAAATGCCATTATTCTACAGGCAGTCAAGGATTATCGTTTTGCTTTAAAAAGACTAGCAAAACACCCTCGCAATGATTCTGCTTTATATACGAAACGTGAGGTTGAGTGCTTCTTTCATTCTGGATTGTTCAATGTCCTCACCTCTCTCAACCCTGACATGTTAATTCAACAGCTACAAGAGGAGGTGGTGCGATGATGACAGCTAAGGAATTCTTAAAACAGGCTTACCGTTTGAATGAATTGATTAACTCCGACCTTGAAGAGTTGCAAAACTTAAGGGATTTATCAAGAAGTGTTTCATCCCCTGTGCTTGATGAGAAAGTCAGTCGAACCAAGAGTACTGACCCACCCTTTGAAAAATATGTGATTAGGATAATAGATTTGGAGCAACAGATACAACATGAGGTTGAGCGATTAATAAAGCTTAAATCAGATATCCGTGAAGCGATTAACCAGATGGAAAATGTGGATGAGAAGCTGCTTCTTCGCTACCGATACATTAACTTTCTTAACTGGGAAGAAATCTGTGTCAACCTTAATGTTTCTATGAGAACCGTACACAGACTCCACTCATCCGCTTTGCAACATTTAAAGGTTCCAAAATAAAAAGGAGTAACCGGAAAATAGTGCAGGAAGAGGGTTAAAAGGCCCTCTTCACCATTACCTTAGTCATTGTATGAAAATTACAGTGATTTAAATAATTAGTTTCTCCTTTTTAATGATTATTAAATTAAAATGAGCTGTCAAAACAACAACTCATTGCTTACCCACTTTGAATACCGACCTAATGCATGATCTCAGTATAAACTTTTACAGTTTTCTGGTAGTTTGAAAGGATTTTCTTTATTGATACGCTCATAAAACATAATTCCATTTAGGTGATCTATTTCATGTTGAATAACAATAGAGGAATAGCCATTGAGTTTTAATATTATTTCTTCTCCTTCTAAATTAAACCCTTTCACTTTAATTCTCTCATATCTTGGTACGAACCCATTTATATCTCGATCAACAGATAGGCACCCTTCACTTGGTGGTAAGTAAATCATAGAAACGGAATGGCTAATAATTTTTGGATTAATAAGGGTATATTCATGTTCTTTCCCCATCTCGTCAGTGAAATACGCTACAAACATTCGCTTATTCAAGCCAATCTGATTCGCGGATAATCCAACTCCTCCACGTAATTTATATTTTTTGGATAGAATGGGGTCTTGACTATTTTTTAAGAAATTCATCATACTAGTTAATGTTTCCTTATCTTCCTCAGGGGGAGGTACCATCACTTCCAGTGTTGGTCGATGTAAGATATCATTACCTTCCCTTACAATATCTTTCATTGTTATTATATAATTTGAATGAAATTTATTCATAAATAAACAATTCATCTACCTTTACTTTTAACGTTTTTGATAATTTGAAAGCCAGTTCCAGTGTGGGATCATATTTATCATTCTCTATACAATTTATTGTTTGTCTAACAACTCCACACTTCTTAGCAAGTTGCTCTTGTGTTATCCCCAATTTGTTCCGTATTGCTTTAATTTTATTTTTCAACAGTATCACCTATGTCAAAGATATTGGACATTGTTATTATAACAATGTCCAATAAACATGTCAATAACTTTGGATATTTTTGAAAATATCTATTGGTGGTTTTTGTACGCAGTAATCTGAATGCTCGCAAAAGGTTGGCACACTTTGGCACAGTTTGGCATACGATGACACTGTTTGTCTGTAGTGAAAGTTATATAATGGTAGTATGGAATATTAATAAACAGAAGCCTTCACGGGAGAACCACTCCTGCGAGGGCTTTTTCTATGGGCAAAAGGAGGTGCAGTATGCCAAAGAAACCTAAGCGACCGTGCTCTTACCCTGGTTGCCCAGAGCTAACCGACAAGCGCTTTTGTGAAGAGCATAGCAAGAAGGAAGCTGCACGGTATGAAAAGTATGATCGTGACCCAGCAACACGTAAGCGTTATGGTCGTGCTTGGAAAAGAATACGTGACCGTTACATTGCAGCTCATCCTCTTTGTGAGGAATGCAAACGACAAGGAAAGCTGACCCCAGCAACCGAAGTGCATCACATTCTTCCTCTTGCAAGAGGAGGGACTGACGATAGAAGTAATCTGATGGCTCTTTGTACTCCTTGCCACTCTGCAATCACAGCAAGAGATGGAGATCGTTGGGGAACCCGGTAGGGGGAGTCAAATCTCTACAGCTTTTTAAATGTGCAACGGGCGTGGGGTAACGCGTGAAAATTCGCGGTTTCAAACGGGGTAATAGGCCCATCGATGAAAAGAGGTGAGTGAATGGCCAAAGATGGAACAAATCGAGGCGGCGCCCGTATAGGCTCCGGTCAAAAGAAAAAACCACTTGCTGACAAAATTGCTGAGGGAAATCCCGGTAAAAGAAAGCTTGAAGTCGTCGAGTTCAAGAATACTGCTGACCTGAAGGGGCAGGAAATGCCAAAACCAAGGGCCATGCTCTCCGCAGTGCAAAAGGATGGGAAAACCTTAGAAGCGAGTGAAATCTATGAAATTACATGGAAATGGCTTGAGGAGCGAGAATGTGCCCATTTGGTACTTCCACAGCTTCTAGAGCGATATGCCATGAGTGCGGCCAGATGGATACAGTGTGAGGAAGCAGTAACCGAGTTTGGCTTTCTAGCCAAGCACCCAACCACCGGCAATGCTATTCAAAGTCCTTATGTAGCGATGAGTCAGAACTTTATGAGTCAGACAAACAGGCTATGGATGGAGATATATCAAATCGTTAGGGAGAACTGTGCTACAGAGTACTCTGGTTTAAACCCACAGGACGATGTGATGGATTATGGCAATGACCATTAAGGGAGTTACAATACCTGCTTGAACAGCAATTTCACCAATAACAATACCACCTACAATCCCAATGGTTTGACCAATTTTTCTAGGTAATCTTGTCCCAGCCTCTTGCAATATTTCGTAAAATAATGCAATTAATAATGCTTCAACTAAAGAAGGGAAAGGAACACCTTCTCTTGAGGCAGCAATGGTAAATAACAACTGCGTCGGTATCAATTCAGGATGATAGGATACGAGTGCTACATAAAGGGCCGGTAAAAAAAGTGTCATATAGAAAGAAACAAATCGCAAAAATCGTAATAATGTACTTATCAGCCATCTTTGGTTGTAATCTTCAATAGTTTTAAGGGAATCTCCAATCGTTATTGGCATAAGAAGAGCGAAGGGGGAACCTTCTACGATAATGCTAACTTTTCCCTTTAATAAATTATAGGCAACTCTGTCAGGCCTTTCTGTATCAAGTATTTGTGGAAATGGCGATAAATTACTGTCCTCAATCCATTGTTCAATAAATCCTGAATCTGGGGCAAAATCAACATTAATTGTTTTTAATCGCTGAACGACTTCATCTACTATTTCTTGTTTAACTTGTCCCTCAATATGACAAATCGCAACCTTTTGATTAGAATGTTTTCCAACTTCCATCATATTAATACGAAGATTTGGGTCTTTGATTTCCCTTCGTAGAAGCGCGAGATTAAATTTTAAATTTTCCACAAAACCGGACCTAGAACCGCGTATAACAGCTTCAGACTGTGGTTCCTCAATGGCACGAAATTCACCACCACTCGTCCCTAACTGAATAGCTAGGTCACAATTATCTAAGAGAACAACTGTATCTCCGCTTAATAAGGTTTTAATCACTTGATCGAGTTTTTGGGATTTTTTTATTTCAGTTAGTGCGATCATTTCTTCGTAAACCGTATCAAACAAATTTCCTTGAATGTCCTTTTTATTCAGCTCAAGAATTCTTAAGATGTTATTATTTACTTGCTCCTCGTTTACAAGTCCTTTCATATAAATCATGGCAAATTTATGTTCAATAATTCCAATGCTACTTTTTCGGATAATTAAGTCAGCTGGGCTTCCAAGGATCTTTTTTATGGTTTGAATATTATCTTCCAAACTTTTTTCAAGATAGCTTTTTTCAAATGAAGAATTGCTCATTTTATAACTCCTGTTCAGATACTGTCCTCATGCTTATGTTTTCTCAATTTCATAACATTAATACACTAATTGGTAAGTAAAAATTAAAAATATTGGTTTTGTACACTGTTGAAAATTACATACTAGGCTTTTCAAAAAGAGGAAGTGTTAACTGTATATTTTTATGGCAATTCTTATTTGAAGAAGATAAATTAGCAACGGTTTCAGTAAAATTAATAAGGAGTATAAATTCTGGACGGGTAACTTTAGATTGATATTCGAACTGATGATAGCTTTATATAATGACTGATAGTTTAGAATATTGACTTTTGAGTAAGTAATATAACAATAATTGAAGTTTAGTTATAATGATATAATTAATAAAGAGTGAAATAAAAAGAAATAACTATTATTTTACTTTATATTTGGTTTGTTATCAGTTTTCAAGATTCATATTTTAAAAGATGTGATTTTAGTCTTAAGGGACTAGAACAAGCTGTAGGAGGAGAAATTATAAAATTATGGATTGGTTCGATAGTGTATTAAATGAAGTAAATACATTTTTATATTCGTATTTATTAATAATATTGTTAATTGGAGCTGGATTGTTTTTTACCTTTAAAACAAAATTTATTCAATTTCGATTGATTCCTGATATGTTTAAACTTCTTACTGAAAAAGCTCCAAAAGACAAATCAGGAAAAAGAGGTATATCTTCTTTCCAAGCTTTTACGGTTTCAGCTGCTTCTCGTATTGGTACTGGGAACATTGCAGGTGTTGCAACAGCAATAGCAATTGGAGGACCAGGTGCTGTATTTTGGATGTGGATTGTTGCACTTATCGGTGGCGCATCTGCACTAGTCGAAAGTACATTGGCACAGGTATACAAAGTTAAAGACCATAGTACAGGAATGTTCCGTGGTGGCCCTGCTTATTATATGGAAAAAGGTTTAAATAAAAGATGGATGGGTGTACTTTTTGCCATTGTTATTACATTAACTTATGGTTTTGTTTTTAACGCTGTACAAGCAAATACGATTACAATTGCTTTTAAAGAAAGTTTTGGTACAAATCGATTACTAGTCGGTATAATATTATCCGTTTTAACAGCAGTTATTGTATTTGGCGGATTGAAACGTATTGTCAGTGTGACTCAAATTATTGTGCCCGTTATGGCGATTGCATATATCGTTATTGCACTTTTAGTTGTATTGATCAATTTTAAAGAACTTCCCAATGTGATTATTCTTATTGTTAAGTCTGCATTTGGATTACAAGAAGCATTCGCGGGAATGTTAGGAGCAGCAATCATGAATGGAGTTAAACGTGGTTTATTCTCCAATGAAGCTGGTATGGGTTCTGCACCGAATGCAGCTGCAACAGCATCAGTTACTCACCCAGTAAAACAAGGTCTGATCCAAACATTAGGAGTGTTTATTGATACTTTATTAGTTTGTACTTCAACTGCAGCGATTGTATTACTTAGTGATGCATATCTACAAACAAATGCAGCTTCGGTAAACTTAACTCAAGCATCGTTAGTTGGAATTCTAGGTGATTGGGCAGGCGTATTCTTAGCAATTGCTATATTTATGTTTGCATTTAGTACGGTAATTGGTAATTACTATTATGGTGAAATAAATATAGGGTTTATCAAGGAATCGAAAACGGCTCTATTGATATTCCGCATTTTGGTGGTAGCCTTTGTAATGTTTGGCTCAGTATCAAAAGTACAAGTTGTATGGGATTTAGCAGATCTATTTATGGCTATTATGGCGCTTATAAACTTGCTTGCTATTTTGTTACTATGGAAAGTGGCAAAACCTGTTATCAACAATTATTTGGCTCAACGTAAACAAGGTAAAGACCCAGTATTCTATAAAAAAGATGTACCGAATATTGGCGATGTCGAATGTTGGGACGATGAAGAAGAAAAACGTTAATATTGAATGAAAAAAACGAATCCCTTTTTGGTGGGATTCGTTTTTTTATTTTAAATTTAAGAAATCAGTAATATTCCAAACTACAAAATCTTGTATCAACACTTTCCACCGTCATTCTCCCAACGATCAATATCCCATCCATAGTCGTCCAATATCTCAGATGTCTCTTCGTTATTAGGATGAGTATCCGGTCTTGCTAGTAAAATAGTCAATGACATTTTATATCATCCTTTTTGGAAATAGATTGTATAACTATTTTATGCAACCTAGATGTATCTGTTCATAACATGGTTGTTTTTATAACATGTAAAATAATTTTTCAAAATAAAAAGAGCTTAATGGGCAAAATAATGGTACAGTTAAAAGAAAAAATATAAAAGTGAGTAGGTAAAAATATGATCGAGGTAAAAACATCTCCAATAAGTGATGGAGAATTTAATAGAGGCGTCTTTGCTACACGTGATATCAAAAAAGGTGAGATTCTACACGAAGCTCCAGTCATTGCTTATCCAAACGAACAACATCAATATATTGAGCAAACCTTATTAGCAGATTATGCTTTTGAGTATGGAATTGGTCGCTCCGCTATCCTTCTAGGATATGGAATGCTGTTTAACCATTCTTATGAACCAAATGCAACTTATGAGATTAATTTTAGAAATCAAACATTTGACTTCTATGCTCACACAGATATAAAAGCTGGAGAAGAAATTTTTATCAATTATAATGGTGATGTCGATGATAAAGATCCTCTTTGGTTTAATCAAGAATAATGAACGATTTATTTGAAAGCCGTTAGCGCACCTCTATTAGATGACGGTAAATGTCCATAGCATAGGCTAAAAATAAAGCCACGAAAATTTTACTGATTGTAAAATTTCGTGGTTTTCATTTTAGATTTTGTCCAACCTATATAGCTTTCCTGTGCTATGCTAATGGGCAAACACCTATTAAATAAAATCAGAACTGACTTAGTTTAAGTACGATTGTAGAAAGAAGGACTAACATGAAGAAATACATAGGAGAAATACTTTTGCTTTTAACAGCTATTATTTGGGGGAGTGGCTATATTGGTATGAAAGTAGGGTTAGCACATTTAACTGTCTTTCAAATAATGGCCGGTCGTTTTGCCCTTGCAACTATATTTTTAACTATAATTTTCCACAAAAATGTGAAGCTAATTACGAAGCGAGTCTTATGGAAGGGAATCATACTTGGTGTAATTCTATTTTTAGCATTTACTGTGCAAACGATAGGGCTTGACTATACAACGCCATCCAAAAACGCATTTCTAACTGCAGTAAATGTAATGATTGTTCCTTTGATCGCCTTTGTTATATATAAGCGAAAGTTTGATGGCTTTGAAATGTTAGCAGCTTTGTTAGCGATTATAGGAATTGGCTTCCTTTCCCTACAAGGCTCGATGCAGATGAATATAGGAGATTTCCTATCCCTCGCAAGTGCAATAGGATTTGCTTTTGATATTTTTTATACAAATATGTTTGTGAAGACTGAGGATGCCCTTGCATTAACAATTGTTCAACTATTCACCGCAGCGGTATTGAGTATAATTGCTGTCATTGTATTAGGAGAAGTACCAACAACAATTTCATCAGAGGAAGTTTCTGTTATTTTATACTTAGGCATAGTTTGTACTACTATTGCGTACGTATGTCAAAATATCGGCATGCAATATGCGGACCCAACAAAATCAGCTCTTATTTTATCTACGGAAGCACTTTTTGGAACAATTTTCTCAGTGATTATCTTACATGAAATCCTAACAAGCCGAATGATTATCGGTAGCTTCATCATCTTAATAGCAATAATTATTGCCGAAGTAAAGCCAGCATTTAAACACGAAAAGAAATTAGAGAGCAAGGTTCATAATTGATATTGGGGATGAATGGATGCACAAAAGTTTTGACATTATTTGAATGAAGCCATTTTTACAAGTACATGCTAGTTGATAACAATTACTTTTTAAGTTCTCACACTATATTATAAAAAGAAGCGTGATGAAGTGGAAAATAGTAAACATTATTTTTGGGCGGTTCAATTGCCTGATGATATTAAACAGAGTATTCAAGATAAGCTGCAAAGTCTTAAACAAAATTTCGCCTTTAAAAGGTGGGTACACAAGAGTGATTATCATATTACCCTTGCTTTTCTCGGAGCGATGGACGAGCAAAAGCAACATACTATAATCAATCTAGTAGGTAACTCGATTAAGGAAGAAAAAGCTTTTAATCTTACTATTCAAGGTATTAATATTTTCGGGAATCCAAAATCACCACGGATTTTTTGGGGCGCTGTTCAGCATGAAGATGCATTATTTAAACTTCAATCAATTATCCAGCAATCATGCTGTGATGCAGGATTTATTTTAGATAGTCGACCCTATAACCCTCACATTACTTTGGCAAAAAGATGGGGAGGGGACCAAGAATTTAATTCCGCATTTCTAGAAAAAAATAATCCTTTCCATGATAACTCTTTATCATTTATAGCTGATCGAATTGTTTTATATCAAACAAATTTAGACAAAGAGCCAAAATATGAGCCAGTTAAAACCTTTATGTTAAGAAGCTAATGATTGTCTTGATGGGATGAATCTGAGTTGTGCAAAAGGGAGCCCGAGTTGTGCAAAAGGGAGTCCGA
Organism: Rummeliibacillus sp. TYF005; assembly: GCF_003844195.1. Taxonomy (NCBI): domain Bacteria; kingdom Bacillati; phylum Bacillota; class Bacilli; order Caryophanales; family Caryophanaceae; genus Rummeliibacillus; species Rummeliibacillus sp. TYF005. The sequence goes on from NZ_ML122573.1 coordinate 31,147, forward strand.
GTTGTGCAAAAGGAAGTTTGAGTTGTGCAAAAGGAAGCCCAAGTTGTGCAAAAGAAACCCTGAGTTGTGCAAAAGGGACTGAGTTGTGCAAAAGGGAGCCCGAGTTGTGCAAAAGGAAGTCTGAGTTGTGCAAAAGGAAGTCCGAGTTGTGCTAAACAAAGCACCAGCTGTTTAAAGTAATTGCATCCGCTTTCCAAAAATCAAAATTGCATACTTTTGAAGTGGCTTACGTAGATTTCCATCTGACATGTAGCATAGAACCTACAATCCAAATAAAGAAAAATGTACACAGCTAAAGTCCAAATTTAGTAGTGTACATTTTTTATATGTGAAACATATATCTGAAGCTTCATAGAATCAATAGCTTATTCAACATCAATCATAAATTTTTTTACAAAAACAGCAGTGCCTGTAATAGCTATTTTTAAATCATCCTGATGTTGAATATGAACAATGACACGGCCATCTTTTTTTAATTCTTGTCCTTGTTCTACTATTAAATCATAATTTTCTTTTCGTGCGGGTTCTACGAATGTGGCATAATATGCACCCATTACCCCAGAGCCAGTACCTGTTACAGGATCTTCAATTGTTCCAGAGAATGGAGATGAAAAGTGTCTTGCATGCATATCGGCATCTGAAGCAAAGGCAGAAAAACTAAAAGGATGAACAGATGCTTTTGGCATTTCTTTTAAAATGTTAGGAAATGCTTCTGTATTGGGTTTCATCTTTTCAAAGGATTTGATATGTGCAATTGGGATGCAAAGTGTCCATTGCCCAGTGTTTCCATAAACAACGGGGTAACGAGCATCTATCTCATTTTCCGTAATATTTAATGCATTTGCCAAATCTTTTTGGAACCTCTAAATTCAGCGAACTGCGGAGCTATATGTTCCATATATACTTGATAATATGAAGTGTTTTTCGACACATGAATCGATAAAATACCAGCAAGAGTTTCTATCGTATAGGAATCTTTCTTTATAAGTCTCTCCTGTTCCAATAAAGCTACGATACTGGCCATTGTGGCATGTCCACATAAAGGTGTTTCGTGACCAGGTGTAAAATATCGAATCCTAACATCTGCAATATCAGATGATAAGGTAAAGGCACATTCATTAAAACCTATTGATTTTGCAATTGATTGCATTTCTTCTGTTGTTAATGTCTCGGAATTTAATATAATTCCAGCGGGATTTCCTTTACCTGGCTTTGTAGTAAAGGCATCATAATGATAAACTTCTATTTGGGACATTATTTATTCACCATCTTTTGGATTTTATTTCCAACATTTTATTTTATAATACTTGATTATTAGAACAAATACTAGTATGTTCTGCTGAAAAAATGGCGATATGTTTTATAGGAGGTTTTTAAATGGAAAATAACGATATTTTAATTAGACTAAGATATGCCCTTGATATTAAAGATGTAGATATGGTGGGAATTTTTAAACTTGGTGGTGTACAACTTACAAAGGAACAAGTGAAAAAAATTCTTACTAAATTGACAGAAGAGGAAATTGAAGAAACAGAAGATTATCTTAAATGCAATGATCGAATGTTAGAATCATTTTTGAATGGGTTTATCACTTTTAAAAGAGGACCTCAACAATCAAAACCAGGCCAATCAACCAATACAGTTCCTACGAACAATGCGAAAGATCATGTTAATAATATGCTATTAAAGAAACTAAAAGTGGCGTTACAACTAAAGACAGAAGATATGCTAGATATTCTTGATGATGGCGGTATTGCAGTATCAAAAGGTGAATTAGGTGCTATTTTAAGAAAACCTGGACATCGAAATTATAAAGAATGCGGCGATAATTTTGCACGGAAGTTTTTAAAAGGTTTAACTGTAAGATACCGAGATGTAGATTAAGATACAAAAAGCCCCCAAATGGAGGCTTTTTTATTTACAGTTGAAAGAATCGTTTAGTATTTTCAACGGAATGTTTTGCTATATCTTCAGCGGATACACCCATATATTTAGCGATTTCACCAGCAATATAGGGTAAGAAAGCAGGTTCGTTACGTCCGTGTTTTGGCTTTGGACGAAGAGTCCTTGGTGTTAGATAAGGGGCATCCGTTTCGACCATCAAACGATTGAGAGGAATATATTTCACTGCTTCTTGTAGATCTAGTCCACGTCTTTCATCACATATCCAGCCTGTTACCCCAATATGGAAACCCATCGATACATATTTTTTGACTTCAGTTGTATTTCCAGTAAAACAATGGACTACTGCTTTTTCGATAAGATCTGAATGGTTCTCCATGATTTCTACGAATCGTTCGTGTGCATCGCGAACGTGTAAGAAAATTGGCATGTCCAACTCTCTTGCTAATTCTAATTGGGCTTCAAAACATTCTTCTTGGATTTGTTGCGAAGAATACATCCGATTGAAATCTAGTCCGCATTCACCGATTGCTACCACTTCAGGATGTTGGGCTAATTGCTTTAAGCTTAGAATCGAATCTTGTGTAAATTCACTAGCTTCATGTGGGTGAATTCCTGCAGTAGAAAAGAGAATGTTGGGATATTGTCTTGCTATTGCAAGACTCTTCTCACTTCCGCCAACGCTTGAACCTGTTAGAATCATCTGTCCAACCCCGCTTTGAATTGCACGGTCTACTACTTCGTTTGAATCCTTTGCGAAACTTTTTTCTGTTAAATTTAAACCAATATCTATTAATGAATGCATTATTTGCCTCCTGCAATCTCTATATGTTCATTGTAGTGAAATACTTTGTACATGTCACTATTCGTAGGCTGAAGGATAGATTTATCGAAAAATGAATACGAAAAAAACAGTTGGAAGATGTTTAACTCTTCCAACTGCCTTTTAATGCTTCTCTTGAGCTTTCGCAATATCTTTAGTTTGTTGAACTGTGCCATACGGATGTTGAACAGGAGCATAGATTGAATATAGTTTAATAGGTTTGTTGCCTGTGTTAATGAGGTTATGCCATTTTCCTGCAGGTATGATAAAAGCATCATCACCATGAACTTCTCTACGGAAAGTTAGTTGATCTTTACTATCGCCCATTACAATAACACCTTGCCCATCTTCGATTCTTACAAATTGGTCAATATGAGGATGGATTTCCAATCCTATATCATCACCAACCTCAATACTCATAAGTGTTAGTTGTAAATGTTTACCTGTCCAAAGGGCAGTACGATACGTATTGTTTAGTTTAGTAGCGCTTGCTATATTGATAGCGAAAGGATTCTTTCCATAATCTCTCAACAACATTGACTCATTATTATTCATAGGTGTACTTACTAGTTGAGGCGTAGAAGTTTGTGGGTATGGCATAGCAACAGGTTGATACCCATGAGGTGATGGATACCAATTATAATAACCATGGGTTTGTGAATAGCAATGTGTACATGGATACCAATTATAGTTATTTTGCATTTTTATCAATCCTTTTCTTTGGCTTCCATCATCAGTATATTCGTCAATTTGAAAAGTGTGACAGATGTCTGAAGGTGGTAAGTGGCAAGCAATAAAAGGAATGTAAATACAAGAGAATAAGTTTCATCGATGCTTTCGAACTTTGGGCTCTTTGTAAATAGTTGGGGTGGGGAC
>NZ_ML122574.1:0-34436 GCF_003844195.1 Rummeliibacillus sp. TYF005
CGAGAGTAGGACGTTGCTAGGCACACTAAAAGCGCAACTGTTTATTCAGTTGCGCTTTTTATTATGCCAATTTATTAAAGATACTTTAAGCGTTCGCTAATAAGGACACTTTAATAAATTTTAAATAGTGAATAGTATAATTTTATATAAATGACCTTATAATCTAGTAGTAAGTAAAATTAGTTAAATACAAAATATGAAGGGTAAATGTACTTTCTAATTAGATAAATAGTTTATTTAAAGCATCATATCAAGTCAATCATGTATAATAAATGTAATAGTATATAGGAAAGGGTTTAATCATGACGAATAAATTATTTTTTACATTTGAAGGTCCAGAAGGGGCAGGTAAAACAACTGTCCTAAAAATGGTAGTAAATAAATTACAAGAGGAAGGAAAAGAAGTTATCGCAACACGTGAACCAGGTGGTAGCGTGATAGCTGAAAAAATCCGCGAAGTGATTTTAAACCCAGCCCATACAGAAATGGATGCAAAAACAGAGGCATTATTATATGCTGCGGCTAGAAGTCAACATTTTGTTGAAAAAATTGAACCAGCATTAAAACAAGGAAAAGTAGTTCTTTGCGACCGATTTATCGATTCATCGTTAGCTTACCAAGGTGTTGGTCGTTCTTTAGGGATAGAAGGAGTAAAATCAATTAACGAATTTGCAATCGGTAAAAGAATGCCAGATATGACTATTCTTTTTGATCTAGATCCTAGAATAGGATTAGAGAGAATAAATTCGCATAAAGATCGAGAAATAAATCGCCTAGATGTTGAGAGCTTGGCATTTCATCAAAAAGTGAGGGAAGCATATTTAAAACTTGCGGAAAAGTTCCCAGAAAGAATTTATGTAATTGATGCCAGCAAACCGTTAGAAGAAGTTTTTCTAAATGTCTGGAAAGTTTTGAAAAGAGCAATATAAAGTAAATGAAGTGCTAATAGGAAATATGTTATAATTATAAGTGAACCTATATATTAAGGGGTGAATGCCGATGAAATTAGTTGTGGCTGTTGTTCAAGATCAGGATAGTAACCGTCTTTCAAACGCTTTGACGAAAAATAATTTTCGCGCAACAAAGTTGGCCAGTACAGGAGGATTTCTTCGTTCAGGAAATACAACTTTCTTGATAGGTACTGAAGATTCACTAGTCCAAAAGGTATTAGATATAATTCGAGATAATTGTCGTTCTCGTGAACAAATGGTGGCACCTATTTCACCAATGGGCGGAAATGCAGATGCATATATTCCATATCCAGTAGAAGTTGAGGTAGGAGGAGCAACTGTTTTTGTTTTACCAATAGACCAGTTTCATCATTTTTAAAGATGGGGGACAATTAGGTGAAAATAAATCAAGACCTGCGTATAGGGTTGGATACAACTAGACAGAAATTGCCGGTTCACCAAACAACAACACGCTTTGGTGAATTAGTTGTTAAGTCCGGACAACGCATGCAAACAGAACAAATAACAAAATTATTAGGCGATATCTCAACTGCAGGTGATCGTATTGCAAAATCTAGAAATTTACGAGATTTAGCAAAGTTTAAAATGCTGGTTAAGAGATTTTTAAAAGAAGCTGTTTCCTATGGAATGGAGTTAAAACAATCTCATACATGGAATCGTTTTGGAGAAGGTCGTCGCTTGAAAATAGTAGATACAATTGACGAAAAACTGATTGAGTTAACAGAAGACGTTTTAAATGAAGAAAAAGATTCTGTCGATTTATTAGCTAAAATAGGTGAGATTAAAGGATTGTTAATCAACCTTTATACGTAAAACCCGTGTCTTTCGGTGTTCCGAAGCACGGGATTTTTTCAAACAATGAAAAGGTGATGGATGATGCATACAGCTGAAGAACTACTTAAATTACAACCAGTAGTGATGAAGCAACTACAGATGATCTTTGAGAAAGACAGGGTAGGGCATGCGTACATATTCGAGGGTGGTAAGGGTACTGGTACGGAAGAGATGATGCTTTTCTTTGTTCAGCTATTATTATGTGAAAATCCTAAAAATAATGTTCCATGTGGAACATGTCGAAGCTGTCAACGCATTAAGTCAGGAAATCATCCTAATTTTCATCAAGTATATCCTGAAGGGCAATTTATCAAAGTAGATGCTATTGAAAAATTATTAAATGAGATGAGCAAAACAGGTTTAGAAGCTGGACGCAAAATATATGTGATTCATAGTGCTGAAAGACTGAATGTTAAATCAGCTAATACGCTACTGAAATTCTTAGAAGAGCCTGAAGGGATTGTAACTGCAATATTTGTCACACAAAATATTAATGCAATCTTACCAACGATTCGATCACGTTGTCAGCATATTAAATTTCGAGAAATCCAACGAGATGTTATGGTGAAAACATTGGTTGATAGTGGTATAACTCAATCTATGGCAGCTACTGTAAGTATGATGACGAGTGATTTGGAAGAAGCTTTTTCTCTTGCAAAAGATGATGCGTTTGCACTGTCAAGAAAGACAGTGTTAAAATTGGTAGAAGCAACCTTTAAAAATGTACATGAAGCAATGCTAGTAGTACATGAAGATTGGTTACCTCTTTTCAAAGAGAGAGAGCAAGTTGAAATGGCATTAGATCTATTGTTATTTGCCTTTCGAGATATAGTAGCCGTTAAAGCAAACCCAGAAGCGATGTGTACGTATCCTGATCTAGTTCCAACATGGAAGGATGCTGCACTTCACACAACCTTCAATAAGTTATCGGCGCAGTTGCAAGCAATATTAAATGCACGAAAACAATTGCAGAGTAATATGAACAAGACGTTGATGATGGAGCAGTTGATGCTGAATCTGCAGGAGGGAAAATCCTTTGTATAAAGTAGTAGGTGTCCGCTTTAAAAAAGCGGGTAAAATATATTATTTTGACCCTGGAGAGTATTTGCTTGAAAAGGGTCAATATGTAATTGTAGAAACTGCCAGGGGCATTGAGTATGGAAGAATCGTCGTCCCTATGAAACAGGTTGGGGAAAATGATGTTGTTTTGCCACTTAAGCAAGTAGTACGTCCTGCAAATGAACGGGATCGTATTCAAGTTGATGAAAATGCATTGGAATCTAAGCGTGCTTTTGACCTGGCAACAAGTAAAATATTAGAACATGGTTTAGAAATGAAGTTAGTAGATGTTGAATATACATTTGACCGTAATAAGATTATTTTCTATTTTACAGCAGAAGGACGAGTAGATTTCCGTGAATTAGTAAAAGATCTTGCGGCCATTTTTCGAACGCGTATTGAGCTTAGACAGATTGGGGTCCGTGATGAAGCTAAAATGTTAGGCGGTATTGGACCTTGTGGAAGAATGTTATGTTGCTCCACATTCTTGGGGGATTTTGAACCAGTATCTATTAAAATGGCAAAGGATCAAAATTTATCATTAAATCCTTCAAAAATATCAGGATTATGCGGACGTTTAATGTGCTGTCTAAAATATGAAAATGATGAATATGAAGAAGCACGAGTACAAATGCCAGATTTAGGTGAAACGATTACAACTCCAGATGGTAGAGGAAAAGTGATTGGTCTGAACATATTAGAACGCGTGCTTCAAGTTGAAATATTTGAAGAACAACGAATCTTAGAATATACATTGGATGAATTATTACAATATGAGAATAGTTCTGTTCAATAGAAGAAATAATGAGGTGGCTTGAGTGAAGGACCGTAATTTCTTAGACACTGTTATGGAGTTCGAACAACAGCTTGAATCGATGCAAACACAATTTGAGGCATTGAAGAAATTTGTTGCACTCATGATGGAAGAGCATCAAACACTACAGATGGAGAATCATCATCTTCGAACGCGTTTAGAGGAACTTCTTTCTACGAAGCAAGAAAAATCTGTTAAGTCCAATGCTAAGGAAGAAAAACAGGAGACTGTTGATGTAGGAGAAGGATATGATAATCTAGCTCGGTTATATCATGAAGGGTTTCATGTTTGTCATGTCCATTTCGGTAGTTCGCGAAAAGGCGAAGATTGTTTATTCTGCCTATCATTTTTAAATAAACAATAATTGAAAGAAGACTGATTCCATTAAAAAGTGGAGGTCAGTCTTTTGCTATGTTGGAGGGTAAATGAATGAAACAATGGTTGAAAGAAGATGAAAGATTAGATTATTTGCTAGCAGAGGATTTGCGAATTATTCAAAGTCCGTCAGTCTTTTCATTTTCATTGGATGCCGTTTTATTATCTAAATTTGTAAGTGTACCTTATCAAAAAGGAAATATTGTAGATTTATGTGCGGGAAATGGTGCAATTCCACTGTTTTTAAGTGCTCGAACAAAAGGGCATATTACTGCCGTTGAACTACAAGATCGACTTGTTGATATGGCTAGTAGGAGTGTGCAATACAATCAATTGCAAGAGCAGATTACAGTTATGCAAGGTGATGTTCGCACAATTGCTCCAATACTAGGTATTGAGAAATATGATGTAGTGACATGTAACCCACCATATTTTCCTGCACATAAGGCGAGTGAAAAAAATTTAAAGGAACATGTTGCTATTGCAAGACATGAAATCTATTTAAAACTAGATGAAATGATTTTCTCAGCAAGTAAACTTTTAAAACAGGGTGGAAAGGCTGCTTTTGTCCATCGCCCAGGAAGATTACTGGATATTGTAACTTCGATGCGTGCAAACCGTATTGAACCAAAACGCATTCGCTTTGTCTACCCAAAGGAAGGCAAAGAAGCAAACACCTTATTAATAGAAGGAATTAAAGATGGAAAACCAGATTTGAAAATTCTGCCTCCATTATATGTTTATGGAGCAGATGATGAATATACATCTGAAGTGAGAGAAATGCTATATGGCGACAAGCAATAACCATGTTATGTACGTTTTAGAATGTTCCGATGGCACATATTATACTGGTTATACGAATAATTTAGAAAAACGTATTGCTGTTCACAATTCTGGTAAGGGTGCAAAATATACGAGAGCAAGAAGACCTGTACATTGTATTTACTTTGAAGTATTTGAAAACAAGCATGATGCAATGAGTGCAGAATATTATTTTAAACGACTAACAAGACAGCAGAAGATAAACTATATCGTAACAAGGAGCGAGGAAGAGTGAAATCACAGAAAAGTTCCATGCATGAAGAAGGTAGTTGCTTATATCTAGTGGCGACACCTATTGGAAATTTGGAAGATATGACGATGCGTGCGATACGAATATTAAAAGAAGCGGATATTATTGCAGCAGAAGATACCCGGAATACTAAAAAGCTGTGCAACTACTTTGAAATAGAAACACCATTAGTAAGTTATCATGATCATAATAAAGAACAAGGCGGAGAAAAATTACTTCAATTTTTACGTGAAGGGAAAACAGTAGCGCTTGTAAGTGATGCCGGATTGCCATGTATTTCTGACCCTGGAGCAGATATTGCTGCAAAAGCTATTGAAGAACATTTTGCAGTAGTACCTATACCCGGTGCTAATGCAGCTATTACAGCTTTAATTGCCTCTGGGTTATCTCCACAACCTTTCTTCTTTTATGGTTTTTTAAGTCGTCATAAAAAAGATCGCCGTGACTCGCTGGAATTATTGAAGAGACGACATGAAACTATACTTTTTTATGAAGCACCTCATCGTTTAAAGGATACTCTAAAAGATATGCAAATGATATTTGGGAATCGTCATGTTGTTATGGCTCGCGAGTTAACAAAAAAATTCGAGGAATTTCTTCGAGGAACTTTAGATGAAGCAATCGAATGGGCAAATAACAATGAAATTCGAGGAGAATTTTGTTTAGTTGTTGAAGGAAATATAAATGGAGAAGATGAGGAAGAAGAGAATTGGTGGGATCAGCTATCTATTATAGAACATGTCGACCAATTAATTTCTAACGAAAAGCTATCTTCGAAAGAGGCTATTAAAGAAGTAGCTAAAGTACGTGGATTAGCGAAAAGAGAAGTCTACCAACAATATCATATTGAAAACTAAATGGCGAGAAATTATCTCAACATCTTTAAGTAAATAATAAAAAAGCCCATCCGAAATGGCGAATATTTCGGATGGGTTTTTTCTTATATAAAATCACATTTGAAAGCAAGGTAATAAAGTAAAAATGACTTCTTATTTTATATCTTGTTGCTCGAGTAGCTAATTTTAATAAATTATTTATTTAATTTAGCTTGGATTTCTTTCATAAGGATTTGTGCACCTTCAGGGCTAAGGATTAAATTGCCTCCAGCTAAACGGAAGTTATCATCAGATACTTCACCTGTTACTGCACATGTCATATTAGGCATGTATTTTTTTAAGATGATTTTATCATCATCAACATAAATTTCTAGTGCGTCTTTTTCAGCGATTCCTAAAGTACGACGAAGTTCGATAGGAATAACCACGCGACCAAGTTCATCAACTTTACGTACAATACCAGTAGATTTCATTACAAGAGTTCCTCCTATATTTTCATAATAATATTATTCGTCAAAATTCGACATAAACTCTACTTCTGTTTTATATCATACCAACTAATTCCATAACCGTCAATTATTTTTCACTACATGAGTAACTTTTTTTCAAAAAATTTCCGTTCTTTAAGGATATTCATCATAGGAATTTAATTTATTTTGCATAAAACTTGTTCTTTTATACGGTTTTTTGCTTATAAATTTAGATATTTTTTCTCTGAATATTATTCGACAAATTTAGACAAAAACATGTAAAATAAACTTTAATTGAAAGGTATTTAGTACTTCGATAAAATAGTAGGTATACTGTATAGCACTGGAGGAAGTTTTCGTGACAAATGAAAAGAAAACATTCTATATAACGACACCAATTTACTACCCAAGTGGTAAATTCCATATCGGTACTGCCTACACAACTGTAGCTGCTGATACAATGGCTCGTTATAAAAGATTACGTGGATATGATGTTCGATTCCAAACAGGGATGGATGAACATGGTCAAAAAATTCAAGAAAAAGCAGAAGAAGCAAAGAAACACCCAAAAGAATATGTTGACGAAATTGCGGCAGCAGCTAAAAAACTTTGGAAAACAATGGACATCTCTTACGATGACTTTATCCAAACAACAGAAGAGCGCCATACAAAGACTGTAGAGAAAATTTTCAAAAAATTCTTAGATAATGGAGACATTTACAAAGGTGAATATGAAGGATGGTATTGTACACCATGTGAATCTTTCTTTACTGATACACAACTAGATAATGGTAACTGTCCTGATTGTGGTAGACCTGTTCACAAAGTAAAAGAAGAATCATACTTCTTTAATATGAAGAAATACGCAGATCGTCTTTTAAAATTCTATGAAGAAAACCCTGAATTTATCGAGCCTGAATCACGTAAAAATGAAATGATTAATAATTTCATTAAACCAGGGTTAGAAGACCTTTCTGTTTCTCGTACTTCATTTGACTGGGGTATTCGAGTTCCTGGAGATCCCAAACATGTTATTTACGTTTGGGTTGATGCTTTAACCAACTATCTAACAACATTAGGCTATGGCACAGAGAATGATGAAGAATACAAAAAATATTGGCCAGCAGATGTTCATGTCGTTGGTAAGGATATCGTCAGATTCCATACGATCTATTGGCCGATTTTCTTGATGGCTTTAGATTTACCACTTCCTAAGAAAGTATTCGCTCATGGTTTTATCATGATGAAAGATGGAAAAATGTCAAAATCTAAAGGTAATGTTGTATATCCTGAAATGTTGATCGAACGTTATGGTTTAGATGCAACACGTTATTTCTTACTACGTGAATTACCATTTGGGCAAGATGGTGTGTTCTCCCCAGAATCATTTGTTGAACGTACAAACTTCGATCTAGCAAATGACCTTGGTAATTTACTAAATCGTACTGTTTCAATGATGAATAAATATTTTGATGGTATCATTCCAACTGAAGATTTAGAACCAACAGATTTCGATGAAGCGCTTCATGCACAAGCAAAAGAAACACAAGAAAAATATGAAGCTGATATGGAAAAAATGCAATTTAGCGTTGTATTAGCAGATATTTGGGCATTAGTATCGCGCACGAACAAGTATATTGATGAAACACAACCGTGGGTACTTGCAAAAGATGAGGCTCAGCAAGGAAAACTTGCAACAGTGATGAATAATTTAGCTGAAAGTCTACGACGTGTGGCAGTTATGATTCAACCATTTATGACAAACTCCCCTAAAGAGATTGTCCGTCAACTTGGCTTATCAGAGGAATTACTTGCTTGGGATACTCTAAATGGAGAAAGTGTTATTCCAAACGGTACAAAGGTTATCGAAAAAGGTGTTCCTATTTTCCCTCGTTTAGATACCGAAGAAGAAGTAACATATATTCGTGATCAAATGCGTGGCTCTGTAAAAACAGTTGAAGTACCGAAAAAGGAAGAAAAGAAAGAAGAAATTCCTGAAATTACAATTGATGATTTTATGAAGGTAGATCTAAGAGTTGCAACTGTAACAGCTTGTGATAGAGTTCCAAAGGCAGATAAACTACTTAAACTTCAATTGGATTTGGGTTATGAACAACGTCAGGTTGTATCTGGTATTGCGGAACACTACAAACCTGAAGAGTTAATAGGACGCAAAGTTATCGTAGTAGCTAATTTAAAACCTGTAAAACTTCGTGGTGAATTATCACAAGGAATGATTTTAGCTGGAAGTAAGAATGGTGTATTGACTTTAGCGACTGTGGACGAGAAATTAGAAAATGGAGCTAAGGTTAAATAATAATACGGCATTAAAATGGCCAATTACATTATGGTGAATAACAATAGTTAAAGTTAAAATGTTTTATTTTTGATATTTTATTTATTTAAAAGAAGAAAAAATGAATAATTTGGTAAAATACAATGCTATTTAGTAACAAAAAACCTGCTGGAAATAGACGGCAGGTTTTTGTATCTGTTGATATAAAAAATAGACAAAAATCGATTGAAAATTGGTGAATACGATTTATCATTATAGGTATAATAGACTGTTCCTTTGAAGAGAGATGTTAGTTCGTAGGTATTAAGTATATTGTGAGATGTAATGTTTGTAATATATTTGTAATTTCTCTGTGAACTGTGAAATGGTTTATTTAGCTAAAATGTTAAACATGTGAGGAGAATGAATATGTTTATAGATACGCATGTCCATTTAAATGCAGAACAATATAATGATGATTTACAAGAAGTAATTAATCGAGCTTTAGCAGCAAATGTGAAAAAAATGGTTGTTGTTGGATTTGATAGGTTGACGATCAACCGTGCAATGGAATTGATTGAAGAGTACGACTTTCTATATGCGGCAATAGGATGGCATCCAGTTGATGCAATAGATTGTACTGAATCAGACTTGCAGTGGATTGAAGAGTTAGCAAAACATCCTAAGGTCGTAGCAATTGGTGAAACTGGACTAGATTATTATTGGGACAAGTCGCCAAAAGAGACTCAACAAAAGTTGTTACGAAAACAAATCCAGCTTGCAAAGCGTGTTAAATTACCAATTGTAATTCACAACCGTGAAGCAACTGCAGATTGTGTGCGTATTTTGCAAGAAGAGCACGCCGAAGATGTTGGTGGTGTGATGCATTGCTTTAGCGGTAGCGTAGAAACCGCAGAAATTTGTATCAAAATGAATTTTATGATTAGTTTAGGTGGCCCTGTTACTTTTAAAAATGCAAAAAAGCCGAAAGAAGTAGCAGAGAAAATACCTTTGCAATATTTGATGATTGAAACAGATGCTCCATACCTTGCTCCACATCCGAACCGTGGAAAAAGAAACGAGCCTTCGTTTGTACCGTTAGTCGCTGAAGAAATAGCGCGATTGAAGGGGTTAACAGTTGAAGAAGTTGCGCAAAAAACAACCGAAAATGCGCATCGTTTTTTTAAAATTGAAGCATAAAAAGAGTGAAATAAACCAACGTCTCCCACATTCAAAAAAAGGATCTTCAACTCTCTTTTTAATAATTTGTAAAGTCTTATCTGTTGACAATCAAAAAAGAGTCTATATAATCCAACGAGTGATAAGGAGGCGTTTTTCATGCCAAATAATTCCATGAAAACTCTGTTCTTAAAGTCATTGAGGAAACAGCAAAGAGTGGCAGGTTTTATAACTATTCTATTAGCTTTTGCTGTAATATTAAGCGTTATTGGTAAACCTGTTACTGTAAAAGCAGAAGGAAAACAACAGGGAAATGTAGTTAGTAATTTATATATTAACAATGTTATCCAATCGACCTCATTGAGTATTAATAATTTATACGAACAGAAAAATAACAACACATCTCAAATTTTAGCAGGAGAAACTTCGACTACGGTCGCTGACTTTTTAAAGCAACCTACAGTTGAGTCAGAGGAAAATAGCGATACTCTTGAAAGTAAAGATACGCAAAATATAAATGACCCTGCTGCATCTGACGTTCGAGTAGAAAAGGCCATCGATGTAGTGGAAGACTCCAAAGTTTATGCAAATAGAAATTCCAACAAGAAAATTACACTAGTTAGTAGTTCAAGAAAATACCACACGACTGGTAACCTAAATATGAGAAAAGGTCCAGGAGCTAAATACAAAGTTATTAAAGTAATACCTAAGGGTAAAAATGTGACATATAAAAGTAAAAAAGGAAAATGGTATAAAGTATCCTATAGTGGCAAGACTGGGTATGTATCAAAAGCATACTTGCGATCAGGCACAGTCAAAAAGGTATCAAATTCCCTTAATGGTAAATCTATGTATGTAACATCGACAGCGTATACAGCTTACTGTAACGGATGCTCAGGTAAAACAACTATAGGTATTAATTTACGAAAAAATCCATATAAAAAAGTTATAGCAGTAGACCCTCGAGTAATACCACTTCGTAAAATGGTATATGTAAATGGCTATGGATTGGCAATTGCCGGTGATACAGGTGGCTCTATTAAAGGACGTAAAATTGATGTTTTCATGCCATCGAAAAAGCAAGCGTACAATTGGGGACGCCGTACAGTTAAAATTACAGTTCAAAAATAAAAAAATGAAAAATTTTAAGCTTTCTTCTCCATACTGGTAGAAGAAAGCTTTTTTACTTTTACAGCAAATAAACTGCACTTATATCTATTTTCTGTACCGTTACTGTACAATAAGTGTAGAATCAAAGTAAAATGGTCAAAGGAACTTTTTAGAAAAGAGGATTCGATATCCGTGGATATAAAGGAAATCATTGTCGTTGAAGGAAAAGACGATACAACAGCAATAAAAAGGGCAGTTAATGCAGACACAATTGAAACAAATGGATCAGCAATTTCGGAAGAAACCCTCCGTAATATTCAACATGCTCAAGATGTCCGAGGTGTCATTGTGTTTACGGATCCAGACTATCCGGGTCGCCGCATTCGCGCAATTATTGAAGCGCGTGTTCAAGGTGTGAAACATGCATTTTTGCCAAAGAAAAAGACAATTGCTAAGAATGGTAAAAGTTTAGGTATTGAACATGCGAAGGATGAAGATATTCGTTATGCATTGTCCAAAGTTTATACGCCACAAAAAGTCAGTCAGGATTTACCCGATACAATTACGTTAGACGACTTAATAGCTGCTAAATTGCTATCACACCCCGATGCCAAAAAAAGACGTGAACGATTAGGGGAAATTTTAAATATTGGTTCTACAAATGGTAAACAACTCGTAAAAAGATTAAGGATGTTTCAAATTACAGAAGAGCAATTTGGAAAAGCAATTGCACACATCAATCAGGAGGAACAAAATGCATAAAGATATTGCCACACCTTTGCGCACACAAGAAATATTAAAAAAATATGGATTTTCATTTAAAAAGAGCTTAGGTCAAAACTTTTTAATAGACCCCAATATTTTGCGTAACATTGTAAGCTATGCTGACTTAACAAAAGAAAGTGCAGCAATTGAAGTAGGTCCAGGAATAGGAGCGTTAACGGAACATTTAGCCCGTGCTGCAGGAAAGGTTGTTTCTTTTGAAATTGACCAACGATTATTACCTGTACTAGAGGATACATTAAGCCCATATGAAAATATAAAAGTTGTTCATTCAGATGTATTGAAGGCAGATGTTGCTTCAATTATTACAGAAGAACTAAATGACTACAAAGATATTATGGTGGTGGCTAATCTACCGTATTACGTTACGACACCAATTTTATTAAAACTTCTTATGGAAGGCCTACCAATTCGCGGAATGGTTGTTATGATGCAAAAAGAAGTTGCGGATCGCATTTCAGCTGTCCCTGGTACAAAAGCATATGGTTCGTTGTCAATTGCTGTGCAGTACTATATGAGTGCAGAAGTTGTTATGACAGTACCTAAAACGGTATTTATGCCACAGCCTAATGTTGACTCTGCTGTTCTACGATTAATACGTCATACAGAACCACCTATAAAGGTTATTGATGAGTCATTTTTATTTGAAGTAACTCGTAGTTCTTTTGCACAAAGACGTAAAACGATATTAAATAATTTACAATCCCAATTGCCAAATGGAAAAGAAAAGAAGGAAAATATCTTATCTGCATTGGCCAAAGTAAATATTGATCCAACAAGACGAGGGGAAACATTATCAATCGTAGAATTTGGTCAATTGGCAGACGCTTTATACCCATATTTCAAAAAATAAACCATATATTAGTATAATAATAAGAAAAAATAGAGTTTAATATAAAAAGTTATTGACATAGCAAAGCTTCATTGTTAAAATATAATTTTTGTGTTGACAAAAACACCGGTATTATGTATACTTGTTATTAGTGAGGTGTAAGCGAAAATGCCAAAAACTTTAGCTGACATTAAAAAGTCGTTAGATTGTCATTTGGGTAAACGTCTGCAATTAAAAGCAAACGGTGGTCGAAAGAAAACGATTGAGCGCGCTGGGATATTACGTGAAACATATCGCGCAGTATTTGTAGTTGATCTTGATCAAGACGAAAACGCTTTTGAGCGTGTTTCTTACAGCTACACAGATATATTAACAGAGGCAGTAGAGATTACATTTGACGACGAAGCAACTCAAATTGCCGCCGCCAAATAAGTAAGTTGTAATTATAATCGAATATTTTGTTCGGACGCTTGTAGAGCATTCTTTTGTCCAAAGGAATGTTTTATGAGTGTTTTTTATTTTTGAGGACATACTAGTAGCGTCAGTCGCTAAAGGAGGAATTTCGTTTGGCGAGAAGGTCAATGATGTCCGATCGTTTGAAGGTAGAAATCGCTAAAGAATTAGGCTTTTACGATACTGTTGAACGTGAAGGATGGGGCGGAATCAAAGCACGGGATGCCGGAAATATGGTGAAGAAAGCAATCGAAATGGCTGAACGAGGTCAAGCAAGTGACAATAGCCAAAAGTAGGCAATCTTAAAATCATATGAAGCGAACTGACAAAAGCAGTTCCCTCTATATTTTTAGAGGTGAACTGCTTTTTTTGTTTATAACTTATAAAGGGTGGCAAAACTCTTAAAGATTCATGTACGTTTTTTCTCAACTTTCTTTTCCTGTGGTAGAATATTATTCAGTGAAAAGAACGAAGTAACTTTATCTTGTTTTTTTATACTTATCGGAAGGAGGCGGAGATATGCTTTACGTAAAAGCACCTGCCAAAATAAATTTAACACTTGATGTACTATATAAACGTCCAGATGGCTATCATGAGGTTGAAATGATTATGACAACAGTTGATTTAGCCGATCGCGTTGGCTTGAAAAACCGTCATGATGGACAGATTCTAATTCATTCAAGCAGTAATTTTGTTCCCGATGATCAAAGAAATCTAGCATATCAAGCGGCAAAATTATTAAAAGATACATATAGTATTCAAGACGGCGTATCTATAACAATCGATAAGCAAATTCCTGTAGCTGCGGGTTTAGCTGGTGGTAGTAGTGATGCAGCGGCTACATTAAAAGGTCTTAACCAATTATGGAATTTAAATTTAACACTCGATGAACTGGCTGATTTGGGCGCACAAATAGGATCAGATGTATCATTTTGCGTTTATGGAGGAACTGCGATTGCCAGAGGACGTGGGGAAAAAATTGAACATATTGCTACACCTCCAACGTGTTGGGTTGTTTTAGCAAAACCATCAATTGGCGTTTCCACCGCAGCTGTTTATGGTGGCTTGAATATGGATGAAGTTGTACATCCAAATACAATGCAAATGAAGGCAGCCATTGAAAATAAGAATTACCAACTAGTATGTGATACAGTAAGTAATGTATTAGAAAGTGTTACACTAAAGCTACACCCAGAAGTATCTGTTATTAAAGAACAAATGAGTCGTTTCGGAGCGGATGCAGTATTAATGAGCGGAAGTGGACCAACAGTGTTTGGACTGGTACAAAATAAGGCGCGTGTTAGCCGAATTGTAAACGGTCTTAGAGGTTTCTGTGATGAAGTATTTGCTGTACGTATGTTAGGCGAATTAGATGTTCTTGATTAAAGACAGATATTTGTGTTATTTTTTGTATAAAATATTCGTGTTCAGGAGAGGATTTTATGAAATGGAAGCGTAGTGAGCGTCTTGTTGATATGACGCATTATTTGATGGAGCATCCACAACAGTTAATCCCCCTTACATTTTTCGCAGAATTGTATCAATCTGCAAAGTCCTCTATAAGTGAAGATTTGTCGATTGTTAAAGATACATTTGAGGAAAGAGGGATTGGCCTTCTAGTGACAGTCCCAGGTGCTGCAGGGGGTGTAAAGTATATACCTAAAGTCCCTGATATAGCTGTTAAAGATGTAATATCAGAGTTGATTAGAGAGTTAAGTCATTCCGATCGTTTGTTACCAGGTGGATATCTATTCATGACGGATTTATTGGGCAATCCCCAATTGATCAACCGTGTAGGAAAGGTGTTTGCTTCGGCCTTTTGCGATCAACAAATAGATGTCATTATGACAGTAGCTACAAAAGGAATTTCAATTGCCCATGCAATTGCAAGACATTTAAATGTGCCAGTTGTGGTAGTGCGTCGTGATAATAAAGTGACAGAGGGTTCTACTGTTAGTATTAACTATGTATCTGGCTCATCTCGTCGTATACAAACAATGGTGCTATCAAAACGAAGCATGAAAAGTGGGCAACGCGTTCTTATTACTGATGACTTTATGAAGGTCGGGGGTACAATGAACGGAATGAAAAACTTATTGGAGGAATTTGACTGTACTTTAGCAGGTATAGCTGTTTTAGTAGAAGCCGAACACCCCGATGAGCGTCTTGTGGATGATTATTATTCATTGGTCAAATTAAAAGAAGTCAATGAAAAAGATCACACCATAGCTTTATGTGAAGGAAACTATTTTGAGAAGGGTGGAAATTAGTAATGAATGTAGTAGCAACAAAAAATGCACCAGCAGCGATTGGCCCATATGTTCAAGGCATGATTATTAACAACCTTTTTTATAGTTCAGGTCAAATCCCATTGACAGCAGAAGGAGAGTTTGTTGATGGTGATATTACAGAACAAACAAATCAAGTTTTCAAAAATCTTAAAGCAGTTCTAGCAGAAGCAGGTTCTTCTTTGGACAAGGTTGTTAAAACAACTGTATATATCTCGGATATGGAAGAATTTTCAGCTATGAATGAGGAATATGCAAGACACTTTGGTGTACATAAACCTGCACGTACTACGGTCGAAGTTGCAAGACTACCAAAGGATGCTAAAGTGGAAATTGAAGTCATTGCATTAGTTTAGGATAGTAAAAGTCTATCAATCATAATAATTTTCTAAAAAACAAGCCGCGTTTTCTATCGTGGCTTGTTTTTTTAACTCTTTATCAATAAATATTATGTAATCTAAGTGGATTTTTGTATAAAAATCGAAATAATTTTTTAAATTTTGAAAAAATTGTTTAAAATTAAGAAGGAAATAGATATACTTTTCTTGAATATATGTAAATAGATTCTAATTTACACCCAAGATGAGAGGTGGTGAAAAAATGGAAGTAACAGACGTAAGACTTCGACGTGTTGAGACAGATGGCCGCATGCGTGCCATTGCTTCCATCACACTGGACAACGAATTCGTCGTGCATGATATCCGTGTCATTGATGGAAATGCTGGATTATTCGTAGCAATGCCAAGTAAAAGAACACCTGATGGTGAGTTCCGTGATATTGCACATCCTATAAACTCGGGCACACGATCAAAGATTCAAGAATCTGTATTAGCAGCATATTCCGATTCAGAGGAAGCAGTAGTAGAAATATTGGAAGAACAACGATAAAAGTATAAAATAAGAGCCTTTCAATAATGTATTGAAACAGGCTCTATTTTTATTGGACATGATAGTTTTTAGAAGAAAACTATTGAACATGTTCTAACATACGTCGTAATGCTAATTTAGCATCTTTAGTCGTCTTAGCGTCGACAGTAATAATATTCCCCTTCTTTCCTTCTACAATTAGCTCTAAGGACCATAGGAGGTGCGGTAAATCAATTCTATTCATGGTCATACAAGGGCACATATTTGGATTTAATGAAATAATATTTTTGTCAGGATACTGGCGAATAATTCGACGAACAAGGTTCATTTCTGTTCCTATTGCCCAAGAGGAACCAGAAGGAGAAGCTTTAATAGTATCAATAATGTATTTGGTAGATCCATTATCATCAGCTGCGGCGACGACTTCATGCCTACATTCGGGATGCACAATAATACGCATTTCAGGATGTTCATCACGTACCTGGTTGATGTTATAAGCGGAAAATCCTTCATGTACTGAACAATGCCCTTTCCATAATATTACGCTGATATCTTCTAGTGCCCCGTCGAAAACTAATTCTTCCTTTAGGGGGTCCCAAATAGCCATTTGTTCTAATGAAACTCCTATGTCAAATGCTGTATTCCTACCTAGATGTTGGTCTGGCAAAAAAAGTAGTCGCCTTTTGTGCGTAAATGCCCAGCTTACCATTGACTTCGCATTAGATGAAGTAACGCATGCCCCACCATTTCGGCCTGTAAAAGCCTTAATACCAGCCGTTGAATTTACATAAGTTAGAGGGATAATTGTATCACCAAAAAGTTTTTGAAGTGCCTCCCAAGCAATTTCAGTTTGATGGATATTGGCCATGTCTGCCATTGAGCAACCTGCACGCATATCAGGTAAATAAACTATTTGTCTATCTTCTGTAAGCATATCTGCTGTTTCAGCCATAAAGTGTACTCCACAAAATACGATATGTTTTGCATCCACATTATTAGCACAAATTTGAGCAAGTTGTAGGGAATCTCCTGTAGCATCCGCAAACTGTATAACATCATCACGCTGATAATGATGCCCTGGTATGAAAAGTTTCTTACCTAATTGTTTTTTAATCTCCCAAACACGCAATTCCATCTCTTCTTTTGTAAGCGTGCTATAGTGAGGTGGCAACTGCGACATTTTTTCGAATAATGTAGGATTAGTGAGCAATTTGGGTAACTCCTTTCAATTGTACGAGTGCACTTATATCAAGTGCTTTAACAGAGTGTGTTAAAGAGCCTAGTGAAATCCAGTCAACTCCAGTTGCCGCGTAATCTTTAATTTGATTATATTGAATACCACCAGATACTTCTGTTGTAATATGTAGCGGTACAAGTGGAAGCCATTCTTTAATTTCTTCGGGGGTACGATTATCAAACATTATAATATCAACACCTGCTTCGATTGCCTCAATCAATTGTGCTTTTGTTTCAATTTCAGTCTCAATCTTAATAGTATGTCCGATTCGCGACCTTATTGTATTTACCGCACTTGTTATACTCCCTGCGAATGCAATATGATTATCTTTTAACATTACACAATCATAAAGCCCGTTTCGATGATTAAATGCACCTCCCATTCGTACAGCATATTTTTCTAGCATTCTCAAACCTGGTGTTGTTTTCCGTGTATCACAAATTTTCGCTGTAGAATGAACGGTTTGATTAACAGCTTGTTTAGTAGCGGTAGCAATTCCAGACATACGTTGTACTAAATTTAAGATAACTCTTTCCCCAGCGAGTAGCGTTTGAATAGGTCCTTCAATTTCTGCGATGAGATCGCCTTTATTTAATAAGTCTCCATCGTGTTTTAATAGATTGCATTTCACCCCATTATTGAACATAGAAAATCCGATTGTAATAATATCTTCCCCACAGAAAATCCCTTCTTCCTTTGCATGGAATGAGAAAGTTCCTATTGTGTTTTTTGCAAATAGACGTTCACCTGAGATATCGCCATCACCAATATCTTCTAAAAAAAATCTTTTAAGCATGGATTCGAGCTTTAGTTGATTCATGCCATACACCCCTTTATCGCTTTGTAATTTAAAGATTTTGAATAATAATGTGAGCTAATTAAAGTGCTGTAATCCCAATACTTTAAATAAGACAACTGTATAACTCTGCTTTTTCATATTCTAGTTTACAGTTGTCTTGTCACATATATTGACATAAAATACTGATTAAAACAAGCGTTTTAAAGCTATAACTCTGCTAAATATAATCTTACTTTTAAGGCTTTATGTATTGTAATTGAGAAAGGAGGAAGACCTATGGTTTATGTTGATTATTCAGCAACAGCACCAATGAGTGAATATGCTATAGAAACGTACAAGGATATTGCTAAAAGGTTTTATGGGAATCCATCAAGTCCTCATAATGAGGGAACAAACGCAAAACAAATATTAGAAAATGCAAGACGTATGATTGCACATTGTGCAGGTGTTGTGCCTGAGGGGATTTACTTTACAGGAAGTGGAACAGAGGGAAATCTAATTGCTATACTATCAATTGCTCGAGCTAATGCTCAGAAAGGAAAACATATCATTACTAGTGCTGCGGAACATACTTCTGTGCATGCTGCTATGAATACACTAGAACAAGAAGGATTTCAAATTACCAGATTACCTTTCAACCAAAATGGGCAAGTTAGTATTCAAGCAATCCGAGAGGCAATATGTGATGAGACCATACTTATTTCGATTCAGCATATTAATCCTGAAATAGGATCGATTCAGCCTATTGAACAAATTATTAAATTAGCAAAAAAATATCAGATCCGTTGTCATGTAGACTGTGTTCAATCGTTTGCGAAGTTTCCCTTAGATAGTTTTGCGAGTAAAGTAGATGCAATGGTATTTTCTGCACATAAAGTTGGTGGACCAAAAGGATGTGGAGCAGTATATATTCACCCAAAATGTAAAGCTTCTCTTCTATTTCCGGGATTAACACATGAAGGGGGATTACGTGGGGGCACTGTAGACGTACCAGGAATCGCTGCTTTTGCAGTAGCAGCAATAGAAACTAAAGAACAAACAAACTTATCTCATTTATCAACACTACGAAACAAATTGAAAGAACTATTAGCAGATAGTCCTTATCAATTTGTTGAGGCACCCAATGAAGTGCAATACCCAGCTATTTGTGGCATGCAAATAAAAGGATTAGAAGGACAATATATAATGTTGCACTTAAATGAACGTGGGATTTATATTTCAACAGGTAGCGCATGCGATGCGAATAGTTCTGTTGGAACGAAAGCAATAATAGCGATGGGATATCATATAGATGAAGCACGACAGTTCTTTCGAATTTCTTTTAGTAGTCAGACAACTAGTGAAGATATAAAGAAGGTTGCTGAAGGGTTAATTGAGATTGTGAATTGTACAAAAAGTATGGAATTGTAAATTTTTATCACTCTAGAAAATTTTACAAAAATAAAATAGACAAAATTTATAATATTAATTTGAACTTCACTGTTTTGTCAAGCCGTAAAGTCTTGAAAATTAGTTAAATTTGCTTTATAGTCAAAAGAGAAAATCTGCTTAATTGGAGGACTTAAGAAATGACGAATATTTATGCCGTAATTTTGGCAGCTGGCCAAGGCACGCGTATGAAGTCCAAATTATATAAAGTTCTTCATCCGGTTTGTGGTAAGCCGATGGTTGAACATGTGGTAGACCATATTCAAGAATTGAATGTTGAACGTATCGTGACAGTTGTTGGTCATGGTGCTGAAAAGGTTCAAGAACAATTGAAGGACAAAAGTGAATATGTATTACAAGCTGAACAATTAGGTACAGCACATGCAGTTCAACAAGCAGAACCAATCCTTGGTGATCTAGATGGTACAACAATTGTTATATGTGGTGATACACCTTTAATTCGCCCTGAGACAATGAAAGCGCTATATGAATATCACGAAGCCAATCATGCAAAGGCCACAATTTTAACAGCTATAGCTAAAGATCCTACCGGTTACGGTCGCATTATACGCGGAGAGGATGGTCAGGTAGCTCAAATCGTCGAACAAAAAGACGCAACACCTGAACAAAGAAAAGTAACCGAAATTAATACAGGGACATATTGCTTTGATAACAAAGCTTTGTTCGCTGCATTGAAACTAGTGAATAATGATAACGCACAAGGTGAATATTATTTACCAGATGTGATTGAAATTTTGCAAAAACAAGGCGAAATTATAGCAGCTAATGTTACAGAAAACTTTTATGAAACACTTGGAGTAAACGATCGAGTAGCTTTATCTCAAGCTGAAAGTATTATGCGTGCGCGTATTAACGAAAATCATATGCGTAATGGGGTTACAATTATTAATCCCGAAAATACTTATATCAGCGTTGATGCAAAAATTGGTCGCGATACCGTTATTCAACCAGGTGTGATGATTGATGGGGATTCTGTCATTGGTGAAGACTGTTTAATAGGACCGAATAGTCATATTCAACATAGCCAAATTGGGGATCGTACTTCTGTACATTCTTCTGTTGTGGAAGATAGCCAAATTGGCAATGATGTTGCAATTGGTCCGTTTGCGCATATACGCCCAGCATCAAATGTTGGTAATCATGCGAAAGTTGGTAATTTTGTAGAATTGAAAAAAACGACACTTGGCGAAGGTAGTAAAGCCTCTCATCTAACTTATTTAGGGGATGCAGAAGTTGGTGCCAGCGTCAATATTGGTTGTGGTACGATTACCGTTAATTATGATGGTAAAAATAAGTATCAAACAGTAATTGAAGATCATGCTTTTATTGGTTGCAACGCAAATTTAATAGCTCCTGTCAAAGTCGGCAAAAATTCATTTGTCGCTGCTGGATCAACTGTTACAAAAGATGTACCGGAAAATGCACTTGCTATCGGTCGTTCTCGACAAGAAAACAAAGAAAACTATGTTAACAAATTAAATTTAAAATAATTAAAAATTAACAGGAGGCCATCATGCCGTATCAATATGCTAACTCAAATTTAAAAATCTTTTCACTAAATTCAAATGAACCACTTGCTACAGAAATTGCAAAAGAAGTGGGTGTAGAATTAGGAAAAAGTTCTGTAAAACACTTCAGTGATGGAGAAATTCAAATCAGTATTGAGGAAAGTATTCGTGGTTGTGACGTATTTATTGTTCAGTCAACTTCAGCTCCAGTAAATGAAAATCTAATGGAACTGCTTATTATGGTTGATGCTGTGAAACGTGCATCTGCACGCACAGTAAACGTAGTAATGCCTTACTATGGCTATGCTCGTCAAGACCGTAAAGCACGCTCACGCGAACCGATTACGGCAAAATTAGTGGCAAACTTATTAGAAACTGCTGGTGCAACTCGTGTAGTTGTTCTAGATTTACATGCTCCACAAATTCAAGGTTTCTTCGATATTCTTATCGATCACCTAATGGGTGTACCTTTGTTATCTGATCATTTCAAACAAAAAGGATTCAATCCAGATGATGTTGTAGTAGTATCACCTGACCATGGTGGTGTAACTCGTGCTCGTAAAATGGCAGAACGACTAAAGGCACCAATTGCTATCATCGATAAACGTCGTCCAAAACCAAATGTAGCAGAAGTTATGAACATTGTTGGTAATGTTGAAGGGAAAATTTGTATCTTAATCGATGACATTATTGATACAGCTGGTACAATTACAATCGGCGCTGAAGCTCTTGTAAAAAGTGGTGCAAAAGAAGTTTATGCTTGCTGTACACACCCTGTATTGTCAGGCCCAGCAATTGATCGTATTGAAAACTCAGTAATTAAAGAATTAGTTGTTACAAACTCAATTCAATTACCTGAGGAAAAGAAAACACCAAAAATTAAAGAATTATCAGTTGCTACATTACTTGCTGATGCGATTGTTCGTATTTATGAAAATAAATCTGTAAGTAAATTATTTGATTAATTTTTAACGTAAGTTTAGCCCTACATCTAGAAACAGATGTAGGGCTTTTATAATTGTTTAAAATAGAGATATCGACTATAAACATATAAATTTATTTTTAAATAATTGTTTCATTCCTTGAAGAAATGGACACATTTGATAATGTGGTAATTCTATTTCTTACTTTGTTAATGTAGATTGATCTTTGAACAATTAGCAAAGTAGATGACAAAGGAGGAGACAACATATTTATGAATACTGTAGTTCATGTAAAAAAACGTGAGGTCGGAAAGAAATCTGTATTGTCAACCTTAAGAAAAAATGGTTTTGTCCCAGCTGTGGTATATGGATATCAAATAGAACCAATACCAATTGCTGTAAACGAAAGAGAATTTGAAAGATTATTAAGTAAAGAGGGTAAAAATAGCATCATTTCTCTAAACATTGAAGGTAAAGAAGTAAAGGCGGTAGTGTTTCAGTTCCAGAAAGATACTACTAAAGAAAAGTATATTCATGTAGACTTTTTGTCAGTCGACATGTCTAAGTTAATCGGTATTGAAGTACCAATCGTATTAAAAGGATTACCTATTGGCGTTAAAGAAGGTGGTGTATTACATCAACCTCTTCGATTGATGAAGTTAATCGTAAAGCCAAATGAAATCCCTGAAAAAGTTGAGATTGATGTGTCCAACTTAGCTATTGGTCATGCTTTAACTATTGGAGATATTCGAAAAAAAGTAAAGTATACAATCTCAGGTGACAATCAAGTAACATTAGTAGTTGTATCAACACCAACTGTAAGAATGGATTTAGACACTGAAATAACGGATCAACCAGAAGAAGCGGTATAACTACTCTACCTTAACAGGACCTTGCGTTATAAATGAAAACGTGAGGTTTTTTAATATATTGTAGCTATTTTTTCTAGTAATAATGTTAAGTAAACTGCATAATACTATGGAAATTGACTAATCTATCAGCTTAAATCTTTTCTCTAATCATTATGGCGTATGTTAAAATAACAAGGATTAGTTAGAAAAGGAAGATGTCAAATATGAAGTTAATAATTGGATTAGGTAATCCTGGGAAAGAATATGAACATACTCACCACAATGTTGGGTTTGATACAATAGATTTATTAGCACAAAAGTGGAATATTCCATTAAATCAACAAAAATTCAACGCTATGTACGGCACTGCTCATCGTCCAGAAGGTAAAGTAATGTTGATGAAACCTCTTACATATATGAATTTATCTGGGGAAGCTGTACGTCCTATGATGGATTACTTTGATATTGATGTAGAGGATATTGTCGTTATTTATGATGACTTAGATTTAGATAAGGGGAAATTACGCCTTCGTCAAAAAGGAAGCGCAGGTGGTCATAATGGAATTAAATCTCTGATTCAGCACATTGGCACGCAAAACTTTAACAGAATCCGTGTAGGGATTAATCGACCACCAGTAGGCATGAAGGTACCAGACTATGTACTTTCAAAATTTTCGAAGAAAGAGCAACCATTAATGCAAGATGCCTTTAATCGTGCAGCAGATGCCTGTGAATATTGGTTAGAAAAGCCATTCACAGAAGTGATGAATCGATTTAACTAAATTGTGAAGCATAAAAGGAACCAAAGCTGTCTATACTTTTTATAAAAGGGAGGCATGCTTATGGCTATTCGTTACAGATGTCGTCATTGCAACACGGAAATAGGCGTATTGCCATTTGATTCTGAAGAAAGTATTCGTAAACTTCATCAACTAAATGAACAAGATGCTAAGGAATTTATCCGTCATGAGCAAAATGGTGATACAACAGTAGAAAGTATTTGTGAACATTGCGAAGACTCACTGAAGAAGTTCCCAAATTATTATGCATTAAAAAATTGGTTACAGTAAATCGCTTTGGCGCTTAGGCGTCCAAGGCCTTTTTCTGTAGATTTTACAATATATATTGTATTTACCAAAGAAGGGAGGACGTTATGAAGATATTACGTCAATTGTTAATGCAAGACCCACATGTACAACGGTTGTTAGAAGAGATTAAAAGTGGTCAAGATGCACAACTGATTACTGGTCTTTCGGGGAGTGCAAGACCTGCATTTTTAGATACAATTTATGATTATATTCAAAAACCTATTTACATAATTTCACCAAACTTACTGCAAGCACAAAAAAACTTTGATGATTTAGTGAAACTTGTAGGTGAAGATTATGTTCACTATTATCCAGCCGATGAGTTTATCGCTGCTGATATGGCAACAGCGAGTCCAGAATTACGTGCCCAGCGTATTGAAACATTGGACCATATGTTACATCAACAAAAAGGTATCTATATAATTCCTGTAGCAGGTATGCGTAAAGTTTTGCCTCCGAAAGAGGAATGGTTAAATTTACATTTAAATGCAACTGTCGGAGAAGAACTGATAGTAGAAGAGTGGCTTCAAAATCTAGTGACTATGGGGTATACAAGAAGCCATATGGTAACAACGCCTGGTGAGTTTGCTTTACGTGGAGGTATTTTAGATATTTATCCTCCATATATTGAAAATCCAATTCGTGTTGAATTATTTGATACAGAGGTTGATTCGATTCGAACATTTTCAGCGGATGATCAACGTTCAATTGAAAAGTTAGATCAGATTCATATTTTACCTGCCTCAGAGTTTGTATTGACGAGAGAACAGCGGCTACATGTTGCGCAAAAGTTGGATGAGGCTTTAGCAGATAGTCTAAAAAAGGTGAAAAATAGGGAAATACAAGAACAACTCTATCAACACATTCAAACGGATATAGAGCTACTCAAACAAGGAGAATTGCCTGAATTTATAAATAGATATGGTTCGTTATTATATGACCAACCTTCGTTTCTAGGGGACTACTTTGCTCAAGATGGTCTTGTTGTATATGATGAGCTAGGACGTATTCAAGAAGTTATGGAAGCTTGGGAAAAGGAAGAGAAAGAATGGTATCTATCCCTAATTGAAGAAGGAAAATTAGTGCATGCTGTTAAACCTTCATATTCTTTAAAAGAAATCATTGCAATGATACATTTACCGTCAATTTATTTCGCTTTATTTGCGAGATCATTTTCAGGAATTCGTTTTAAAAAGACGACAAGTTTTTCATGTAAACCTATGCAACATTTCCATAGTCAAATGCCTTTGTTGAAAAATGAAGTAGAACGTTGGCAACTAGGAAAATTCACTGTCCTATTTGTAACAGAAAATGAAGAACGTCTATCAAACATACAAACAACTTTAGCAGATTACGATATTCATATACAGATTGGTGAACCTAGAAAAGAAGGTATCTTTGCTATTTCTGGCCAATTATCTGCAGGCTTTGAATTACCTTTGCAACGTTTAGCTATTGTCACTGAGGAAGAGCTTTTTAAACAAAAGACGAAGAAGAAAAAAAGTCGACCTCAAAAAATGACCAATGCTGAAAGAATAAAAAGTTACACAGAGATAAAACCTGGCGATTATGTGGTGCATATTCATCATGGTATAGGGAAATATATCGGCATTGAAACGCTAGAGGTCAATGGCAAGCATAAGGATTATCTACATATCCGATATCGTGCGGACGATAAGCTTTATGTTCCTGTCGATCAAATCGATTTAATCCAAAAATACGTTGGATCAGAAGATAAAGAGCCAAAACTTCACAAATTAGGCGGAACAGAATGGAAAAAAACAAAGAGTAAGGTATCATCAGCAGTACAAGATATTGCAGATGATTTAATCAAACTATATGCAAAACGTGAGGCGGAAAAAGGTTATGCATTCTCTCCTGATGGTGATGAACAACGTGCATTTGAAGAGGCATTCCCTTATGAAGAAACAGAAGATCAACTGAGGACAATCCAAGAAGTGAAGATAGATATGGAAAGAGAGCGTCCTATGGATCGTCTTGTTTGTGGGGACGTTGGATACGGGAAAACTGAAGTCGCTATTCGTGCTGCATTCAAAGCTGTTATGGATGGTAAACAAGTAGCCTTTTTAGTACCAACAACCATTTTAGCTCAACAACATTTTGAAACTTTCCAGGAAAGATTCCAAGATCAAGCTATTTCAATTGGCCTTTTGAGTCGTTTCCGCACACGTAAACAACAAAATGAAACATTAAAAGGGCTAAAAGATGGATCTGTAGATATTGTTATTGGAACACATCGATTGTTATCAAAAGACGTTGTTTATAAAGACCTTGGATTATTAGTAGTCGATGAGGAACAACGTTTTGGTGTTACCCATAAGGAAAAGATTAAGCATTTAAAGACAAATGTAGATGTATTAACGTTAACAGCAACTCCGATACCTCGTACATTGCATATGTCAATGGTAGGAGTGAGAGATTTATCTGTTATCGAAACGCCACCTGCTAATCGATTCCCCGTACAAACGTATGTTATGGAGCATAATGGAGCCCTTGTACGTGAAGCAATTGAACGTGAAATGTCCCGAGGAGGGCAAATATTCTATTTACACAATCGTGTTGACGATATGGCCCGTAAAGTAGAAGAAATTCAAATGCTTGTACCAGATGCTCGAGTAGGGTTTGCCCATGGGCGAATGACAGAGTCTGAATTAGAATCTGTAATCCTACGTTTTTTAGATGGTGACTATGATGTTTTAGTAACAACAACAATTATCGAAACAGGTATTGATATTCCAAATGTAAATACATTAATTGTAAACAATGCGGACAGGATGGGCCTTTCACAACTTTATCAATTAAGAGGGCGAGTTGGGCGTTCTAATCGTATAGCATATGCTTATTTCATGTATCAAAGAGATAAAGTATTAACAGAGGTAGCAGAACAACGCTTACAAGCGGTGAAAGAGTTTACAGAGCTTGGTTCAGGCTTCAAAATTGCTATGCGCGATTTATCTATTCGTGGAGCAGGAAACTTACTTGGTTCGCAACAACATGGCTTTATCGATTCAGTTGGGTTTGATCTGTATTCTCAAATGCTAGAGGAAGCAATTTCTGAGCGTCAAACAGGTGTGAAGAAAGAGGAAGAAAAAGATATTGAAATTTTAATCCCTTACGATGCATATATACCTGATGCTTATATTCCAGATGGTTATCAAAAAATACAAATGTACAAACGTATTAAAGGAATGGATGAAGAGGAAGACTACTACGAAATTTTAGAAGAATTACAAGATCGTTTTGGAGATTTACCAACTGAAACTGAGCGATTACTTCGAATTGCACGGATAAAAGTATGGGCTAAAAGGGTTGGTGTCGATTCGATTAAAACAAAAAATAAAATAATAATTATTGATATTTCTGAAGAAGGAACAGCTAGTCTAGATGGAGGTAAAGTCGTTTCAGAATCTATGCAATTTGGGCGTGCGGTAGGGTTCCAATTAGAAGGACAACGATTAGTCTTAACCATTGATGAGAAAAAGGCAGAGAGACAATCTCCATTTGATATTCTAGAAACATTGATGAAGTTATTACCAACAGCCATTCATCAAAAGGTAGAGATAAGAGACTAATTTTTGTTATGTATATTTTTTATTTGATTGCTCCATACTAACGGCAAGTACAATATTGAAAATTTGTCGAAAGTGAGGCAACACGAATGAAAGCAACAGGCATTGTGCGCCGAATCGATGATTTAGGACGCGTAGTTATCCCGAAAGAGATACGAAGAACTTTACGCATTCGTGAAGGTGACCCATTAGAAATATTTACCGATCGTGAAGGGGAAATTATATTAAAAAAATATTCTCCTATTAATGAGTTGAGTGATTTTGCTTTATCTTATGTTGAGACATTATTTGAAACATTGGGCACGAGTGCACTCATTAGTGATCGAGATGAAATTATTGCTGCAGCAGGTGTATCTAAAAAAGAGTATTTGAATCGCCAAATATCTACTTTTGCAGAAGATTGTATTCTACAAAGAACTGTTATTGTTGAAAAACATGAAAACTCTGTTGAAATTGTACCTGGGCAAATTGAGCAGATTAAATCTTATTGTATAGCTCCAATTGTAGTTAGTGGGGATGCAATAGGTGCTGTTTATATTTTGTCTAAGATGCATTTTATCGGTGATACTGAACAAAAGGTAGCTGAAACAGCAGCACATTTTTTAGCAAAACAAATGGAAGATTAAAAATAAAAGCCATTCGACTATTGAAGGATCTCAATAGGGGATGGTTTTTTATATAGGAAAAGTTAATCCTTTAAACGAATCGATTTTAGAGCAGATGATGCATTAAGAAGATCTAACATTTCCCTCGTATTATTTTTAGGTGAGGAGGGTATTAGAGAAGATTCCTCTTCACTTATCCGTAATTCGGAGATTAAAGTTTTCGTACCATTTGCCTTTAATAAGTATTTACGAACAAAACCATTTTTTCTTTCCATTATCATACGAGGATACTTGTATTTAAATCTTCCTTCAACTTTTAGGTAGTTTTCTTGTGTAAAAGGTGACTGTTTGAATTTAGCAGTATTTTGGAATGTATCTATTTTTGAAACAGAGAATTTCATAGAAACCCCTCCTCGTTGCTATCTATACCATTTTTATCGACTGAATTTTCTGGAATTTAATATTAATAGATTGAATATCCAACACTATTTATTAATAATCAATTCCTTTGCTATAACGCTGTGGAAATATCGAAGTATAGGATAAATATGCTATACTGTTCTAAAATCTTGTAAAGAAAATGAATTGATGAATTAAAGGAAAGAGGATTATCATGTCCGAAAAATGGGGGATGAAAGCGTATTTAAAAGGCGTTGCTCTTCTTACTATAGCAGCCCTTGTTGTTAAGATATTGAGCATGGTATACCGTGTGCCTTTTCAAAATTTAGTCGGGGATCATGGCTTTTATATTTATCAGCAAGTTTATCCGTTTATAGCAATTTTCGTTACATGGACGGCTAGTGGCTTAGCAGTGGCAATTTCTAAAATCCTTGCAGATATAGAGGATACTAGTGATGAAGGTGAAAGAAGTACAGTATTACGGATTATTTTCATCTTTTTAGTGGTTCTATCAATAGTCTGTTTTAGTATTTTATACTTTGGTGCACGATTTTTTGCATATTGGATGGGCGATATAAAACTAGCTGGTTTACTTAGAATCGGATCATTTGTTGCCTTTAGTATGCCGCTATTAGCAATTTATAAAGGGGTATTCCAATCAGTAGGTATTATGCAGCCAGTTGCATATGCACAAATTGTTGAGCAAACAGTGCGAGTAGCAGTTATTTTAGGTGGTACGTATATCATCATGTCTACCACTGAATCTTTATATGGTGCGGGGAAAATAGCCTTATTAGGGACAGTTGTAGGGGAATTTGCAGGAATACTATTATTAGCTGTATATATAAAGAAACAGTCAACCGATATTAAATTGGGTAGAGTCGGAAAAAGGAAGCTAGCCACTTGGGGAATATTAAAAAAATTAATCGTATTAAGTATAAGTGTTAGTATGAGCAGTCTAGTCTTACTAGTATTTCAATTAATCGATTCATTTACAATTTATAGTACGTTAAAAGAAAGTGGAATGAATCCTCTTCGGGCAATGGAAACGAAAGGAATCTATGATCGAGGCCAACCGTTAGTACAAGTTGGTTTAGTGATAGCGTCGTCTCTTTCACTTGCAATTGTTCCATTAGTTGCACATGCTTCTAAACGAAACCAAGGGCACAATGCTGAACGTTATATACAGCTAACATACCGTACAGCTCTCTTATTTGGTCTTGCAGCAGCTGTTGGTTTAATACTTGTTATGCCGAATATTAACATGACCTTGTTTGAAACAACAGATTTGTCAAATGTTCTATCTGTATTTGTATTACAAATCATTTGGTTATCACTTATTCTGACATTAACAGCGATGTTACAAGGTTTAGATTATTTGAAAATACCCGCTTGCTTATTAGTTCTAGGTGTATTCGTTAAACTATTTTTTAATAAATTATTCATTTTGCAATTTGGAATAGCTGGAGCTGCTTGGACAGGAAATTTAGCGCTTTTTATAACAGTAATTGGTCTTATATGGTATTTTAAAAAAGAGGAAAAAATTCAATTAGCGCTGCCACGGTTTTATTTTGGTGCGTCGCTCGCTTTGCTCGCGATGATATTAGTTGTAGTGCTATTTACAATACTTGCAGAACCAATGATTTTTCCTTCCATAGCGGGGCGCGCACGAGCGTTGGTACTTTGTATTTCTAAAGCTGCAATAGGTGCATTTGTATTTTTAACAATGCTTGCCAAGCTGAAAATATTATCTATACGAGATTGGTATCTATTACCTTTCGGACGTCGTATGGCAAGCTATCAACTTGCTTTACAACGAAAAAATAAACAAAATTAGGTGAAGAATATGCATCAACTAACAATCATTGGACTAGGCGCAGGAGATTTTGAACAACTCCCAATAGGTGTCTATAGAAAGTTAAAACAAGCAAAGAAAATATGTGTACGTACTAAAGAACATGCTGTATTAGATGAATTAGCAAACGAAGGTATTCAATTTGAAAGTTTCGATGCAATGTATGAAAAACATGAAGATTTTTTATCGGTATATGAAGAAATTGTAGAGACATTATTAAAATATATAGAATCTGAAGATGTAATATATGCCGTTCCTGGGCACCCTTTGATGGCTGAAATGACTGTACAACTTTTGATTGAAGCTGAAAAGAAAGGTCAAGTCCAACTTAAAATTGAAGGTGGACAAAGTTTCTTAGATGCCGTTTTCGGAGCTCTTCGTATTGATCCAATTGATGGGTTTGAACTTGTTAATGGTACAACTTTTTCTATCCATCAAGTGAACATGTACAAGCATTTATTAATTGCACAAGTATATGATCAATTCAGCGCTTCAGAAGTAAAATTAACTTTACTTGAAAAGTATCATCCAGATTATCCTATCAAAATTGTAACTGCTGCAGGATCAAAAGATGAAATGATTCGTACTGTACCTTTACATGAGTTAGATCATGTTGCAGAAATAAATAATTTAACAACAGTGTATGTTCCACCTGTGAAAGATAAAAAGGATGCGCTTCGTGAATGGTCAACATTCCGTGAAATTATCAAAACATTAAGAAGTCCTGATGGTGGTTGCCCTTGGGATCGAGCTCAAACGCATGAAAGTCTAAAACGTTATATGTTAGAAGAAGTACATGAATTTTTACAAGCTATTGATGAACAAGATGATGAGCATATGATTGAAGAACTTGGCGATGTATTACTTCAAGTATTTATGCAAGCACAAATTGCAGAAGATGATGGGTACTGGAATTTAGAAGATATTTTGGCTGGGGTAGCAGGGAAAATGATACGCCGCCATCCTCATGTCTTTAGTGATGTACAGGTTGAAAGTGTAGAAGATGTCAA
Source organism: Rummeliibacillus sp. TYF005 (assembly GCF_003844195.1). NCBI lineage: Bacteria > Bacillati > Bacillota > Bacilli > Caryophanales > Caryophanaceae > Rummeliibacillus > Rummeliibacillus sp. TYF005. The sequence goes on from NZ_ML122574.1 coordinate 31,533, forward strand.
TGCCAACTGGGAAAAAATAAAGAAAAAAGAACATCAAAATGATGATCATGCAGAACCGTTATTAAAAGGTGAATATCGTGCAACTTCTTCGTTGCAAACATCCTATAACTATCAACGTAGAGCAGCTAAAGTGGGGTTTGAATGGCCTAATATTGATGGAGTTTGGGAAAAGGTAGCTGAGGAATGGCAAGAATTCCGCCAAGAAATAGAAAATGGCACACAAGAAACTAGACTAGATGAATTTGGCGACGTATTGTTTACACTTGTAAACTTGGCGCGAGTATATAAAATCTCTGCAGAAGATGCGATGCTTCACGCAAATGCAAAATTTGCAAAGAGATTTGGCTATGTAGAACAACAAGTTATAGCTGGCCGAAAGGATTTTAAAGACTATTCACTCGAAGAATTAGATAAGTTTTGGCAAGATGCAAAACAATAAGAAAAGGGAGTATACGAATGCGATTAGATAAATTTCTTAAAATATCTCGATTAATAAAAAGACGAACATTAGCTAAAGAAGTAGCTGATCAAGGACGCATTACCATTAATGGTAAAGTTGTCAAAGCTAGTAGTGCTGTAAAAGTGGGCGACGAGTTAGCTATTCGTTTTGGTCAAAAAATAGTAACTGTTCGAATTGAAGAATTAAAAGACGTCGTCCGTAAAGAAGAGGCTGCTAAAATGTTTACCATCTTAAAAGAGGAAAAACTAGATAGAGTCGAACCTCAATTTATCGATGATGAGGCCTAAGTAATAGCGGCTGTTTTTAGTTTATAGTACATTTTAAAATTCGAAAGCTTTTGTAGTCTAAAATAAAACCACTATCAAAATATTAATTGATAGTGGTTTTATTTTTATATTTATCTTCATATATTAGATTGTCCAAACATATAGATTAATAGACAGGACAAGGAGGGGAATAGAAGATGACATTCCAACAGGATAATGCCACTTATACAATTCCAACAGGAGATCATTTATTAACGGTTCGTAATCGCAAAAGAATGGATGTTACATCTGTAAAATCAATTGAACGCTTTGATCAAGAGGAGTTTTTTGTACTCACCTCTCAAGGTCATTTGCAAATTCGTGGGGAAGATTTAAGAATTGTCCATTTAGATGTAGATAAGGGATTACTCACTTTAGAAGGTACAGTGAAGAATCTTCAATATGATGAAGAGGACAGTGGACTATCCCGCAGTATTTTGCATAAATTATTTGGATGACAGTTTCTGAACAATTCCTCAGTATAGCAACACTAATTGCTAGTGGTGTTATAGGAGCAGCTTGTATTGATTTAGTACGTACATTCAGTCATTATGCGCCACCGAAATCATTTTGGCGAAAAGGCTACATCATATTTGAATTATCTACATGGGTTCTATTAGGAATTGGTACATTTCTATTATTAATGATTGTAAGGGATGGGGAATGGCATTTTGTTGATTTCCTATCCCAATTACTAGGATTTTGTCTTTATCAATTGTTTCTACAGGATGTATTTCGTTTTGCAGGGCGAATGATTGATAGATTAATCATACAACCTATATTTTTTATATTTCATCTTTTACTGAAATTAATACGACAAATCATGCGGTTAATTACTTCTATTTTCAGATTTTTTACATTTCCTATTCGATTTGCTGTCGAAAAAATTAGAAAGATAAAGCTTAAAAAATAGGTAAAAGTTAGATATAATAGGATTGATATGTAAATGGTAATTAGTTAAACGTTGCATTTAATCATACTCAAAGGAGGGTACCTAACATGCCACTAACATCTAAGCAACTTTCTAAAAAGACTACACAAATGCCAACTGATTATGCAAAAACTGAAATACGTAAAAATATGATTAATAGCAAACGTAAAATTCGCTTACGTCGTAGACTTACAGTAATGACAATAATATTTGCTCTAATTGCAGGTTCCCTCATGGTTATGTTGATTAAACAAAAGAGCGTATTGGCAGATAAAGAAAAACAAAAAATTGAATTGCAACATGATTTAGCAAAGCAAAAAGAAAAACAGGATGATCTAAAAATTCAAATTGCTAAATTAAAAGACGACGACTACATCGCTAAGCTTGCACGAAAGGATTTATTCTTATCTGAGGATGGAGAGATTATTTTTTCAATTCCTAAAGCATCAGAAAAAGATAAGAAAAAAACAGATTCAAAAGAGTAGTCTTATTGACACTCTTTTTTTGTTGGCTATAATAAAAGGTAAGAATCACTAAAGTTTTACAAATTGATTTTAAGACTTATAAGTCGCTTAAATTTTAAGGAGGAGCATTTTTTTTATGTCAATTGAAGTAGGCAGCAAGGTACAAGGTAAAGTAACAGGTATCACAAATTTTGGAGCATTCGTGGAGCTGCCAAATGGCTCAACAGGTCTTGTTCATATTAGCGAGGTTGCTGACAACTATGTAAAAGATATTAATGACCATTTGAAAGTTGGGGAAATGGTTGAAGTAAAAATTATGAACGTTGGAGCTGACGGTAAAATTGGTTTATCAATCCGTAAAGCAAAACCTCAAGCTGAACGACCAGAGCGTCCTCAACGTCCACGCCATAACAACCATCGTTCAAATGACCGTGGTGAACATCGTCAACCTAAAGAAAACTTTGAACAAAAAATGGCGCGATTCCTAAAAGACAGTGAAGATCGTCTTGCAACATTAAAACGTGCACAAGATTCTAAACGCGGTGGCCGTGGCGCAAGAAGAGGATAACTTGCTGGCTATTTTAATCGTAGAAAAAGTGTTTTGTTAATAATTAAGAGACTGTTATAAAGTGTAGCTATACTTTATAACAGTCTCTTTTGTATTGGTAGAAATCACCGTAAACAAGACATAGTAAATAGTGTTATCCATGTTAAACGTAAGCCCGAAATATAAAAAATAAGCGC
>NZ_ML122575.1:0-34201 GCF_003844195.1 Rummeliibacillus sp. TYF005
ATAGATTACGTTCATGCTGGGCGCACCAAAAAAGCGGCTTCTATAGCCGCTTTTTAGTTTACCCTAAGTGCATTTTCAATTTTTCACAGATTTTATCCCCTACCTGCTCTGTTGTGGCATTTCCTCCAAGGTCAGGTGTGACGATTTTTTCTTGGATAACTTCTTCCATAACATCTATAATGGCTTTTGCAGATTCTGGATGACCTAAGTGGTCCAACATCATACTCGTACACCAAATAGATGCAAGTGGGTTTGCAATTCCTTTTCCAGCGATATCAGGTGCAGATCCGTGTACGGGTTCAAACATGGAAGGATATTTCTTCTCTGGATTAATATTTGCTGAAGGTGCAATGCCAAGACCTCCGACAATTGCTGCTCCTAAGTCCGTTAAAATATCGCCAAATAGATTGGATGCTACAACAATATCCATTGTTTCTGGTTTACTGACAAAAAAGGCTGCCAATGCATCGATATGGACAATATTACTTGTTACATCAGGGTATTCTTGATTGATCTTCTTCACGTACTCATCCCAAAATGGCATTGTATGGTTGATACCATTTGACTTCGTTGCAGCTGTAACATGCTTTCTTTTCCCTTGTTTTTGTGCCAAATCAAAAGCATATCTTAGTACTCTTTCGACTCCTTTTCGTGTGAAAACACTATTTTGAATCGCCATATCAGCATCAGTACCTTCGTAGATTCGACCACCGATATTCGAATATTCCCCTTCGTTATTTTCACGAATTACGATGAAATCAAGGTCTTTAGATGTTTTTCCTGCTAATGGTGATTGAATACCATTTAATAGCTTGACAGGTCGTAAATTAATATATTGCTCAAATTGTCTTCTTATTGGTAATAGAAGTCCCCAAAGTGATACGTGATCTGGCACACCTGGGTATCCAACTGCACCAAGAAAAATAGAATCAAAATCTTTTAATTGATCCAAGCCATCTTCTGGCATCATTCGACCATGCTTGGCATAGTATTCACAGCTCCAGTCAAATTCCTTATATGAAAATGAAATACCTCCATGCAATTCACTAACCGTATCTAATACCTTTTTTCCTTCTCTTACAACATCTACGCCAATTCCATCTCCGGGAATTAAAGCTATTGAATATTGATCCATCATCATTCTCCTATTCTTTTTACAAGTTTAGCACTTCTGGATTCGCAATATATTGCGGCTTTTCTCCAGCTAAAACTTTCAGTACATTTTGTGCTACAGTAGTGGCCATGATTTGATTGCTTTCTACTGTTGTTCCTCCAACATGTGGGGTTACAATCACATTTGGCAATTTTAAAAGTGGTAAATTTTCATCAGGTGGTTCTGGGTCAAATACATCAAGACCCGCCCCCCTAATTTTACCATTTTTCAGTGCATAATATAAATGCTCTTGATGAATTATTGCTCCACGGGCTGTATTGATGAAATAGGCAGAAGGTTTCATAATTGAAAAAAGCCGCTGGTCAATTGATAGTCTTGTTTGATCCGTTAATGGTAAATGGATGGAGATAAAATCACTTTGTTGGAAGACTTCTTCTATATTTGTATGAATGGTAACACCAAGTTCTTTAGCGACATGATGCTTTTCTGGTTTGTATGTACGAACCCAAGCAGTAACATCCATATCAAAACCATTTATAAGTATTTTCGCCACTTCCTGAGCAATATTACCAAAGCCAATAAGGCCCACCTTTTTCCCTTTGAGTTCTATAGATGGGATGACCATTCTTGCATTGTAATTGCCTACCTTCATCTGATTATGAAAAGGTAAGACTGACTTTGCTAATGCAAGTATTAGCATTACGGTGTGCTCTGCAGTAGACGTTTTATTTACTGCAGGTGCATGAAGGACCGGGATACTCTTTTTAGTTGCATAGTTAACATCAATATTATCTAGTCCTACACCTGCACCTGAAATTACTTTTAAACGTGGATTAGCATCTATGATTTCCTTCGTAATTTTCGCAGGCGCTCGGAGGATAATTCCCTCTACATCTTTGACAAGTTCACATAAATGTGGGATGTCATACTGATCCGTTCGAATTACTTTTGCATTTTTTAGCAGAATTTTTTCTCCCTCTGGATGGTACATGGAAAGGATTTGAAGAACTCTTGGATTGTACATAAACGGTTCCTCCAATCATCAAACTCTTAAATTTTCAACTATTGTTGCAATGCCTTGTCCACCACCGATACATGCAGTAATAAGTCCATATCTACCACCAATTCTTTCAAGTTCATGCATGATTTTAACTGTTAATATAGCGCCAGTTCCTCCTATTGGATGTCCTAGAGCAATTGCACCACCATTGACATTGAGTTTTTTCTTATCAATATTTAACTCTCTTAAGACTGCAAGTGATTGCGCTGCGAAAGCTTCGTTTAGTTCCACTAAGTCAATATCATCTAATTTTAAACCTGCTAGTCTTAAAGCCTTTAATGTTGCAGGTACTGGACCAATCCCCATAATTTCAGGTGGCACGCCTACAGATGCTTGTGCAACAATTCGAAGTCTTGGGGTCAATCCTTGTTTTAGGGCTAAATCTTCTGACATCATCACTAGAGCTGCAGCTCCGTCATTGCGGCCACTAGAATTACCCGCAGTAACTGTTCCATCTTCTTTAAAAACAGGCTTCAAAGATGCTAATTTTTCGATACTTGTTAAACGGGGGTGTTCATCTGTAGTAAATTGAATGATTTCTTTCTTATTTTTGATTTCAAAAGGAACAATCTCTTCCTTAAATTTTCCGTCTTGAATGGCTGTAGCTGCTTTTTGTTGGCTTTCTAATGCAAATTCATCTTGTTCTTCTCTACTAATATTGTATTTGGATGCTAAATTTTCAGCTGTTAAACCCATCGTTAAATTGCCGTATTTTTCGATTGGCTGTGCACGTGGTTGACTTTCTGTATTTGGATCGACTAGCTCCGCATTGCCTGCTCCATATCCATACCTTGCCTTTCTTAAATAGTAGGGAGCTGTACTCATGCTTTCAGCACCACCAGCAATAATCGTGTCTGAAATACCACAACTAATTTGTTGTGCGGCATTATTAATAGCTTGCAAACCTGAACCACATTGTCTATGAACTGTATAACCTGATACTTCGATTGGAAGTTCAGCTCTTAATGCTGCGAGTCTTGCGAGATTTGGTACATCTGAACTTTGTTTTGCATGTCCCCAGACAACTTCTTCTATTAGATGCGGATTTACTTGACTCCTCTGAACCACCTCACGTATAACTTTTTCAGAAAGAAAGTCGGCTTCAACGTCTTTTAGTGTTCCTCCCATACGCCCTATTGCTGTGCGTACACCGTCAATAATTACTGCATTTCCCATCCTTGCACCCCCATTTTAAATGTAAACAACTATTACTATCTTTTTCAGCAATTACTACTTTGATCGCTATTTAAATTCCCGTTTTAGTTCTCCTGCTATAATATTTTTTTGGATTTGAGAGGTACCTTCATATATTTTTGTAATTCTTGCGTCTCTGTAATATCTCTCAATTGGATATTCTTTCATATAGCCAATACCCCCATGAATTTGGACAGCTAAATCGGCAATACGATTGTATACTTCTGATCCATATAACTTTGCCATTGCAGCTTCTTTTACGACTCTTTTTCCCTGATCCGTCATCCACGCTACCCTGTAGGTCATAGAACGAAGTAATTCGATTTCTAGCGCCATATCGGACAACATATGTTGAACCGCTTGTTGATCAAAGATTGGCTTTCCAAACTGAACACGTTGCATCGCATAGTCCAAGCTATATTGCAGCAGTTTTTCGCAAGATCCAAGATTTCTTGCAGCAAGCCCAGCTCGACCATTCGCTAGGATCTTCAGTGCATTGACATACCCTTTTCCTTCTTCGCCAAGGACATTTTCTACTGGAACCTCCAAGTTTTCGAAAAACAATTCTGCAGAATGAGAACCCCGAAGCCCCATTTTCTTCTCTACATTTCCGACAATAAAACCTGGAAAATCTTTTTCGACAATAAATGAAGTAATGCCCTTCGCACCTTTACTTGGATCTGTTACCGCCATAACGGTAAAAATATTCCCACAAACTGCATTTGTAATATAGTGTTTTGAGCCATTGATAATATATTTATCGCCTTTTCTTTCCGCTTTTGTTTTGATATTAGCTGCATTAGAACCTGCACTTGGTTCTGTTAATGCAAAAGCACCAATCCATTCCCCAGTGGCCATTTTCGGAAGATACTTTTCCTTTTGTTCTTTTGTACCAAGTTCAACAATCCCTACCGTGCCTATCCCTGTATGCGCACCGAGTAATGTAGTATAGCCATTATGTGTTTTTCCTAATTCTTCATAGATTGCACATTTTCCAACCATATCTAACCCTAGTCCACCATATTCTTCAGGAATGCTTAAACCGAATAGCCCCATTTCTTTTGACTGCTCCACAATCGATTCAGGGATTTCATCATTTTCTTCAATTTCCATCGCAACCTTTTCAACTTCTCCTTGCACAAAATCATGGACAGCTTTTTTTAAGATTTGGATTTCTTCTGGTAGTGTAAAATCCATTACTTCATCCCCCTATTCCCCTTTAAAATGCGGTTTTCTTTTGTCTAAAAACGCTTGAGTTCCTTCTTGTTTGTCGTATGAACCCATTAAAATAGTTTGAGATAATTTTTCTAAATATAGTGCTGTTTCCATTTCGATATCTAATCCTCTGTTAACGGCTGTTTTGGCTAATCGTAAAGCTAAGGGACCTTTTATACTAATCTTATTTGCATATTCTTTTGCTTTTTCAATTAGTTCCTCTTGTGGTACAGCTGCACTTACTAGTCCAATATTTTTTGCTTCTTCTGCTGAAATAACTTCACCTGTTAAAATTAGTTCCATTGCTTTCCCTTTTCCGATTGTTCGTGAGAGACGTTGCGTTCCTCCTGCTCCTGGGATAATCCCCAAACCCACTTCCGGTAATCCCATTTTCGCGTTCAATGATGCCACTCTTATATCACAAGCAAGAGCCAGTTCTAATCCCCCACCTAAGGCATATCCGTTAATAGCTGCTATTGTAGGCTTCTCATATTCTTCTATTTTTCGATATGTTGCAGTCATATTGGGTTGAAGTGCATCAATCATCGTTCGTTTGTTTAATTCTTTAATATCTGCACCAGCTGCGAAAGACTTTTCACCAGATCCAGTGATAATGACGACTCGGATATCTTGATTGACTTTTAACTCTTCTAGTGCTTTTTCAATTTCTTGCAATGTCTCTATATTTAAAGCATTTCGTTGTTGAGGACGATTAATTTCTATAAAACCAAGTTCTTTTTCTTGGTAGACAAGAATATTGGCATATGTCATCTATTTTCCCACCCCAGTCTCAGTCAATTTTCATCGTTTGAAGATCTTCAGATATAATAAAATGCGCTTCTGTAAGTTGTTTGATCTCTTGTAATGAAGAGTCTTCTGCGATTTCTTTTAATAGAAGAGTGTTATCTTTCACCTCAAACAAGGCTTTTTCTGTTACTATCAGGTTTGCCGCTCTAATGCCGCTACTTGGATAGGTAAGTTTTTGAACAATTTTAGGTGTTTGATCTTTGGTAATATGTGTGATGGCGATTATAATCTTCTTAGCACTGGCAACTAAGTCCATTGCTCCTCCGACTCCTAAAATGTCCTTTCCAGGTACAGCCCAATTGGCAATTTCTCCTTTTTCGGAAATTTGGAGCGCTCCCATTACTGCGATATCTATATGGCCACCCCGGATCATCGCGAAAGAATCGGCACTTGAAAAAAGGGAAGATCCAATTCCTAAAGAGATGGGATGTTTGCTAGCACTAATGAGGTTCATATCGATCTCGTCTTTTGGAGGTGTTGGTCCCATTCCTAAAAGACCATTTTCAGATTGAAGGTAAACATGACTATCAGGTTTTAAATAATTTTGGATTAAAGATGGAATACCGACACCGAGATTGACAACCGAACCTGCATGGAGTTCTTTTACAATTCTTTTAGCAATTCTAATCCGAGCATCTTTTGAATTACTTTGTCCGCTCAACATACTCACCACCAATTTTTTCATATCGATCATTAAGAACCACATAGTCTACATAATTGTGAGGTGTGATGATTTGCTCAGGATCTAATGCACCAGCTTCTACGATTTCATCTACTTCTGCAATGACAATGTCTGCTGCAGTTGCCATCATCGGATTGAAATTACGAGCAGTTCTCGCGTAAACTAAGTTTCCCATTGTATCAGCCTTATCCGCTTTAATAAGCGCCAGTTTTGCTCGTATTCCCCTTACAAATAAATACGTTTCACCATCAAAATCTCTTTCTTCTTTGCCTTTTGCAATTTCTGTACCAACACCTGTTTTAGTATAGAACCCAGCAATGCCTGCTCCCCCTGCACGAATTGCTTCAGCAAGTGATCCTTGTGGAATAAGCTCTATTTCCAGTTCTCCATTGTTCCAAGCTTTAACAGCATCGCGGTTGGTAGTGAAATAGGAACCAATTGCTTTTTTTATATGTTTTGAGATTAATAATTTTCCTAACCCTTTCCCTGCTTCTCCTAAATTATTACTAATAATAGTGAGTTCTCTGGCGTGATTGGATTCTGTGATTGTTTCGATTAAAGTAAAAGGAGTTCCGCAAATACCAAATCCACCAACTAAAAGGCTATCTCCTTTACGAATCATTTCTACTGCTTCTTTAGCTGATATTCGCTTCTTGCATTCTCCTATTTTCACGATTTTCGCCTCCAATTACTAACTTTCGTAATTGTAAAAACCTGTTCCTGATTTGCGCCCTAAGCGACCTGCTTTGACATATTTAATAAGAAGGGGACTTGGCCTATATTTTTCGCCTAATGTTTTGTATAGATATTCCATATTCCGCAAACGTGAATCTAATCCGACTAAATCAGCTAGTTCTAGTGGTCCCATTGGGTGGTTCAATCCTAGTTTCATCGCTTTATCAATATCCTCTGCTGAAGCAATACCTTCCATCAACATGTTCATCGCTTCGTTACCAATAAGACAATTCATACGACTAGTGACGAATCCAGGAAACTCGTTTACTTCCACTGTTTCTTTTCCTAATTTCGCTCCGATTTCTTTCACTTTTGCTACCGTTTCATCTGACGTATCCAGCCCTCGTATAATTTCGATAAGTTTCATCTTATGAACTGGATTAAAAAAGTGCATGGCCACAACTTTATCAGGCCTTGACGTTTGAGCTGCAATTTCTGTAGGGCTCATCGTAGATGTATTCGTTGCTAAAATTGTATGTTCTGGACAGATTACATCTAGTTTTTTAAATACATCAATCTTAATGTCAATTAATTCAAAAACAGCTTCAATCACAATGTCTGCATCATGAGCAGCTGTTTGTAAATCTGTAGTATAGTTCAAATTTGTCATAGCCATTTCAACTTGCTTGCTTGTTAAGTAGCCTCTTTCTGCACTTTTTAGCAATTCTTTTTCTATATATAACTGTGCTTTCTTTAAATTTTCTTCATTGACATCATTTAAAACAACATTGAAACCACTAATTGCTGCTGTATAGGCGATTCCTCTTCCCATAATGCCTGAACCGACAACGGTTAATTTCTCCACTTATAGTCACCCCTTGTATAACGTAGAAACCTGCATTTCCAAAGTAGAAATTGCAGGTTATTTTTTGGATTAATTGTTATCTATTTGCGCTCTTTGTAATTTTCCACTGTAGTCAACATAAATCGATTTCCATTCTGTATAGACATCTAATGCAGCTACACCTGAATCCCTATGACCATTTCCTGTACCTTTTGTACCGCCAAATGGTAAGTGAATTTCTGCTCCAGTTGTTCCTGCGTTAATATATACGATACCTGTATCTAAATCACGCATAGCTTTAAAGGCTTTATTGACATCTGCTGTATAAATTGCACTTGAAAGACCGAATTCTACACTGTTATTCACTTTCACAGCTTCATCTAAATTTTCTACAGAAATGATTGACACTACTGGTCCAAAGATTTCTTCTTTTGCTATACGCATATCTGGTGTTACATTTGTGAAAATCGTTGGTGCATAGTAATTGCCGCTATCTAAACCATTTTCAGTGACGATCTTACCGCCTGCTAATAGGATTGCCCCTTCTTCTTGGCCAATCTTGACATATTCATCGATTCTTTCTAAAGCTTCTCTATTGATAACAGGTCCAACTTTAACTGTTTCATCAAGTCCATCGCCCATCTTTAATTCATGAATACGGCTTATTAGCTTTTCTTCTAATGCTTTCTTTACATCTTGATGTACAATTACACGGCTTGTTGCTGTACATCTTTGGCCTGCTGTACCAAATGCACCCCAAAGAATACCTTCTACAGCAAGGTCTAAATCAGCATCTTCTAAAACGGTAATGGCATTTTTTCCACCCATTTCAAGTGATGTCCTCTTTAACAATTCCCCAGCACGGCCATTGATTGCTTTTCCTACTTCGTTTGAACCGGTAAACGAGATAATATCGATATCTGGATGCTCAACCAGTGCATTGCCGACTTTGCTTCCTGAACCATTTACTAAATTGATAAGGCCTTTTGGTAAACCGGCTTCTTCATAAATCTTCACAAACTCTTGCGCTGTCATCGGCGTTTCTGTCGCTGGTTTCCAAACCACTGCATTGCCAGCTACTAGCGCAGGTAGCGATTTCCAAGAAGCAATCGCGATTGGGAAATTCCACGGTGTTATAATGCCAACAACGCCTACAGGTACTCTTACACTCATCGCAAATTTGTTGCGAAGTTCTGATGGGATTGTATCACCAAAGAGTCGGCGCCCTTCTCCGGCCATGTAATAAGCCATATCAATCGCTTCTTGTACTTCTCCTCTTCCTTCATCAATCACTTTTCCCATTTCACTCGTTAAAACTTGTGCAATCTCTTCTTTTCTTTCTTTTAATAGATAAGCCACTTTATATAAAATATCTGCTCGTTCAGGAGCAGGAACTAATCTCCATAACTTTTGTGCTTCTTTTGCAGCTTGTACCGCTAGTTGGACATCTTCATCAGTAGATTGTGTTACTTCCGCTAAAACTTTTCCGTTTGCAGGATTCATAACTGGTACAAACTTTCCTGTCGAACCTTCCAACCACTCACCATTAATATAATTTAAAACTTTTGACATCTGGAACCCTCCGATAACTTTAGTTTTATAAACTACCATTTAGTTGACTTCGTTTTGTATTTTTTACTTGTCCATTATTAATGAGCTTTATAAAACTAGGATATTTTTATTTTTGAAGGATATGCATGATTTCTAGTAATTTATGGTGATGTATTTTAAATTGGTAGTAATTATTTTGTTACCGTATGTCCAATTAAGGAATTTAACGATGGTTTAAATTGAATGAAAGTGGTGGGATTTTTTATGTAAGAGCCTTAAGGGCTATTTATAGGAATATAGATTGAAATGACTATACTGATATTTAAATTAATAGTGCTAAAATGAGAAAAGTGATATTTAGGATTTTTTACAATTAGGGTTTGTTTATGACTACTGTGATCTTTTTATCACAACCTGGGCTTTGTTTATCACAACTCAGGTCTCTTTTATCACAACTCACGCTGCTTTTATCACAACTCAGGTCTCTTTTATCACAACTCAGTTCCTTTATCACAACTCAGGCTTCTTTTGTCACAACTCAGACTCTCTTTATCACAACTCAGGCTGCTTTTATCACAACTCGGGTCTCCTTTATCACAACTCAGGCTCTCTTTATCACAACTCAGGTCTCCTTTATCACAACTCAGGTCTCCTTTATCAACTCGTACCCTCTTGGAGATTTTAGGCTGCTTTGCTTCTCATTTTATAAAGATTTATTCAGCCAAATTTAAAAAAATCCATTATACTGAGACAATATTATGAGATTTTATGGTAAAATTACATTTGAACTGAATAAAAACTTACTAAATGTAGGAGAGGTACTAGAACAACCCTCTATAAAAAACTAGGGATAAACTATATCTTTAGGGATGTAGTTTTTTATTTTGCTAGCAACCTCCTTATTTTTAGACTATAGGGAGGTGTTGTGAGATATGGGTTTATTTGATTTTGAAAAGTTCATTACATAATGTGTGTAATTTCATCGATGGTTTAAATTCATAATTTCAAAGGAGACTTTTCAATGAGAATATTTTTATATCTTTGTGCAATTGTGTTAGCAAATGTGATAACAGCGAATTTTGCGCCTTTGCAATTTGGCGTTTTCATCATACCTTATGGATCCTTTCTAATAGGAGCTACGTTTATACTGCGTGATCTTGTTCAAAACAAATATGGTAAGAAAAAGACCTACCTTTTTATCGGCTTAGCATTAATACTTTCAGCAATATCTAGCTATCTTCTAGGGGATACACTTTGGATTGTATTTGCAAGTGCGGTAAGCTTTGCTGTTTCTGAAACAACGGATACTGAAATCTATTCAAGATTAAAAGCTTCAATTAGTATGAGAATTATGTATAGTGGCATTTTCGGGGGTATTTTAGATTCTTCCATATTCGTCATTATTGGTTTATCCCCTCTTGGTGCTGGAATGGTGCCTTGGAATGCGGTTTGGATGGCTATTTTAGGTCAAGTAATTATTAAAATTAGCATGCAAATTATTGGCGTAATGGCTTTACATTTTACTCGTTTTACTAAAACAGAATTTGCTAGTTAAATTGGAGGGTGAAATCAATGTTAAAAGATGAAAAAGCAATTGTCGTTTTTAGTGGTGGTCAAGACAGTACTACTTGCTTGTTTTGGGCATTACAAACGTTTAAAGAAGTTGAGGCTGTTACATTTAATTACAACCAACGCCATGTAGCAGAAATTGACTGTGCAAAAGAAATAGCAGAAGAACTTGGTGTAAAACATCATATTTTAGATATGTCTTTACTAAATCAGTTAGCACCAAATGCACTTACTCGAGATGATATAGAGGTTAAAGCTGGGGAAGACGGTGCATTACCTTCAACTTTTGTGCCTGGACGCAACTTATTATTTTTATCATTTGCAGGGGTTTTGGCGAACCAAGTTGGAGCAAAACATATTATTACAGGGGTATGTGAAACAGATTTTAGCGGTTATCCAGATTGCCGGGATGATTTTGTGAAATCATTAAACGTAACTTTAAACCTTGCAATGGATGAACAGCTTGTTATTCATACGCCTTTGATGTGGTTAGATAAGGCAGAGACATGGAAAATGGCAGATGATATGGGGAAATTGGAATATGTTCGGACGAAAACGTTAACTTGCTATAATGGCATTAAAGGTGATGGCTGCGGAACATGTCCAGCTTGCCATTTACGTTTGAAAGGTTATGATCAATATTTAAAAATGAAATAATAGAACAATGCTGTCCTGAAAGGTTTAAACCTACGATGGACAGCTTTTTTACTTTATCTAGTCTCAAATATATCTAATTGCTAATATTAACATTACAAGACATGAGATAGAGAGAATGATGGTTGTAAGATATTGTTTTGAATTCTTAATATATTTCCATTCCATAAATATTTGGAAACCAGCTAAAATGATGAAATATCCTAGCCACCACCACTTGGTATCAAGAAAACTAAAATTGAATACATTACTTAAAATTAGTAAAAATATAATACTTACAAGAATAATTTTTCTTCCCCTTCTATCAACTTCTCTCCCGGGGGTATCTGCGATTTTCTTTTTTTCTACACCTAATAATTTATTAAAAACTACTTCTAATCCAAGCGTTAATAAAATTATAATTAAAACTATCGCTAAAAATTTCACTTTATTTCACAAACCTTTGCTTAGAATATATATATTTGCAAATAAATTAGGAGCTTACCTTATATTTAGGTAGCCCCTAATGTCTAGTGAAACACAATTGTTTTATTTCCTTCTACAATAATTCGATTTTCCAAATGCCATTTCACCGCTTTTACTAAGACGCGGCGTTCAATTTTGGCTCCGATTTTTTTCAACTGTGCTGCATTATCTCTGTGATCTACACGTTCAACGTCTTGCTCAATTATTGGTCCTTCGTCTAAATCATTTGTGACATAATGAGAAGTTGCACCAATCAATTTCACTCCTCTTGCAAATGCGCGTTCATAAGGACCAGCCCCTATAAATGCAGGTAAAAACGAATGATGAATATTAATGATTCTATTTTTAAAATGATTAACAAAATCAGGTGTTAAAATTTGCATATATCGAGCTAAAATTAGAACATCCACTTTATATTTTTCCATTAAACGAATTTGCTCTTCTTCTACTTGTTTACGAATATCCTTATTAGCAGGTATATAGAAGAATGGAATACCCAATGCTTCAACCATTGGTCTTGCTGTTTCATGGTTGCTGATTACAAGCGCAATATCCGTGTCTAAATCGCCATTTTGCCATTCCCACAGTAATTCCAACAAACAGTGCGTTTCTTTTGAAACAAAGATTGCAGAACGTTGGCGAACATTCCGATAATAAAAATGGTAATCCATCTGATAATTTTCTGCTATTTCTTTAAATTCCAATTCCATATCATCTGCTTTTTCTTGTAAATTATCACAATGATATTCTATTCGTATAAAGAAAGTTCCATTCACTGGATTCGTCGAAAACTGACTAGATTCAATAATATTTGCATTGTGATTATGTAAAAATGAAGACAATACAGAAACAATCCCAGGCTTATCCGGGCATTTCACTAACAAACGTGCACGATTTTCTAAACCATCATTTAAATTCCCCATCTATGTACATCTCCTACTTTTTGTATATTTTAAATTATCAAATAATTATAGAGAATATTCAAGTCTTTTCTTTCTAACTGATTAATTTATTTTGATTCCTCTTACCATTTCAGAATGCAAAAAATAAAATCCTTTTTGAAGTTGTATCCTACTAGCAATTTACTTTGTTATTTCTGAATAAAATACATTATAAAAAATATAATTATTTTATAGGGCAAATATTGATACGGGTTGTCATGCAATTTAATTTACTGCAGTTATTCACTTGCACAAAATAAAAAACAGTTGGATATACTGTACTTAACTAAATTTATATCTCATTAAGGAAAGAAGCGGTGAAACATGAGCACTTCATTTCGTTACGATCCTTTTCAAAATCTGCAAGAAAAAAATATGACTTTTGAGGATGTTTTTCAATATATAGTGGGTTTTATGCATCAAAACCCTAGAGGGAATTATCGGTTAATCGTGGGGACCGATTCGCAAGTTCATAAATCTCATACTGTATTTATTACAGGAATCGTCATTCTAGAGGAAGGGCATGGGGTATGGGCTTGTATTAGAAGAGTGATTGTACCACGTAAAATGCTGCATCTACATGAGAGAATATCGTTGGAACTGTCATTTACCGAAGAAATAGTTGCGATGTTCACTGAAGAGAAGAAGAAACAGCTCATTGATATTGTGATTCCCTATTTGTATGAGGGTTCGACATTTACGATGGAGGGGCATATCGATATCGGGGCTGGTAAACGCAACAAAACAAGAGAATTTGTAAATGAGATGGTAGCCAGAATCGAATCCATTGGTGTAGAGCCAAAGATTAAACCAGAAGCATTTGTAGCCTCCTGTTATGCCAATCGGTTTACGAGATAATTGGAAGTTAAAAAATCCATTCATTAACTACTTCACTGAATGGATTTTCGTATTTATAAAACTTTGCCTAAAAATGACTTAGTACGTTCGTTTTGTGTATTTCCGAACACTTCTTCAGGATGACCTTCTTCTACAATATAGCCACCATCCATGAAAACAACCCGATCAGCTACTTCACGAGCAAATCCTATTTCATGTGTTACGATCACCATTGTCATTCCTTCATCGGCTAACTGTTTCATAACATCCAAAACTTCTTTCACCATTTCTGGATCTAGAGCAGATGTTGGTTCATCAAATAGCATAACTTTCGGTTTCATGGCAAGGGCACGTGCAATAGCCACACGTTGTTGTTGACCACCAGAAAGTTGTTCGGGATAGTTGTAGGCCTTTTCTTGAAGTCCTACTTTATCTAATAACTCTAATGCTAATTTCTCTGCATCTTTTTTTGCCATTTTACGAACTTGTATCGGAGCCATTGTAATGTTATCGATAACAGTCATATGCGGGAATAGATTAAACTGTTGAAAAACCATTCCTACTTCTGTACGGATTTCATTGATATCGGTTTTTGGATCATTTACCTTTACATCGCCAATAAAAACTTCACCATCAGAAATTTCTTCAAGCAAATTAATACATCTCAAAAACGTACTTTTCCCTGATCCAGAAGGCCCAATGACACATACTACTTCTTTCTCTTTTACTTCATAATCGATACCTTTTAAAACTTCCAGGTTACCATAATTTTTGTGTAAATTTTTAATCTTGATCATGCCGCAACCTGCCCTTCATCTTTGTTTTGCGAATGACCCTTTTTACCAGTGTTTTTCTTTCTAGGATTGAAGTTATTGCTAAATCTTTTTTCAATAAAAGCAATAATTTTCGTCAAGACAAAAGTTAGGATTAGATATAGAGCTGCAGCAGCTATATATGGCTCCCAAATTTTAAAAGTTGCTCCTGCTACAACTTTACTTGCATATAAAATATCATTAGCTGCAATCACAGTTACAAGTGATGAGTCTTTTAAAAGTGCGATTAGCTCGTTTCCTAATGGCGGTATCATTCGACGAAATGCTTGGGGCAAAATCACTTTGATCATTGCCTTATTTTTCGTTAAACCAAGAGAACGAGCTGCCTCCATTTGTCCTTTATCAATTGACTCTATACCTGCACGCATAATTTCTGCAATATATGCCCCACTATTTAATATAAGTGTAATAATTCCCGATACCATAAAGCCATAAGACTGACCAAAAATAGAAGGAATCAGAGCTAAATGGATGATTAAAATTTGAACAAGCATCGGTGTGCCGCGAAATAAATCTACATATAATTTCGCTGGCCAATAAATCCACTTTCTTTTTGACGTTTTACCAAGACCTAATAAGATTCCCAGTATAAGACCACCTAAATAACCACAAATGGTTAAAGAAATGGTTACCCAGATACCATGTAAAAATATCTCACGATAATTCCAGATAATATCCCAGCGCATATCAAAGAAGTTCATCTGGATACCTCCAATTATTTAAGTTCTTGGCCTGTAATTTCAGCTAGTTTACCATTTTCTTTTATTTTCTTAAGACCATCATTTAATACCTCTAGTACTTCTTTATTACCTTTTTTCACCATAAATCCATAATATTCTTTTTCAAAAGCATCGTCCTCGATTGTTTTCAATTTTGCATTTGGATTATTTTTCAAATATTCGTGTATAACGGCATTATCACCAATTGCAGCATCGACTGATCCATTAATAACTTCTTGGTATGCAAGTGGTTGATTTTCGTAAGCTTTGATTTTAGAACTTGATTTTCCTAATATTTTTTTTGCGGCTATATGCCCTGTTGTGTTAATTTGAACGGCAATTTTTTTATCTTTTAAATCCTCAATAGATTTTATTTTTGAGTCTTTTTTAACAACAATTAATTGAGTTGCTTCGAAATAAGGATCTGTAAAATCATATGATTCTTTACGTTCTTTTGTAATTGTAATACCTGATGCACCTAAATCGATTTCACCATTTGTTACTTGTTGGAAAACTGGTTCCCAACCAATATTTTTAACCTCAAAATTTTTGCCTGTTTCATCGCCAATAGCATTTAAAATATCTACATCAATCCCAACAACTTTACCGTTGTCATCCATCGATTCGAACGGTGCAAATGTAGCTTCTGTTCCTGCTACTAGTTTATCTTTTGCTCCTGATTCATCACCTGAACTCGATTCTTTTGGATCCGAACCACATGCTGTTAATACCATTGATACTGCAAGCGCTGATACGATCATCGATAATAATTTCTTTCTCTTTTTCATTAAATAACCCCCTAGATGTTAATATTTTTTGAAATATCCCCAATATTTAATAACTATTTCTAGTTAAATTTCATTATATAAAATTAAGAATATTAAAACAATATTAATTTTTCTATAAAATATTATAGAATAAATATACTATGATATTCATAAAAATACAATAATAATTTTATGATTTTTATAAATTTTGTCTACAAATTATCCTGGTTATGTAAGCTCATCAAGTTCTCATCAGATTGGATGTCTTTTTCAGTAAAATCACCTTTTTGTTATTATTTTATTTGAGTTTCTTCTATATTAATAGTTTTACTTTTTTCTAATTTTCCACCTTTTATATTTTAGCTATAAAAGATTTTTATTTACATTCTTATGTTAAATAGAAGAAATCCGATTTTATGCTTTTATTTTTCTAAAAATGGGACAATATAAAGTGAAACTTTATTTAGGAAGGTTCATTTTCAACTAGAAATCTTTATTCAAAAGAATTAAAACATAACATGAAGGAGTGAACATCATATGAAAAGAAATAATATACTAGGGGCGTTTATACTGACTTGTGTTCTTACACTTAGTATGACTATTCCAAGTTTTACTGCTACAGCACAAGACCATGTATTAACATCCGAAAAAAATTCAAACCTTGATGCTGCTACTCAGCAAAAAGTGAAAACCGTTCTAAACAAGTTGGATGAAGATTTAACGAAATTGGGTGTTACAGTACCCAAAAAGCCTCATTGTGAAATGTTCGAAAAGTTAGATGATCAAACGAAAGAAAAAGTTAAAGAAATAATGAAACAAATGAAGGAAGGTAAGATTACAAAAGAAGAGGGATTAGCTCAATTAAAAAAATTAGGCATCACTTTACCGAAACATCATCCAAAAGTTGATCAATTCTCAAAATTGGATGACAACACCAAAGCTAAAGTCAAAGAAATTTTCCAGAAAGTAAAAAACGGGACTATTGCCAAAGAGGAAGCCGATCGACAATTAAAAGCTTTAGGCATTACTTTACCGAAGAACCATCCTAGTGAGAAAATTAAAAAACTAGATGATGCTACAAAAGCAAAAGCGCGGAATCTCATCGAAAACGCTAAGGTTGAAATCAATAAATTAGGGGCAGATTTCCCTTCTAGAAAATACAATTTCATTTTAAGATGATTCTTTACCCATATGAGCACTAAACTCATATGGGTATTTTTAGGATACAATCCCAATTACTATATCCCTCTCCTATTCCGTTTTTTTCTTGATAAAGCGTTGAATTTCTACATAACCTCCAAAATAGATACTTATTTACTATATAATTTCATCTAACAAAAATAATTACATCGCACTGACTTTTGTCTAATAACGAAGAATATCAGGTAATATTTTACCAATTAATAAATAATTTACACTAAATTAACAGTTTTAATGCTATATTCTAGGAGAGAATCAATCTCAAAATTTGTAAAAGAATGGGTGGTATATTTGATATTTAATGGGAAATTCCAAGGCTTTAAGGTTTTATCTAGTGCACTTGCAATTAGTCTGTTAGCATCAACTTTTATATCTTTTGATGCAGAAGCTAGCAAAGCTCCTAAAAGTAAAGTCCAATCACAAGTAAAACTGCGAATAATGGAAACTACAGATATTCACACGAATTTACTTGACTTTGATTATTACAAAAATAGTGAAGCACCAAAATTGGGCTTGGCAAAAACGGCTACACTTGTTAAAAAAGCAAGATCTGAAGTAAAAAACTCCGTTCTGGTAGATAACGGGGACCTCATTCAAGGAACACCGCTTGGAACGTATAAAGCAAAAATTAAACCTTTAAAGGATAAAGAAGTACATCCAGCCATAAAAGCGATGAATATTATGGATTACGATATTGCAACATTCGGAAACCATGAATTCAACTATGGTCTAAAATATCTAGATGAAGTATATGATGATGCTGATTTTCCAGTTGTAAACGCAAATGTATATGTGGATGACCACGACAAAAATCCAAAGAATGATAAGAATAAATACACACCTTATAAAATCATCAAGAAGAAAGTAAAAGATGAATCAGGAAAAACTAATACCATTAAAATAGGCTACATAGGCTTTGTTCCCCCACAAATCAACGAATGGGATAAAGCAAACCTTGATGGCAAAGTGATTACAAAAGACATTATTGAAACAGCTAAAAAGTATGTACCTACTATGAGAAAAAAAGGTGCTGATGTCGTTATCGCTCTTGCCCACTCTGGATTTAATGGTTCAAAAGCAAATACAGAAGACACAGTATACTCTTTGACTAAAGTGCCTGGAATAGACGCGATTACTTTCTCACATACTCATAAAGTTTTCCCCGCCAAAGACATTGCAAGTTTAGATGCTTTGTTCAAAGACGCGAATGGTCAACCACTTCCTGGTGTTGACAACAAAAAAGGAACTATTAACGGTGTTCCTGCTGTACAAGCTGGCTACGGCGGTGGCTCATTAGGTATTATTGATCTTTCCTTAAAGAAAGTGAATGGAAAATGGTCAGTTTCTACTTCTAAGTCTTCCACAAGAGAGATTGATACTGTAAAACCTGATGCAAAAATCGTAAAAGCGGTGAATGCTACACATGATAAAACATTAAGTTATGTGAATACGCCAATCGGCAAAACGACTGATGATATTTATAGCTACTTTGCAGTTGTTCAAGATGACCCATCAATTCAAGTAGTAACAAATGCACAAAAATGGTATGTCGAAAACTATATTAAACTAAACAAACCTGAACTAAAGAATTTACCTATATTATCAGTAGGCGCACCATTTAAAGCTGGGCGTAATGGTGTAGAAGAGTACACTGAGATCAAAAAAGGTGATTTAACGATCCGTAGTGCTGGTGATCTATATCTCTATGACAACACTTTAAAAGCTGTGAAAATTAAAGGTTCTGTCGTAAAAGAGTGGATTGAAATGTCTGCAGGTCAATTTAATACAATTGATCCAAATAAAACAGATAAACAAGAGTTACTTAATCCAGATTTCCGAGTATATAACTTTGATGTTATTGACGGCATTGAATACCAAATTGATGTGACAAAACCAGCTAAATACTCAACGACTGGAGCATTAGAAAATCCAAATTCAAGTCGTGTTATTAATCTAAAATATAACGGAAAACCAATCGATCCAAATCAGGAATTTGTAGTTGTTACAAATAATTATCGTGCTGGTGGTGGTGGTAACTTCCCAGGACTTAAAGGCAGTGAGTTAGTTGTAGATTCTGCAGATGAAAACCGCCAAATTTTGATGGATTACATTTCAGAACAAAACGAAATTACACCAACAGCTGATCAAAACTGGTCCCTTGCTCCAATCAATGCCGATGTCAATGTAACGTTCACAACTTCTCCAAAAGCTGAACAATATATTAAAAACGGAAGCCCATTCTATTACACAGGTAAAACAGATTCAAAAGGCTTCGGTATTTTTAATATAAATTTAAAAAATAAAGATAATAGTAGTGACCCAGTTAAAGTTCAACTATTGGGTGTAAATGATTTACATGGTCAACTTGATACAATTACTAAGCTTGGAAATTTAAATACAGGAAGTATGGAATATACTACTGCAGCATTAAGAAAAGAAGAAGCTACTAATCCAAATACACTTATCTTACATTCTGGAGACATGATTGGTGGTAGCCCATTAATTTCGGCACTTTTCCAAGATGAACCAACAATTGAAGTATTAGAATCAATTGGCTTTGACGCAGGAACATTTGGTAATCATGAGTTTGATGAAGGAATTGATGAACTAAAACGAATGATCAAAGGTGGCGACCATCCAAACGGTACACCTGGTTATGACGGGATGAATTTTCCACAAGTTGCTGCAAATGCATATGACACTCGTGACGGAAAACTAATCACAGATCCTTATACAATTCTTACTTCTGGTGGTCAAAAAATTGGTGTTATTGGTGTAGTTACACAAGAAACGCCTTCTATGATTGTCCAAAAAGGAAATGAAACGCTGAAATTCACAGATGAAGTAGAAGCGATTAATAAATACACGGAAGAATTGAAGAAAAAAGGAATCAAATCAATCGTAATTCTTGCACACAATCCTGCTTCACAAACAGGCTATACAGATGCATTTGATGCAAGTAAGATTGCAGAACAAATTGATGATGAGGTAGATGTTATTTTCTCAGCACATAATCATGTTAAAGTAAATCGTGTAGTAGATAACAAATTAATCGTCCAAGCATACTCATACGGCTCTGCTTTCTCTGATGTAGAGGTCGAAATTGATCCAAAGACAGGCGATATTATTAACAAATCTGCGGAGATTAAAACAGTATACCAAAACGACTACACACCAGATCCACAAGTATCCGCGATTATGAAAAAGTACGCGGATAAAGCTGAACCGATTAAAGCACAGGAAGTTGGTGCTTCAACAACATTCCTTGAAAAAGGATATCCAACTGTTACAAGGAAAAACAGTGATATAGCTTTAGGAAATTTAATCGCTGATGGTATGAAAAATGCTATGAATGCAGATTTTGCCTTAATGAATGGCGGTGGAGTGCGCGCTCCATTAAATGCTGGTAAAGTTACTTTCGGCGACTTATTTGCCATTCAACCATTTGGCAATGTTCTTAATAAAGTTAAACTCAGTGGCGCGGACTTACGCGTTATACTAGATGAACAAATTACTGCAAGAGGTCTTGATTATCATGTTTCTGGCTTCAAATACACTTACACGTATGACGATACAACAAAAGCCGGAAAAGTAGTCGATATTATTTTGCCAGACGGCAGTAAAATTGACCCAACAAAAGAATACACAGTTGTCGTAAACAACTATATGTATGGTAATATCGATACTAGTTTTGGTGCACTTTCTAAAGACATGGAAGTTGGACCAACTGACTTAGATGCAACAGTTGAATTTGTAAAAACATTATCTTCTCCATTCGAGTATAAAGTGGAAGGAAGAATTCAACGAGTAAATTAATATTTTAGATTAAGAGATTTAAAGGCCGAGGCTGTTCCATTACGGGATAGCCTTTTTTGCAACAATATGTATTTCAATGCGTCTTTCAATCCTGTTGAATTAGAAAAGCTGCCTTGTTCTATACAAAGGCAGCTTTCAGGCATTCAATGCTAATCACGAGATGAAATTTTATATTTCCATCCCTACTTCTTCAAAGGTTGGCATGTTTTTCATCATGCTACATGCTGCATCGATGATTGGAAAAGCTAATGCTGCTCCAGAACCTTCACCTAGACACATATCCATTTTGAGCATTGGTTCTTTGCCTAGTAGTTCACTAGCTTTTTTACCACCTGGCTCATCTGTTGCGTGAGATGTGATGAGATAATCCTTCACTTTCGGTTCAATCGTTGTGGCGATAAGTGCGGAAGCTGTTGAAATATAGCCATCAACGACTACTGGTACTCGATTGGCAGCTGCTGCAAGCATAACCCCTGCCATACCACCAATTTCTAATCCTCCAACTTTTGCTAGTATATCGATTGCATCAGTTGAATCTGGTTGATTTGTTGCAATGGCATTTCGAATCACTTCTATTTTACGGGCTAAACCGCCATGTCCGAGACCTGCCCCTCTACCTGTAATTTCTTTTGGATCACAACCCGCCAATACCGATAATATAGCAGTACTTGGTGTTGTATTACTAATACCCATTTCACCTGTTCCTAACAAATTCACCCCATTTTGAATTTCTGCATTGGCAATTTCAATCCCTACTTCTAATGATTGAATGGCTTCTTCTTTTGTCATAGCTGGCCCTTTTGTAAAATTGGCAGTACCTCTTCTAATTTTACGATTAATCACGCCAGCATCAGTAGGAAGATCTACTTTTACACCAACATCGACTGTGACAATTTTTGCGTTTGATACTTTTGCAATGGTTCCTACCCCTGTTATTCCTTTAGCAATATTCAGCGTTTGCGCAAATGTAACTTCTTGAGGATTGCTTGTAACGCCTTCTTCGTACACACCGTGATCAGCAGCCATTACAATGATTGCTTTTTGATCAATTGCTGGAAAAAGCTCTCCTGTAATCCCCGATAATTGGACAGCGATACTTTCTAATTTGCCAAGACTTTTGGGTGGTTTGATCAAATTATCCACTCTTTGTCTTGCCTTTGCCATCATGTCTCCATCCAGGTCTTTAATTTTTCCAACAGTTTGCTGTAGCAAGTTCATTTTTCATCTCTCCCTAATAAAATTAAAAGCCTGCAGTTTATTTGTATTACAAATAAACCGCAGACTTTTCCATCATCTGTGTCAACAAGTATCAAGGCAGGTCTCCTGGCTCAGGGTCTACATTTGAATAGGCCTTCCCAGACATTGTCCAGTGGCATTTCCATTCAAACTTTCCTCTACAGTGGTGGGTCCGCTGAAGCTTTTCACTTCATTCCCTATTCTCCTTTTGTCAAAGGCACCTTGTACTTTTATTGAATTTTCTATCATTATGATACTCGTTGAACGTTGGTAAATCAATATATTTTATAAAATACTATGTTATCCGACTTGTAATTTAGTAACCTTTTTTAGTCAGAAGCCAGCAATAATACAATGGCAATCCTTTTTTAAGCAATTTTCGGCTGCATATCAAATGGCATTTTGTGATCTTGTTTTTAAAGGTTTTATATCATACATAAAAACATCTGCTGCTATCAGTAAACGGCCAATATATACATATACTCCGCAGACAATTTGTTATTTTTTCATATAAATTACTCATAGAGTATGACGTCTAAATAAAGCTTATAATAACTTAAGACAAACTGTAAATATTCTTGAGAACAATACCAAAATCAAGAAAGCTACTACATTTAATTATTACCATTAAATGTAGCAGCCTTTTATTTCAATATAACGATTATATCTAGAACTTATTACTCTTCATCTGCTAGTGTTAGTACTATACGACCGTTAATCTTACCA
Organism: Rummeliibacillus sp. TYF005; assembly: GCF_003844195.1. NCBI lineage: Bacteria > Bacillati > Bacillota > Bacilli > Caryophanales > Caryophanaceae > Rummeliibacillus > Rummeliibacillus sp. TYF005. Next base: position 22,906 of record NZ_ML122575.1, read on the forward strand.
TTTTCCATCTTATTGAACACATCATTGATATCTTCAAGTTTTGCTGTTTCAATAATGGCGCGTACTTTTCCTCGTGCGGCAAAATCAAGTGCTTCTTGCATATCTTTTCTTGTCCCAACAATTGATCCTTTTACTGTAACACCATTGAGAACTGTATTGAAAATTGGAATTGGGAGCTCCTCATTTGGCAACCCAACAACTACTAAACAGCCCCCGCGTTTTACTGATTCATAAGCTTGTTCAAAGGCTTTTTTTGTTACAGCTACGCTAATTGCAGCTTGTACACCACCTAATTGTTCTTGAATGGCTTGTACAGGATCTTCTTTTAAACCATTAATGACAATGTCTGCCCCTAATTCTTTTGCGAGTTTTGACTTATCATCGCTAATATCTATAGCCACTACATTGAGTCCCATTGCTTTCGCGTATTGTAATGCAATGTGCCCTAGTCCACCGATCCCGTAAATTGCAACCCATTCTCCTGGCTTTGCACCTGAAACTTTTAATGCTTTGTATGTTGTTACACCTGCACATAAAATGGGAGCGATTTCAATTGGGTCTACGTTGTCAGGAATTCTCGCTACATAATCTGCGGGTGCTTTACAATATTCTGCATATCCACCATCCACAGAGTATCCACCATTTAGTTGATTTGGACATAATGTTTCTTTACCATCTATACAATACTCACATTCTCCGCATGCAGAATATAACCACGGAATTCCTACTCGATCACCAACATTAATCGATTTAACACCTTTAGCTACTTCAACGACAACCCCTACCCCTTCATGCCCTGGGATTAATGGTAATTTTGGTTTTACAGGCCAGTCCCCATGTGCTGCGTGTAAATCTGTATGACATACACCACAAGCTTCAATTTTCACTAAAACTTCTCCCTCTTCTAATTGAGGTTTCGAAACTTCTTTAATCTCCAACTCTTTTGAAAACGCATTCACAATTGCAGCTTTCACGATCTTCCACTCCTTTCGCTTTTCAGTTATATATATGATGGTAGATGCTGTGACTATTCCTTATATATTATTTGATATACTTTCTAGTAATATATATAATTTACATAAAATAGAATTAATTGGAATAATCTTATGAATGGACGGCAGCATGAAATTTTAAAGCTTTAAATGAAAGTTTTACGTCACTAAAAAATGCATATTACAAATCTAGTCCGAGGAGTGAAAAAATGAAAGTTATTAAGGTATCTCCAAATATTTATAAAATTGAAACTTGGTTTATGTTTAAAATGAGTGCTTGGATTGTAACAGTTGAAGATGGTGTATACATTGTGGATACAGGAATGTCTTTTATGGGGAAAAAGATTTTAGAAGAAGCGGAGAAGTTGGGTAACCTAAAAGCTATTCTATTAACGCACGGCCATTCTGACCATGTCGGTGGATTGAAAAAAATCCTAGAAATAAAAAATGTTCCTGTATTTTCCCATGAAGCTGATATTAAATACATGGAAGGAAAGGAACCTTTCCCTGGTAGGAAAAAAGCGCAATCCCTTGTGCAACCAGGTGTTGTACAACCATTAGAAATAACAAATGGAAACTTACAGGATATTGATGATCTAACCCCTATCCACACTCCAGGTCATTCTCCAGGTCATGTAGTGTACTATCATAAAAAGGATCAGGTTTTGATCAGTGGCGATTTATTCACCTCAAAAAATGGTCAACTCCGAAAACCAATGGCTATGTTTACTTCTAATATGGATGAAGCTATAAAAAGTAGTTATGTTATTGAAGATTTGAAACCTAATATTGTAAGCATTTGTCATGGTAATGACGTAAAAGAGCCCTATAAACAAATGAAAAACTATCTGGCTACTTATTCATAAGTAGCCTTCTAGATTTTTAGTTTCAGTACTCACTCTTACTGAATGTTCTATTTTTTCTCATCGAGATAAAATCATAAAAGCATTAATAAATAAACGAATTTAGTTGGAAAATAATCGAGTAGGAGGGAGTAATTAACTCCCGACCTCTCACACCACCGTACGTACGGTTCCGTATACGGCGGTTCAATCTTTTAAGTATCTGTGCTCATAGAGTGAGGTGATGTCTTTTAATCCCCACTTTGTGAGCTTTTCTTTTGTTATTGCTCGATGGATGGTTTCACTACAAGATATTCGCCAATATCCCTTTCGGGAATTAGCTAGTTTCATCGCTTCATTGTGGTCAATTCCATATTTTCGAAGCATCTTGTATCTTGTATGTGGTTTCTTCCACCTCTTCCAAATTAATTGTCGGAGTCTATGATTTAACCATTCTTGAGTATTTCTTATGAATGTTTTCATGTAAGAGATACCGTAATAGTTAATCCATCCCGTTGTCATTTGATTAATCTTTTTAACGATATCCACGAATGTTCCGGGTTGTTTTCGGTTTGTTAATTTCTTCAATTTCCCTTTAAATCGTTGTTTTGCCGACTTGCTTGGTCGGCAACCAACTTTCCCATGTGATTTTGTATGTTGAACCCAAGGAAAGTAGCGGATGTTGCACCACCGATTTTACTTTTCTTCTGATTAATTACCAGACGTAAATCTTTTTCTATATATTTGGTGACACTCTCCATAACTCTTTCACCGGCTCGCTTGCTTTTCACATAAATAACAAAATCATCTGCGTATCTTATGAAACGATGTCCTCGTTTTTCTAATTCTCTGTCTAGCTTATTTAAGTAGACATTTGCTAGAATTGGAGATAGAGGACCCCCTTGGGGTGCTCCTTCTGATGTTTCAATATAGATATCTTTATCCAATATGCCTGAGCGCAAGAATTTCCAGATTAGTTTTAGAACAATTTTGTCTGTTATGAATTCTTCTAAATATGCTCTTAGTCTTTGGTGATGGATAGTATCAAAGTAGCTTTTCAAATCACAGTCAACTACTACTCGATAACCTTCTTCATAGTAACGTTCTGCTTGTTTGATTGCTTGATGTGCACTTCTTCCTTTTCGGAAACCAAAACTTTTCTCCGAGAAGTAAGGGTCAATGATTGGTTCAATGACTTGAAGAATTGCTTGTTGCACTACTCTATCTAGTACACAAGGGATTCCTAAATACCTTTTAGACCCATCGGGTTTGGGAATGGCAACTCTTTTGACTGGTTGAGGTTGATAAGAGCCATCTTTTAGTTTTTCTTTGAGTGGTTTGTAGTATTTCTTCATATGTGACTTTAAGTGCGTCACTGTAATACCATCAACTCCAGGTGCACCATTGTTATGTTTCACTTTCTTATATGCACTCCAAAGATTATTGTTTGTGATGACTTTATCAATCAAGTTGATACCATCTTGTTCTTTCATATCTATGTCGATATCCCTGTGCGCTCCTATTTACTCTTCAGTTTCCAACTTATCCATCCATAGGTAGCCATCTTTTGGTCTTTACCACGATGTTGGCTGCAGTTAATCGGGATATCTACACCTCCTTGTTTTCCAAGATTTAAAATTGTTCGGCCCTTCATTCTAAGAACTACTATGACCTCTGCTGACTTCTCATGATTCATCAAATTATCGCTAATTCAATTGTTATTTATATAACCCTCATGAGACCTCCCCGGGTAAGAGTGGTTACCTTCTTCTCATGTAACTGCTATATTTACTGTATGGAGTTCGGACAGTATTGGACTTTGTTTTGTTAAGCAAACTCGTCCATTCCAATTCAGCCTTGTATATAGTTTCTGTTCGTCAGTTCGAGAATTTGCGTCCGGCTTCCTTCAGATTCCACGTCACCATGGACACCCTTGCCCTTCGCTAACAGTTCCTACTGCCAAGCCTGTAGTGGACTTTCACCACCAAGTAATCACCCATGCCGGGCGCACTTAAAAACAACTGCTTTCCTTTAAAAATAAGGAAAGCAGTTGCTCTTTCATAAAGAGATTTTAATATTTTCTTCCGCTCATTGTACCAATCGTCCTTTACTAATAGTGCCCCACGTTTTTTGAGGTATGAGTCTTACTACAATAGTGTGGGATAAACCTAAAATCTACTTATAAATCCTTTTCGAGCTTGTTCTAAAATTTTTTCTTCACAAGGATCACACCAAAATTTTTTCTCTCGATTTACTTTATATTCACGATACTTCTTTGTTCCTTCTAATAGCTTAAATTTTTCTTTACAGATCATGCAAGTAGTTGTATAAAATATCATTGATATATCCCCCTTTTTTACATATTTTCACGTAATTCCTTTTCTATTATTTCTTTTATTTTTTTATTTCCTTTGACTCCAACAGGAAAAACATTATTTTCTTCTGAATATAAAAGTTTAAATAATACTCCATTCTTCAATTCGATTTCTAAAAAGATGGGGTCATCTTTATAGTCAACATTCCTTTTTACTTTTAAATTTCCCCATTCTTTGATAAATTGGCTCGTTGATGCTGATGAAAAAGTGTGCAATCTACTGTCATCTTCATTGCTTAGAAGATAAATATTTTTCACATAGTCTTTTAGTGGATATAAATCTTTAGCTGATTTAGCTTTTTTGTTTTGGTCTACGATAAATACTCGGTCCTCTGCAAATACCATGAAAGAGGCTGGATATCCCTTTACTTCATAAATAGGTGTTCCTATTTCAAGAAACGTTGCATCACCGTTTTTCAGCTTATGATCACTGCAAGCTTTACCCGCCATCTTAAAGCTAACTTCTCCTAATTTCTTTCCTTTTTCAACAACTAAATTGCTCTCTTCTTCAACTGAGTCTGACCAATGTTTATATTTTAGATCATTTATCTTCAAAACATCTATCCAGCTTATTTCCGCATCAGGACATTTGCCAATATGTCCAAATGGTGTGCTGCAAGAAGCTAGTATAGTAGTAATTATTATTAACAATATAGCATTTTTTAGTTTCACTTTTTCTCTCCCCCTTTTGTTCTGAAGTATTTATAAATAAATGTATTATCTAATAATTATGATAATTTTACCATAATTAGAAATTTTAAAAAATCGTTTTAACTTCCTGTATACTAAAATTTTTGAAACGAAACTAGTCTTTTTTACGTATAAGGATTATAGAAAGGGAGGCGACCTAGATGGAAAACAAAGGGTGTATTAAGTGCGGGAGTAGAAATGCAGAGAAGAAGGAAGTTGCGATGACTGGAACTGGTTTGTCTAAAATGTTTGACATTCAGCACAATCAGTTTATCGTTGTCTACTGTAGGGATTGTGGCTATTCTGAGTTTTATAATAAAAAATCTTCGACTGGATCGAATATACTTGATTTATTCTTTGGTTAATCAGTGAAAAATGGGGTGCAAGTTCGATACTTGAGTTGGATCTTGCACCATTGTCAATCTTTGAACACAGTAAGAAGTGGATAAAATAATGAATCAATCATCATCTCTGAACAATTCTTTTAGGACTAGCTCAGGCGCTTCTATAAAACGTTTCGTTAAAATATAGTGCATTGTTTCCTCGTATCTTATCATTTCTATTTTTGCATGATCAAAATTATAGATTGTAGCATTTGGATAACCAAGCAAAATTGGTGAATGGGTGGCAATAATAAATTGCGATTCGTTTTCTAGGTCTTTGATGATCTTCATAAGACTTAGTTGCCTTAATGGCGAAAGGGCTGCTTCTGGTTCGTCCAATAAGTAGATTGCTTTTCCTCCAAATGAATTCATAAACAGTGAAAGGTACGATTCACCATGGGATTGGTGATGCAGCGATTTTCCTCCATAAGCAGCATATTTATTTGGATCTTCTAATGCATCAATGTAACTTGCAAAATGATAGAAAGTTTCCGCGCGAAGAAAAAAGCCCCTATTTACTTTAGGACTCCAAGATAAGCGAATATAATCCCCCAATACTGACTCGGCTTTAGCGACTTCAAAAAGATTATTTCTACTTCCACCAGCCACGTTAAATTCACATTTATCCGCAATCGCTTCTAATAGTGTCGATTTCCCAGTTCCATTTTCTCCTACAAAGAACGTTACATTACTCCGAAAATCAAGAGATTCAAAATTCTCTACCCATGGAATATTAAAAGGATAATTAGAAGAATCTAATACCTGATTTTTTAAATACGAAACTCGTTTTAGATACACCTATTCTCCTCCTTTCGTTTTATAATAATCCTTTTTTTGTATCTTTATGAAAATTAAGTTTAAATGAAATTAAGTAACCTGTATAGTCTTTTTCAAAAATTTGAGAATGGTTGGCAAATCGTTTTCAACATTATTTTCTATTATAATTTTGTACGACAAAATGTCCCGTAATGTTAGTTAACTACGGGACATTTTAGTTTTGATGATGATATTAGGTTACACTACTTAAGCTTTGATAAGATTTTCAGCCATTTTAGATAATGCCATAGCATTACTGCTTAGTTCTTGCATAGTAGCTGAGATTTCTTCAATCGATGATGCTTGGCTATCAGTTACTGTATTGATCTCTGAGAAAGAATGATCTAGTTGTTTAATGGAATCATTTATTTCTTGAATAATCACATCAATTTTAGCTACATTTTCTTTTGAGTTAAGTGCTAGTTTTCTAATTTCACTTGCTACAACGGAGAATCCTTTTCCATATTCGCCAGCTCTAGCTGCTTCGATTGACGCATTTAAACCAAGTAAATTACTTTGGTCTGAAAGATTCTTAACTGTTACAGAGATTTGTTTGATTTCTCCTGAGTTTGCAGTTACTGTTTTTAATTGGTCCGATACGTCTCCCATTTGGTTGGCGAGATTCGTTACAGAATTGGCAATTTCATTGATAGAAGCTGAAGTTTGTTCTGTGATAGCCGAAAGACTTTCAGCTACTTCGGACAATTGGTTGGCAGATGCTAAGCTTGTGCCAAGTCCGATTCCTCCAACGACTTTACCTGTATGGTCTTGAATAGGAATCGCTCTAGCTACTAAAGGAAATCCAAATAATTCTTTAGGTACAATCATAGCAGTATCTTTGTTTAATCTAATTGCATCTGTTATAACGTCTCCCTCAACCAATGGATCACCAGGTTTAACATTTAGATTAAACGTATCTCCAGGTACATTGATAATGAGCTTTTCTGTATCATAAATACCAATTGTAATATCATCTTGGACTAATCGTTTTAAATAAGGTGCAACTTTTATAAATGCATCTAAAATTTCATTTCTTTCTTCTTTGTTTAAAAGCTCTTCTTCTAAAATATGACTCATCGTTATTCTCCCTATATCTCAAATTAGTATGGTAATATACGTTTTCCGAAGTTAACAGCGATCCATTTTAAAGTGGTAAATTCCTCTAAGCTCCATTCCCCATTTAAACGACCGATTCCTGATTGTTTTTCGCCACCAAATGCAACAATTGGCTCATCATTAATCGTAATATCATTTACGTGAATCATACCTGTATGAACTTTTTTGGCAAACTGAACACCTCTTTCAATATTTGAAGTGTGAACTGCGCCACTTAACCCAAACTTCGTATCATTTGCCATATGAATAGCTTCTTCCTCTGTATCAAATGGAGTAATTGAAATAACAGGTCCAAATAACTCTTCTTGTGCGACTTTCATATCAGGTGTTACGTCTATCAAAACGGTAGGTTCTACAAGATTGCCCACAGTGTTTCCTTTTAAAATGGCTTTGGCTCCATCTGCAATTGCACTGTCGATTAAATCATTTAAACCTTTTGCTTGGCGTTCATTGATCACTGGTCCAATGATTGTTGACGGATCTTGTGGATCCCCTACTTTTAGTTGCGATACTTTATCCACAAATTTCGTTAAAAATGCATCATATAGAGAACGATGTACGAATACTCTGTTTGCTGACATACAAATTTGACCTTGATGTGTAAAACGACTAAATACGGCTGCATTGACTGCATAATCTAAATCTGCATCATCTAAAACGATGAAAGGACTATTGCCACCAAGTTCTAATAATGGTTTTTTAAAGTTTTGAATCGCTAATTGACCAATATGACTACCTACTTTTGTAGAACCAGTAAAGGAAATAATTCTTGGAATTGGGTGCTCAACAAAACTATCCCCTATTTCACTTATATCTGTTACGACAACATTCAGTAAACCTTTAGGAATACCTGCTTCCTCAAAAATCTTCGCTATTAATGTACCACCCATAATTGGTGTATTTTCATGTGGCTTTAATACAACACCGTTACCAGCTCCTAATGCGGGAGCAACTGATTTCATAGTAAGGAAGAATGGGAAGTTAAATGGACTAATAACACCAACAACTCCTGCTGGAATACGATAAAGGCGATTTTCTACATCATCAATAGTTGAAGGTAAAATCTTTCCTTCCATTCTTATTGGGAAAGTAGCAGCCTCTTTAATAATATTTTTGACTAGGCCTATTTCAAATGCTGCTTTTAAACGCGTTCCACCCAATTCTTCGATAATAATTTTTGTTATTTCTTCTTCATTTGCTTCAATATAGTTCACTGCATTTTCTAAAATTGTCCGTTTTTGATAAGGGTTGACCTGATCCCATTCTTCTTTTGCATTCTTTGCGGCTTGGTAAGCTAAATCTATGTCTTCCACATTCGCCATTTTATATGTACCAATAACTTCACCATTATATGGATTAGAATTGATTAATTTATTTGTACTTTTACCATCTCTCCACTCACCTGCAATATATTGTTTCTCGAAAATATCTTTTGATAACATAAGTAATTCCTCCTAAAATAAACTTCTCTATTACCATCGACTAAATTCGCTATTTTTCAACAAAAAACGGTATATTTCTATGCTATTAGTTTTACAAGATATAATACGACAAATATTTTTTAAAATAAAAACTCCAATCAACTTAATGATCAGAGCTGAATTTTTATCATTTTACAAAAAAACTAGAGACTGTTCCCAAGTTATTGGTACCAATCCCTAGTGAATTATCTTATTTATTTTTACGTTCTTGCGCATATTGTGCTGTTGCTGTGAAGACGACATCTGAAGATGAATTCAATGCTGTTTCGCAAGAATCTTGGATTACCCCAATGATAAAACCAATACCAACAACTTGCATAGCGATATCATTTGGAATACCAAATAAGCTACATGCTAATGGTATTAATAGTAATGAACCACCCGCAACACCAGAAGCACCTGCTGCAGAAATGGCTGCCACCACCATTAAAATAATTGAAGTTGGAATATCTACATGAATATTTAATGTTTGGGCTGCTGCTAAAGTTAAGACAGAAATAGTAACTGCTGCTCCTGCCATATTAACAGTCGCGCCTAACGGAATAGATACTGCATACGTATCACGATCCAATCCTAGTTTTTCGCAAAGTTTAATATTCACCGGAATATTTGCTGCAGAACTACGAGTAAAGAACGCTGTAATCCCACTTTCCTTTAGTGAAGTCAAAACAAGTGGATAAGGATTGCGACGTGTTGCTACAAAAACGATTAATGGGTTAACCACTAATGCGATAAAGAGCATAGATCCTACTAAAATGATTAACAGTCTTCCATATTCTAATAGTGAAGACAGACCGTTTGTTACAATCGCATCGAATACAATACCAATAATACCAAACGGTGCTAGATTAATAACCCATTGTACTACCTTAGAAATGGCATCAGAAAAGTTAACTAATACCCCTTTTGTTGTTTCACTAGCTTGTTTTAATGCTACACCTAATACAATAGCCCAAGCTAAAATACCAATATAATTTGCATTCATCAATGCATCTACCGGATTTGCAACTACATTTTGTAGAAGTGTTTGAAGAACTTCCCAAACACTACCTGGTGGTTTTAAATCACCTGAACTTTCCTTCAATGTAAGGTGAACCGGGAAGATGGCAGTTACAATAACTGCTACAGTTCCTGCCAAAAATGTACCAATTGCATAAAGAATAATGATAGTAGACATATTTGTCTTTTTACCACTTTTATGACCAGCAATAGCATTCATCACAAGTAATAATACTAATATTGGTGCAACTGCTTTTAGTGCTCCTACAAATAAAGTACCTAGAATAGGAACCCACGATGCTTTTGGAAATACTAAAGCTACAATAACGCCGACAATAATACCGATAATAATACGAGTTACGAGACTAATAGCATTCCATTTACTAATTAGTTTTTTCATACTGTTACCCCTTTTTCTTGTGCTTCTAATGCAAAAAACATGATGTCTTTCCACCCAAGAAAACACTTTGTTTTTGTATAAAATACATTCTATCATGAAATATTAGAATTGTGACATAATTTTTTAAATTTATGTTCTTTTTATATCTTATTTAATTTGATAGAAAATATGGAATATTTGTATATTAAGGGGCTTTTTTTATTAGAATTGTTCGTTTTTACCGATGCATTCCTTTAGTATTTTTTATTAAAACCTAAAAAATTATTCTAATTATGTAAAAATAAGGGTAAAATATATTATGGATAAATTAAATGTGAAAGGAGTTGCTAGCAGATTAAATTTCTAAAAATTTTTTATCCTATACTTATGTTATTTTTACTCATAGGATGTTCTACTAAAGCAAAGGAAAAAGATGATTTGAAGTGGTTTAATAGTGAAGAAAAAGCGATAGAGTATGGATTGCAAAATGAAAAGATTAAAGAAAGTGATATATTAGAAATATTAGATTTGAATGGTGAAAGATTTGTCGTTTTTAAATTCAAAGTATCTGAAGGAGAAGGTATCAACGTCGCACAAATTGCTAAAAAGAAGAAAAAATATAGTTGGTACACGATTACAAATAGAATTGTCGTCAAATCGAAGCAAGGAAGCTTAGATGCAAAAATTGAGGTAGAAAGTAAAAAGGGGCAACAATTTAAACTGTATACCGGGGTTGAAAAAAATCCAGAAAAGCCTGATGTAATAATCGAAGATGAAGGGATAACTCCTATTGTCGATCAAGAAACGGGATTATATTATGCAATTAAAAGCTTGAAATAAATCCGTTTATCGTATTTCGAACCTTCCATCTTTTTGGAACGAGAATTAGTTGTTACTTAGGATTGCTTTTGACAACTCTGGACTCTCTTTTGCACAACTCAGGCTTCCTTTTGCACAACTCGGGCTCCCTTTTGCACAACTCAAACTCCCTTTTGCACAACTCAGTTCCTTTTGCACAACTCGGACTCTCTTTTGCACAACTCAAACTTCCTTTTGCACAACTCAAACTTCCTTTTGCACAACTCAGGCTTCCTTTTGCACAACTCAAACTTCCTTTTGCACAACTCAGTTCCTTTTGCACAACTCAGTTCCTTTTGCACAACTCAGGCTTCCTTTTGCACAACTCAGGCGATTAAGTCCATATAATTGTGTAAAAAGAAAAAG
>NZ_ML122576.1:0-33986 GCF_003844195.1 Rummeliibacillus sp. TYF005
CGGGAGTTAATCACTCCCTCCTACTCGATTGCGCGGGAAATTTACGACATTATTGCTGCGTGTTCACGATTAAAGTGAATAGTTCTGGATTAGTATCTAATTTGGATAATTGTTTTTGAATATAATAAGTAATACCAGGAGGATGTAGTTTGAGTAGAGGATATGCAAACCATGCTCGATCAGTGTGCTTATTAAGTCCTTGCATTAGCAGTACTTACATCTTCGTCTAAAAAGTCAGAGGTGAATAATAATCATGATCAATATTCATGGAATCGTCAAGGCTCCTTTGAATGAGATTGATCAAATCATCCAAAATGCGATTCATCTGAACGTTATGCCAGGTGTTGTTGTTTCAATCGCTACAAAAGGAATAACTTTGAAAGAGCAAGCCTATGGATATGCCTACAGATATTTGGATGATCAGTTTACAGAAGCAGAAAATCCAATATATATGAGGAAGGATACCATTTTTGATATTGCATCAATCACCAAAATCTTCACATCTATTGCAGTTATGCAATTATTTGAAGAAGGTACATTATCGATAGAAGACGCTGTTGTAACGTATATCCCTGAGTTTGCAGAAAATAATAAAGAGAAAATTACAATTCGTCAACTACTGACACATACGTCTGGATTTGAATCTGGAATCCCACTATATAAAATGGGGAAAACAAGAGAAGAACGAATAGCAATCGTTTTAAAGCATGGTCTTGTCAATCTTCCAGGTACAAATTATAAGTATAGTGATTTAAATATGATTACATTAGGCGTTCTTGTTGAGAGACTAACAGGACAAAGATTAGATGAATATATAAAGCAAAATATAACAGAGCCATTAGGTATGAAGGACACAATGTTTAATCCACCAGCTTCTTTAAAATATAGAATTGCAGCTACAGAATCCCAACCTTGGACTGGCAGAAATCTAGTATGGGGACAAGTTCATGATGAAAATGCATGGTCTATGGATGGAGTTGCGGGCCATGCAGGTTTGTTTTCTACAGCGCATGATTTAACAATCTTAGGACAGATATTTTTAAACAGAGGTAAATATGGTCAAACACAAATATTAAAGCCATCTACAATTGCCTTAATGGAACAAAATATGATTCAAGCAATCCCGGATACTGAGCATGGACTTGGATTTGAATTGAACCAAGGCTGGTATATGGATGCACTAAGTAATGTAAATACAATGGGGCATACAGGCTTTACTGGAACGTCTTTAGTAATTAGCCCTAAAAACAACACTATCGTCATTTTACTTACCAATCGCGTACATCCAACGCGTCAAACAACTTCGATCAATCAAACAAGGAGACTTGTAGCAAGAAAGGCAGCTGATGCTATTCCTGTCGCTATTCCAGGACATCAAAAAGCGTGGTTTGCCGGATTTGGAGACAACAAAAAATCAATCCTACAAGCGAAAGTAAACATACAAAAACCTTCCATTCTTACATTTCAAACTTGGTATCAAATTCAAAAAAATAAGGATTTCGGCAAAGTCGAAAGTTCTCAAGACGGCATTCTTTGGCGAGAGCTCGACACATTTACAGGTATTAGTAATCGATGGCAAAAACAATCGACATCTTTACCAATAGGAACGAAATTTATCCGTTTTCAATATTCTACAGACGACTCTGTCAATGGCAGAGGATGGTATGTTTTACAACCAAAAGTAAAAACAGGTAACAAAGAAATCCTGCCACAGTTTACTAGTAATGATTGGATACAAAGAGATTGGTGATAGAAGTAGGAGTGGGTTTAAAATAGCTCACTTCTATTTTTTATTTTGATTGAAAAATTTTTTGGATTAATGAAACATAATAAGACTAGTGCTTCTCTGATTTTTTTACTGAAAAACCCTCATGTATATCAATCGTTACATAGGAAAAACTGAAGTAGATAATAAAGAAGGGAGTGTTACTATTTGAAGGATGGTAAGTTACCACATCAACAGTTAACAACAAAAGATAATGGATTGACATCGATGCAAGAAGTCACTTATCGAAAAGAATTCAAACGAGCAGATAGTGCAACAGAACAAAACAAAAAATTGAAAAAGTAAAATACAAATAAAAGGATCTTGAATGTGCTTTTTCAAGATCCTTTTTTGAATTAGATTTTCTATTTCATGTTTATAACCTACCAATTTTATACGAGAAATGATGAATTTCTTAAATATTGCTACATGAACGCAATCTTCATATTAAAATAAGCAATAGCAACTAGAGAGAAGGATTTTTATGTGGATTGTTACAGCAGTTTTGACGATGTTCTGTTTTGGCATCAATAATCTAATTTTTAAAGCAATATCAGGAAAAATGATGTCGAAAGTACATATGCAGTTTTTCTTCTACCTGATCGCATTTTTGTTAATGGTAGGGTATGGAAGTATAAAAGGATTTGCTCCTTTTAATCTATTAACAATAGTACTTGGAGCAGTAATCGGTATATTAAATGCGAACGGGAATATTCAAATGACAAAGGCTTTTGAAAATGGACCTGCAAGTTTAACATCACCCATTATTAGTACATATACAGTCATTCCAATTTTAAGTGCTGCACTAATTTTCCATGAACATATTTCACTCATTCAATGGATTGGTATTATAGTGATGCTTGGTTCAGCAGCAGTTATTCAATATAGTCCAGGTAGCACAACAGACAATATCAACTATATGCCTTGGATGTATCGGATTTTACTATCTATTTTATGCTTTGGCGTTCTAGGTATTTTGATGAAAACTTCATCACACTTACAAATTGATTCCATTAATACGCTATTTTGTATGTATGGTGGTGGTACTGTTTATTTAATTATCCAAAGCTTGGTGACAAAGGAAAAATGGCACCGCTCTGAAGTGAAAATTGGAGCAGTGATTGGCTGTTTCAGTGTAGTAGGATATAGCAGTTACTTTTTCTCATTAGATACTGGTATCGCAAGTATTGTATTCCCAATCGTCAGTCTAAGTTGTTTAGTTGTCGTATTAGGAAGTGTTTTACTGTATAAAGAAAAAATGAAACTCTATCAAATTATCGGTGTTTTAACGGCAATTGGTGGAATTGTTTTGACAAAGATTTAGTGACTATAAAGGTGCTATCCTTATTTGAGAATAAGGAGCACCTTTTTTTTTTTTTTTTNTTTTTTTTTTAATAGCCCTCTTAAATTACAGAATTTTTAAATTACTATATAATTATGTGATGAATATAAAAGAGAGGGTGAATATAAATGTTAAATCGTGTGATAGATCAATTTAGATTAAACGTACTGTCAATTGACAATGTTGAAGATTCTCATAGTTCAACTGTCTATAAATGTAATTTGTTAAATGGTGAAACGGTCTATATCAAAATTCCTTATACAAAATTGAAGTTTCAACGTGAGTTAGAAGCATATCAAATTTTAGAAGGGAAGGTTGCTATTCCGAAAATGCTTGATTATTGGGATGGTGATGAGGATTGTATAGGAGCATTTTTATTATCAAGATTACCGGGAATACCGTTAACACCTCAAGTCTCTTCAAAATTAGCTTTCCAAGTGGGTGTCCTTCATGGCTCAATACATAACATTAACCCAAATGATCAAAATATAGAATGGATACAAAATGAATTTTCCAGTTGGTCGAATTTCGTAGAGCGCCAATTTTATAGTTTCGCAGAGGATGTAAAGAAAGTACTGGATGAAAGTTTATACAATCAGGTTATCCAAAAATTTGAGAATATGAAGAAACAGTTAGCACCACCTGATGGACCTAGTTTTATACATATGGATTTTCGTCCAGCAAATATTATTGTTGATGGAGATCAAGTTTCAGGCGTAATCGATTTTGAAAGTGTACGATTTGGTTCAACAGAAATAGATTTCACCAAGATAAATCGAGACTTTTTACGCTTTGACCAAACATTATACAATGCATATAAAGAAGGCTATAACAGTATTCGACCATTGATCAATTTAGAAGAAACATTGCCCTTTTATCAGTTTACAGATGCCTTTAATAGTGTTGGTTGGTGTAAAAGACGTGGTATAAAAGAACATAGAATGTTTTTGGAAGAGAATTTAACTATTTTAAAACGTTTGTGTCTATAAAAGATAAACAGTTTGATTGAATTTTATGGAAATCAAGCTGTATTTTTATTATGGATCGATTTAAAAGGTACATATAAATATAGTGTTAGGACTTAAATTTATTTTTTCGCGGGACAGAAGTAGAATATCGCGGGAGAGTAGCAAAAAATCGCGGGAGTTTAATAGAAAACCGCGGGAGAACAGCCCAAAACCGCGGGAGAGCACCAAATATAAAGCAAGACTAAAAAATGTATCACCTTAATAGCTGTGAAATGATATGGATATGTAAAGAATTAATGCAAATACTTATTGATAAAGTTTTTGTTTATAATGAAGCACCTACTGATGCAAGATTTTCTAAATAATACCTAAACCAGCATTACTAAAGTTTTTCCTTTATACTGTTTAATAAGAATATGTAACAAGCGAGGAGAAAATATGCAAGAACATCAAAGTTATATGTTGCTACCATCTTCTTTTTATAAAGTTGTACCATTAAATCCAGTGAAGAATCCTTCTTTTTTAGTTGTAAATGAACAATTGGCAGAAGAACTGGGGATTGATGTCAGTATTTTAAAGAGTGAGCGAGCATTGCAAATTTTTGCGGGGAATGAGATGCCGGAATCTGCAGCGCAAATAGCACAAAGCTATGCAGGTCACCAATTTGGACAATTTACAATGCTTGGCGATGGACGAGCTATATTAATTGGTGAAGAAGGAACAAAGTTAGGTTTAAGAGATTTTCAATTAAAAGGATCAGGGAGAACGCCTTATTCACGTGGTGGGGATGGACGCGCTGCAGTAGGGCCAATGTTAAGAGAATATATCATTAGTGAAGCTCTACATGGACTTCATATTCCAACGACGAGAAGTTTAGCTGTTGTTAAAACAGGTGAACCTGTATATCGAGAGCGAGTGTTAGATGGTGCCATTTTAACAAGAGTAGCATCTAGTCATTTACGCGTAGGTACATTCCAATTTGCACGTCATTTCTGTGATCATGAAGACTTACAAGCCCTTGCTGATTATGCAATTCAACGCCACGATTCTATACTTGCATCTCACGATAATCCATATGCTGATTTTTTCAGTAATGTACTTTATCGACAAGCGAAGTTGATAGCTAGTTGGCAGCAAATTGGTTTTATCCATGGAGTTATGAATACTGATAATATGACCATCAGTGGTGAAGCAATCGATTTTGGACCTTGTGCATTTATGGATACCTTTGACCCAGCGACTGTTTTTAGCTCCATTGATACAACGGGACGCTATGCATACGAAAACCAACCAAAAATCGGTAGCTGGAATTTGGCACGTTTAGCGGAAACCTTATTACCACTTGTGCATGATGATGAGGAGCAAGCTTTAACTATTATGCAAGAAAAACTTGATGAATATCCAAAAGTATTTCAGCATTATTGGCTTGAAGGTATGCGTAAAAAATTAGGTTTACAAGTAGCAATGGAAGAAGATGCCTCATTAATAGATGAACTATTAACAATGATGTATCAACAACAAGCTGATTTTACGAATACATTCCGTAGCCTAAGTACGGATGAAGCACAAGACATTTTCGAAACAGAAGATTTTAAAACGTGGCAAAAGAAATGGTATCTTCGCTTACAAAAAGAAAATACATCATTAGAAATGGCAAAGTATTCGATGCGTAATATTAACCCAGCGATTATTGCAAGAAATCATTATGTAGAAGAAGCACTCAAATTTGCAGAGCAGGGTGATCTTTCATATGTAGAAACATTAGTCGATGCTTTACGTTCACCCTTTACAGTAAAAAAAGAACATCAACATTTACAAAACCCTCCAAAAGAAAACGGACCGTTTATTACGTATTGTGGTACTTAAGAACTGTTCAGTTTGAATCTGAGAAAAATACGAAAAACCAGACTCTGGCCTTCAAGCTAAAGTCTGGTTTTTCTTATCTTCACTTTAATGTGATTCAGCAATAAAGTGATTTTGAGTATGACATCAAAAATTAATAATTTTATTATATGAAATGAATATGTTACATAAATGTAATGACAATATAATTAATTCATAAAAATGTATATATATTCATTATAATAATGCAAATTTGTATAATTATTAGTGCCGTTTTGAATGAAAATATAAATATTCAGTTGTGGTGTTAAATAATAATTTTTGGATATTAGTCAACTGCTTATCTATGATGATATGATATTTTTATAGTAGAGATGAAACATTTTTGGAAGGAGAATCATTTTTTTGAAACACTATTTAATACGTGCAGGTATGTCACCATTTGACAACTTTACGCCTGCATATGAAATTGTTAATAATTCAATTGGTAGTAATGTTGGAAACCTTGTCTATGCGTATAGCATATTCCGAACACTTACTATGGATGATGTAAAATTGACTCCCGATTATTATAAAATTGAACCCAAAAAAGCAGACTATATAAATGATACATATGATGGTTATATAATTCCACTAGCAGATGCATTTCGTCCTAAATTTGCATCGAAGCTGGCCAAATATACAGAATTGATCAATCGGTTGAATATACCTGTGTATGTAATTGGAGTTGGCTTAAGTGCGGATTTTGAACCAAACTTAGATGAAGCCTATCCATTTGATGAGGAAGTAAAAGCATTTGTTAAGGCTGTTTTAAAAAAATCAAGCATAATAGGGGTGAGGGGTGATATTACCTCACGCTATTTAACGAAATTAGGATTTAAAGAAGGCGTAGATCATATTGCAATTGGTTGCCCATCAATGTATGGGTTTGGGAGAGATTTGAAAGTTCGAGAAACGACCATTACAGAACAATCCCTTGTAACAATTAATAATTCGCCTAAATCACCAGATAATGTTTTGGATTTTATTGAACGAAGTGCAAAGGTTTTTAACAATCATTACTATATCCCACAATGGCTTCGTGAGTTACGTATGATATACCTTGGGGGACCAAACTTATCTAAAAAGCGTAATTTCCCCGCCAATATAGAACATTCATTCTATCAAGAGAATCGTGTGCGCTATTTTACAAACGTACCAACTTGGCTCGACTTTATTGGGAAGGCCGATCTAAGTTTTGGTGCTCGTTTACATGGGAATATTGCTGCGATACTTGCGGGTACACCAAGTATAATTATTCCAAAAGATGGTAGGATGCGAGAGCTAGTAGAATATCACAATTTGAATTGTGTATGGCCACAACAAATTAATGAACAGACTCAAATTTTAGATATAGTAGAACAAAGTGATTTTCAAAAAGTTGCAAAATCAGCACCTGCCAATTTTGACCGCTATATTCAATTTCTTGAGCAGAACGGATTGGATCATATTTACAAAGAAAATCCCAATCCTACAGGCACTTCATTCGATCAAAAAATTCAAAGTATCGATTTTCTGCCATCGGTTAAATCATTCACCAAGTGTACACATGGGGAAATGATCGATAGATGGCTTCAAATAGTAGAAGAAGAAAACAAGCTTGAAAAGACGAAATCTAAAGTAATTCAAGAAGAATTACAGAATAAGATAATACAACTTAACAAAAAAATTAAACATCAAGAAGGAACATTAAATCGAAAATCTGTCAAACTGGCATTAAAGACTGCAAATATCTTTTCAAAAAAGTAAGCTCACAAAGCAGATTAATAATATCTTTCTATCAGACATCTAAAAGAAGTGTTTAATTGAAGTCTTCTGGGATACACGTGCAAAAAAACTCTTAAAAAAAGCCGTGCATTTGCACAGCTTCTTTAAGAGTTAATCATTTATGAAATGGCAACTTACACAGGTGCTTTGCTTAAATGGAAGTTGGAAATCACTATACAGATTGAACTTCATATCGGAAGACAACATGACTAAACAACGGTTGAATCTACTTCAGTTGAATTTTCTTCAATAGTCTTTTTTCCATACGCTGTTTTTTCGACTTCCTAAAGTAAAGCAATTCATATACACATGGAATTACAATAAGTGTAAGTAGGGTAGCCATAGCTAACCCACCGATTACCACAATTGCGAGGCTTTGTGAGACTAAACTTCCTGCTTCAGCTTTCTTCAATAACAGTGGAAGCATCGCACAAATCGTTGCTACTGCGGTCATAAAGATAGGTCGCATCCTTGTAGCTGTTGCTTCGATTAGTGCATCACGAATAATCATCGTGCGTTCATTTTGTCTGACACGGTCTAATAGTACAATGGCATTGGTCACTACGATGCCTATCAGCATTAAAGCACCTAAAAGAGCAGTTATATCGACTGGTATTCTGCTGATTAAAATACCTAAAATGGCACCAATTGCAGCAAGTGGGAGAGAGCACAGAATGGCAATTGGAGTTTTAATCGATTTAAATGTAATAATCATGATCAAAAATACAATGCCAATTGATGCTAGCATAATAAGAAATAAATCGGCAAAATCACTTGCTTGATCACTACTAGCTCCACCGACTAGAACTTTTATATTCTCGGGGATATCTATACCTTTTTTCTCATTATTATCACCGAAAATCACTATATTAATATCTTTTGCTATATTAGATAGTTTTGCAGGATCTACTGTTGCTGTAACGCGAAGGTATGGTTTTCCATCTTTATGGAATTGAGTCGTTGAAAGTTCTTCGCTTTGTAATGTCGCGATGGAAGACACTGGTACTTGACCTGCACTTGTGATAACTTTTATATTTTTTAAATCTTTATCTGTTTTAGTGTCTATGAAAGGTTCTAGAAAGACTGTTTTTTGTTTGTCGTTAACATTAATCGTGCCAATTGGAGTTTTATTTAATAGGACACCTAACTGTTGAGCAATTTGTTCCGTGTTTCCTTTTGCAGGATCCACAGTAAAGGAATAAACGGTTTTCTTTTGTTCTTGATTTGTGATTACTTTATCGACACCCTTGACATGTTGTACTTTTTCTTTAATATTGGTGGCTACATTTTCAAGCTCTTCTAAATTATCACCAACAACATCAATGGTAATATTTGTACTCGCTCCACCCATCATAAAGGAGGATGCCGTAACTTCTAAAGTGGCATCTGGATATTGTTCTTTTTCCTTTTCTAACTCTTTGACTATTAGGTCTGTATCCTTTTTATTGTCCAACAGAATACTATAGAATGCTTGTGACGAAGATCCTACTACACCATATTGTGCATCTTCTGCAGATGAGCCAACCTGTGTAAAAACTTGGTTGACCTTATCCATTTTTTGAATAGAAGATTCAAGTTCAATAGACTTTTCTTTTACTGTTTCAAATGGCGTGTCATCTGGATAAGTTAGTGTTGCTGTAACGTAATCTGCAGAAGAATTATCAACTGCACCTTTTGGAATGATAAAGTAAGCGCCAATTGAACCGATAAAACAGAACAATGAGATTGAGAAGATTATCCATTTGTGGTTTAGGGACCAATTCACGATTTTTGGAAAACGAACAGCTGGTTTATGTTTCGGTAGTTTTGTATTTTTTAATAATCCGGCGCTCATTAATGGGACAACTGTCAATGCTACGAGCAAAGAAGCGAGCAAGGAATAGGTAACTGTTAACGCGAAAGGTAAAAGGAATGCTTGTAAGCCTCCACTCAATAGACTCATAGGTAGAAAAACAGCTACAGTTGTTAAGGTAGAAGCAGTAATGGCAACGCCTACTTGCTTTGTTGCATCGATTACCATACGGATCGAGAATTTCTCTGTTTGCATTTTACGGAAAATATTCTCAATCACAACAATACTATCATCCACTAATCGCCCAACTGCAACAGCGACACCACCTAGCGTTAGAATATTCAATGTAACGCCAGACCTTGATAGTAGGAAGAGGGTAAGGCAAAGTGACAATGGAATCGATACAATCGTGATAAAAGTAGTTCGGATATTGCGTAAAAAGAGCATAATGACAATGGTTGCAAACAGTGCCCCTATGAGTACTTCTTTAATCATCGTATGAACGGAGTTTTGTACCAAATCAGCTGAGGAAACATAAATCACAGATTCCTGCTGATCAAATTCTTTATTGATTTCTTTGGTTACTTCTTCAACTTCTTTACTTATTGCCACTGCATTGGATTGACTGTCTTTTGTAATGTTAATATTTAAACTGTCTTTTCCATTAAAGCGACTGATGAAATTTGTATCTGTAGATTCTTTAATAGTTGCGATATCGCCAAGTGTAACATTAGGTGCTACAGTTAACTCTTTAAGTTTTGCAATACTTGATACGTCACCTATAACTTTAATATTACTTGTTTTACCATCAATATTCTTTTCACCAACAGCTACTGCCGTATTTTGTCCTTGAAGAATCCCCATAACTGATTGAAGTGTAATTTGGTTTTGACCCATTTTTTTCTCATCTAAATGGACTGAAATACTGGAATTCGTAATCCCGTATACATCTACACTAGAAACCCCTTTAATCTCTTGATAGCGTGATTGAAGTTCCTCTCGTGCAAACTCTTTGTTTTGATCCGTCAAACCATCTTTAAAGGTGACAGCAATGTTAACAATTGGAATCATTGAAGTATTCAGTTGAGAGATGATTGGTTTTGAGATATTAGTAGGTAAAGTCACATTACTAATTGCCTCTTCTACATCTTGTTTCGCTTGTTTCATATCATAATCTGATTCGAAGTTTAAATCTATTTTTGAAAATCCATCTCCAGTCGTTGAATAGACGGATGTTTTTCCATTTAACCCTTTTACTGCCCGTTCAATGGGAATGGTAACTTCAGATTCCATTGTTTTAGAATCTGTTCCTTGCCCCATCGAAATGATGGTAACTTGCGGATTATCCGCAGATGGTAAAAATTCCATAGGTAGCCTAAAATAACTGACAGCACCGAGTACTAATATGAGAACTGTCAAAAAGGCAATGGCAGGCTTGTTACCAAAAGCCCATTTAGTAATATTCGACATAATAAACCTCCTCTTAAAAACAGATTAAACACAAATTAAAATATACGATGAATGTAGAGCGAAATATCACACTTTTTCGAAAAAATACATACTTTTTAATGATGCACCATAACATTGCCCCCTTTTTCCATGTCCTCTTTAGTAATTGTAAGAAATATTAAAAAAATCCATATCGGCCCTGACGTGTATTTTTTCTAAGACCTGGGACTTAGATGCAAAAGAGAGATAAAAATAGTGGGGGATGATTGGAGATTAAATAATTCTTTATATATACAAACCCTCTAACGATAAATAGTTATTATTTACTTGTATTAATGAAAAATATTGAATATAATAGGACATTTTATTGATGTTAATTAGAATATATGGTATATTTTCAAATGGTTCAATTTTAGTCTTTTTGTAATATAGGAAAATGATTTTTTAGGAATAAATAACCATTTAAGATAATTATTTTATTACTTGAGGTTGCTAATTGGATTCACATTAGTTGAAGGAGATGTAAGGACTTACTATGAAATTTTTCAAAAAGCTGTCACTAAAAAACAAAATTTTATTAACAGTTTCTATAATTGTCATTGCACTTTTCGCAGTCATTACAACGCAAAGTATTACACAATTACAAAGTCAGATGAAGACTAGTCTTAAACAAGAATTAAAAGGTGTAGGATTATTAACTTCTATGAATTTAAGTCCTAAAGAAGTGTCTGATTTACTAAACATAAGTGGAGGAAACGATCAGAGATTTCTTAATGTACAACAAAAGCTAGATAACATTAAAGATAAGCAAGGTGTTATGTATTGGAGTTACATTTGGAAAATGGAACCGAATGGAGTTACCACTCTCGGTTTTACAAAAAATTTAAATGAAGTTTATAAAGCAGGAGAATTATTTACGGACCTTGCGCCAATACATGTAAAAACTGCAAAACTTGCTATTAAGAATGATCGACCAGAAGTAACAGATATTTTCAAAGATTCATATGGTTCATGGCGAACTGTCTTCACGCCTTTAAAAGATGAAAGCGGAAAGACTGTAGCAGTATTAGGAATCGATTATTCAGCGGATTATATTAATAAGATTATTATGAAAAGCATTATTAAGGAAATTGTTTTAGCTATTGTAGGTCTATTAATATTACTGGTCATTCTTTACTTTACAATCGACCGTTTACTTAAACCACTAAACAATGCAGTTGTGGTTGCAAACCGAGTGGCAAATGGAGATTTAACTCATGTAGATTTAAAAGTCTCAAATGATGAGGTAGGAAAACTTTCACAATCTATTCAAACAATGGTGAAAAATTTACAACATATCATCTCAAATATAAAAAATACATCGAATAACGTAGCTTCTTCAGCAAGTCAATTAACAACAAATGCAAATGAAACTTACGACCAAGTTACACATGTTTCGAAAGAGATGGAAGTAATCGCACAAAATGCTGAAACTGCTTTGGTTATGACAGAAGAAACAGCTCTTGCTATGGGAGAATCAGCAGAAAGTATACAAAAAATTGCAGAATCAGCTTATACAGTTTCTGAAACATCGCAACTTACTACCGATGCAGCGAAACAAGGAAATGAAGTGATTCAGCAAATTATAAATCAAATGAATTTAATAAGTGAATCTGTAAAACAGATGGATGAAACAATTCGAGGACTAAATGACAACTCAAGTAAAATTAGTGGTATTGTCAATTTCATCACCGATATAGCAGATCAAACCAATCTATTAGCACTTAATGCTGCTATTGAAGCAGCTAGAGCTGGTGAACATGGGAAGGGATTTGCCGTTGTTGCAGGTGAAGTCAAGAAATTGGCTGAACAATCATCTCATTTTGCTTCAGAAATATTCAAGATTATTAATGAAATTCAATCTGAATCAGATGCTTCCATATCAGTTATGGAAAAAGGTAAAGAGAATGTTAAAACTGGATTAGAATATACAACTCAAGCAGGTTCAATTTTTAAAGAAATATTGAATTCTACTGAAGATGTAGCTCAACAAATTCAAGAAATTTCAGCAGCATCACAACAAATTTCAGCGGCATCTGAAGAAGTGGCAGCATCTCTTAACAATATGAAGACAACTTCACAACAATCTGCAGAGTTTTCACTAAATGTTTCAAGTTCAACAGAAGAGCAATTAGTTGCAATGCAAGAAGTAAAAGATGCTTCCAATACTTTAGGTCATACAGCGGAAGAATTGCAAGCACTTATTACGAAATTTGAATTAGAGGATGACAAATAATGGATTTAAAACTAACAGGAAAGAATGTACTCATCACAGGTTCTAGTATGGGGATTGGTAAAGCCATCGCATTAGCATTTGCTGAACAAGGTGCCAATGTTTTGATCAATTATGTAGGCAATGATCAAATTGCAGAAACGACGCGTTTAGAGGCAGAAAAATTCGAAGTAAAAGCATTTAAATACAATGCGGATGTATCTGATTCAAAGCAAGTAAGTGAAATGTTTCAGTACATGGACAAGCATTTAGGAGACATTGATATCCTAGTTAACAATGCAGGAATTGCGCAAAATGCTCCTATAACAGAAATGACAGATGAACAGTGGGACAAAATGATAAAGGTTCATCTCTATGGAAACTTTTATAATTGTCGAGAAGCTGCAAAAAGAATGTTAAAGAGAAACAAAGGTAAAATCGTCAACATTTCTTCTGACCTAGGAAGTTTAGGATGTGAAGAATATGCACATTACTCCGCTGCTAAAGGTGGTATTAATGCATTTACCAAATCATTAGCAAGAGAGCTGGCTCCACATATTAATGTTAATGCAGTTGCACCGGGCGCTACATTTACTGATATTTTAGCAGAATTCGGTGACAACTATGTTGAGGAAGAGTCAGCAAAATATCCATTAAAAAGATTAGCCCAACCAGAAGAAATTGCTAAAAGTGTCTTGTTTTTAGCATCATCATGTGCTGATTTTTATACAGGACAAATTTTAGGCCCTAATGGTGGGGGCGTTATGAATGGATAATGTTGTAGTTAAGGAGTAATGGAATTGTTGAATATTATTGTTTTTTCATTGTATTTGATTTTTATATATTTTATTGGTTTTAAAGGATATCGACGTGTCAAAACGGCTGAGGATTTAATCGTGGCCGGTTGGAGTATGCCGTTATCTGTTGTAACTGGAAGTCTGATTGCAGCATTATTAGCTGCTCCATTCTTCTTTGCTGCTGTCGGTTCAGGCTACACTAGTGGTGGATTTGAAGGATCTGCTACTATGGGTGGTCTAGGTACATGTATGATTTTAGGCGCATTAATATGGACCAAACCTCTTAGAAGATTAAGAGGTTGGACATTAGCAGATTATTATGGTTTACGATATGGTAGTAAAAAATTAGGTGCCTATACAGGTATCGTAATGGCTATCGCATTTGGTGTTTTCAATGCTGGTGCATTAACTGTTGGTGGAACCTATATTATCCAAACCCTTTTACAAATTGATTTTTTACCAGCTGCTTTATTATTCGTATCTTTGACAGCTTTATATTCCGTTATAGGTGGTTTATGGGCAGTTGCATATACTGAAGTAGTACAAGGAACACTTGCGATTCTTGGAATTTTAGGTATTTCGATTTTCATTATGTTCAATTATCATGACATTACATTTAACCCAGACTGGTGGAATATAAGTGAATTGTTCAATAAGGGTGGAGTAGAATTTTGGACGCTCTATTTAGTTTTAGCGCTTGGTGATATTCCAGCTGTAGATTTAGGACAAAGGGTAGCTGCTGCAAAAAGTCCAAGAGTAGCACAAAAAAGTATGATTATCGCAGGGATTGTCATTATAGCTATCAGTTGGATGCCTGGAATGTTAGGAGAAGCTTTTAAAACAATTTATCCTAATAGCAAAAATCCTGAAACACTTATGTTAGCATTCGCGCAAGGTTACTTCCCACCATTATTGTCAGCTATATTCTTAACAGCGATGGCTGCTATGGGTATGTCAACTGTTGCCGCTTGTTACGTTGCTACTTCAGGGATTGTGACGAAAAACATTTATCTCGATTTTATCAATAAGAACCCAGACTCAAAAAAATTATTATTATTCTCTAGAATTATGATTCTTTTAAGTGCTGTATTAGGCTTTATATTAGCTGTTAGTGCACAAAAAGTAATCGATTTAGCTTATTTAGCTTGGGATATAATCTTTGTTACGATATTCTGGCCAATTGTTCTTGGACCTTTCTGGAAGCGTGTAAGTACACCGGCTGTTTGGGCAAGTATTACTGCTGGACTTGCCTATTATATTATTACATCACTTACACATGTTCCTGGACCAAAAGTTGAATCAGATGGATTTATCGGGTTGTTAAGTGAGTTATGGCTCGTACCTGGATTTTCAGGTGTTGTCATATCAGGAATTACAATTGTTGTAGTGAGTCTCATCATACCTCCTTCACAACACGTTCTCGACATGCATAAAATCGAGCGAGATGAATCATTGGATGAAGTAGGAAGTAAAGATGAAATAGAAGAATTAAAAAAAGCTACAAACTAATTAGATAACAAATTATCTATTTTCGTAAATAATACAAAAACATACGACTTAATGAAACTAGATAAAATATAGTTTTCGTTAAGTCGTATGTTTATTTATAGAAATTCGATTGTTATAAGAAGTAAGATAAAAATCTATATAAAACTAAGCGCTAGTAATTCAGGGATTTTCCCTGCTCTTTTTTTATGGTACGATAGTTAAAGTTTAAGCTAGATACAACTTTTGGAGGGTACTGGTTTTATGAAAAAGGTCGCGGTAATACAGGATTTATCATCTTTTGGAAGATGTTCATTAACAGCTGCTATTCCCGTTCTTTCGGTAATGGGTACACAAGTCTGTCCTTTGCCAACTGCTATATTGTCTGCACAAACTGGTTATGCAAGCTTTTTTTGCGAAGATTTTACGGATAAAATGCATTACTTTGAGGATGAATGGAACAAGATGGATGTAACGTTTGAGGGCATCTACACAGGCTTTGTAACAGGCAAAAAGCAGATTAATAATATTTTCCACTTTTTAGATACATTTCAAACTAAAGAAACAAGTTTACTGGTGGATCCGGTAATGGGTGATATGGGCATAGCATATAAGTTTTTTACAGATGAATTGCTAGGGCAAATGCGGGAGCTTGTGAAATATGCTGATGTAATCACACCGAACGTGACAGAATGTTGTCTATTAACGGGATTATCTTATGATAAGCTACATAGTTATTCGAATAAAAAGGATTTTATCAAAGCTATAGAGGAAGCCGGCAAGATGTTACAGCAAGAAACAGGTGCCAAAGTCATTATCACGGGAGTTAATCCTCCGATAAACCTTAATGAGAAGTTAATAGGAAATATGTACTTAGATGGAAGTAAGACATTTTATGATGCCATCCCGTATAATGGTGAAAGTTATTCTGGCACAGGAGATTTATTTGCATCAGTCATTATGGGGGGCATGATGCGAGGGGATGATTTAAGAAAATCAGTTCAACTTGCAGAAAGTTTTCTAAATGCTGCCATCAGCGATACTTCCTTGGAACAAACCCCAAAAGAAGCAGGCGTTAACTTCGAAAAATACTTAAGAATGTTGTTGTAAAAGTATATAGGATTTTGATTTTAAAGGATGAAAAAAGTGCTAAAGAGTAAATTCTTTGGCACTTTTCTATTTTTTATTGAAAAGCTTTTATTTTTTTCAAAAAGGCACAAACTGGAATAGATATGATGAGCCCTAATATATTTTGAACAAGATCTCCAGGGATAGAGGCCATTGGTTGTATCCAATTACCATATAGAATGCCTTCTCCAATATAATAGACAGCAATCATAGGTGGCATTGAAACGATAGAAGCGAGTATATTAATAGCAATATGGTTTCCTTTACGTCCATTAGACCAAGCGATTTTTCCTGCTATGTACCCTTGCAAGCCTCGAGAAATAAAAGTGATAGGTGCCCACAATGTCCAACCAGAAACTAAGTCGAATATGCCCATTCCAAATGCTCCAGCAATGGCACCGGTTTTCGGACCAAATAGAATAGATACGATAAATAGCATAGCTGTACCAAGATGAACCAAACCGCCGTTTGCTGCAATTGGTAGTTTGATATTTAACATCATTGTTGCGACGAAGACAAGTGCAATACACATTGCACTAAGGATTAATTCAAAAGTACGTGTTTTGTTATAAGTATGACTTGCTGCTTTTTGCATAATAAACCCCTCCTTTGTAGATATCAAGAAATAGTCACACACAAACTGATTACTAGTTTCCAGAAATCTAATTTGATAATGTGTTTCCTTAATTACACATTACCTTAACAGAGGATTGACTGTTATAAAAGTATCAATTTTATAAAAAATGTAGTGGTCAGATTTTTTGAAGAATTAGAAAATGTTTTGAGGAGTGGGGTTTTTCAGCTATAGAAAAAATAATCGATAATCTACTAAATAAAATAGCAAATCAATTACTATCTGAACGGGCATTGCCTAGAACAAATGAATAATTCTTTAAAAACGAATTAATCTCTAGGTCGTTTTTTATATATTTTTATAAAAATTATTAAAATTATGATAAAATGATAAAATACGTTTATACATAATAATTTCCGGAGGTTTTTACATATGAGAAAAAAATGGAACATGCTTTCATCAGCAATGATTGGGATGAGTATCCTCTTGCTAACCAATCAGCAAGGTGTAAAGGCGGCAACAACTGAAGAAATGACTATTGCTTATCAAAAACAATTAGCAGATGAAAAAATAGCACTAGAAGTAGTGCATTATGTAGCAAAACTTTATAAGTTTAAATATGAAGTAACCGATATCATTGATGAAGAAAAAGTAAGTAGTGCACGTGAAATGTATACGAATTTAACGCCAAGTCAGATGGCGATAGCGAAAAAAAACGGTGCTTCTTTCATGCTGAGACAATGTGAAGAAAGAGTTCAAATCCAGAAAGAGGCGAATGTTTTTAAAGCTTATGTAGACAGTATTGATATCAATTCATACCGCGCATTAGGGCAATTGAATCAGGCCTACAGCGATTTTGTACAGCTTAGTTCGGCTGCAGAGGAATTGGCTGAAGCGAGCTACGAGCAAGCAAAAGCAATGGAGGTTACGGTAAATCAAAACAGGGTTAAACGTGTTGAAAACCTGATTATAGAAGCGGGAACAGATGAGTCGCTTGTCTGGAAAGCCCGTCAACAATACTCCATTCTCACAGATAAACAAAAAGAGATGTTCAATCCTGACTTCGTAACAAAACTTGAGAAAGCTGAAGCGCAAATTAAATTTGAAGAACCAATTCACCAATTTGAATCCGTTGCAGATGAACTGTATATGTTTATAGAAGATGGTGATTATCAAGAACGTGTAAAGGAAGCCCGTCAGTATTATAACGCATTAACTTCAGAACAAAAGGCAGTTGCTAAAAAAAGTTATAAAAAACTTCTAACAAATGAGCAAACTGTAAAAGATCAAAAAGCAGCGGCAAACGTTGATAAAGCCATCCGAAACATTAGATTTAGCACATCGAAAAACTATAAATCAACTGTTAAAAAGGTACGATCTCAATATGATAAACTAACAAAAGCTCAAAAAAAATTCCTTATTTATAAAGAGGTATTAACAGATCACGAAAAAACGATTGATATGAGAGCAGCAGGTGACGTGGCGAATGATATGGAAAAAATCAACCGCCGATCATCGAAAGCACAAATTAAAAAAGTAAATACTGCATACAAAAAACTTACGACCAAACAAAAGAAATATATACCTAAAAAAACGTACCAACACTTTAAAACCTTTTTGAAATAGTTAATGAATTAGCTTCAGTAGTTGTTTTTTCTAATTAGAAACAAGGATTGCAAGTATTGTTTTTCAAATCGTAAGTTAATAATAATCTAAAAAAGCTGTGCAATTCTGCACAGCTTTTTCCATCTATTAATCGTTCAACGAAAAGTTCAGTTTCATCCTCTTCGTACCGACCCCTACCATGTCACCTAATAACTTATTGGTGTTTTTAAAACAAATATCTGCAAATTGTTCGTTTACTTGTTCTAAATATGATTGAATATCAGCTTGTTTCATTGCTTCTTGGTCGGCGTTCATTTGGATAAAGCGGCAACTTGCAACGGTATTTTGTTCAAACGCGCGTTGGAAATCGCTATAAAGATCGAAATTCGTATCACCAAGTAGTGCAATTGTGTGGCTTAACCAATGGATTTTACTAATATCAAACGTTGTTGTCGTATCACGATAGCATGCAGGAGTATCCGTTACATTCGCATAAAATGGTACAACAGCGTTAAATGTATTTGGTCCGAATGCTAACCAATGCACACCTGCAATTTCAGAAGGTACATCGTTACGAATTTGTAAAATATGTGATTCTTGGTTGCGGTTAATGCCGATTGTACGGAACATACTTTTCGATTTTTCATCACCTTCACCGTAAGGGTCAAATGGTGTGTTTTGGAAGTGGGAGCTTAACGCCCATTTCACATCTTCTACAGAGATTTTGCGATTTGCACGACATATAAATGGTAAATCTTGTTCCATCGGTTGCTGTTCAATTTCTGGATTAAAGAATTTTTGAACATACCATGCACGTGGGTTGTTGTAACGCGTATCTTTTACAGATGCACTGCCGAAGATGTGTCGTAAGTTCACTTGATCCGTATCAGGATTTAAGTGGTATTTTTCGATTAATATTGGTAGATCTTCTGAGTAAAGTGTATCAGGAGATTCAAAGTCAAAATAATCGATGTTAAAGCGGTTCGGTGCAATGACATATGCATCGTCTGGAATCCGAATCGCTGCCCAATGATGTCCACCGATTGTTTCGAAATACCATACTTCATCTTTATCTGAGAACGCTACACCATTTGATTCGTATGTACCGTACTGTTCTAAAATTTTCCCTAAACGAAGTACCCCTTCTTTGGCGGAACGAATATAAGGGAGAACAATTGTTAACATATCTTCTTCACCAATCCCGCTTTTAACGAGTGGGTCAACGCCTAAAATGCGTGAATTTGTTGTAATTGTTTCAGTTGCAGTCATCGCTACATTTGCACTATTGATACCTGATTCTCCCCAAATTCCAGCTTCATCACTGGCATCTGGTGTTGATGTATAGCGCAAAGGATTATCAGGAAGTTCAATTTCAAACGTACTTTGAACAGATTTATAAAGTTTCGGTTGATCTTCTGGATTCATCACAACGAATCGTTGAGGATTCGATGCAGCACTACCACTATCTTCATTTCTCGCGATCATTGTAGAGCCGTCCATTGAAGCCTTTTTTCCGACTAACAGTGTTGTACAAGAACCTGTTTTTTGTTTCTTCATATTATTATTCACCAATCTTCTACTATAAGTTATAAATTGCAATACAAATTATATCATGAAGTAGCGAATCTGACTTTTAATAGATTGTTATAAGAGATTTAAAATTGCTTTGTCATTTATTCTGCATTAAATATGCTCGTAACAGCCCGATTGTTCAGCTAACCCAGGCCCAAAAAAGAAAAATACTGAGGAATGTTAATACCGGATTATTAACATTCTTCAATAGTTTACAAA
This sequence comes from Rummeliibacillus sp. TYF005, assembly GCF_003844195.1. Taxonomy (NCBI): domain Bacteria; kingdom Bacillati; phylum Bacillota; class Bacilli; order Caryophanales; family Caryophanaceae; genus Rummeliibacillus; species Rummeliibacillus sp. TYF005. The sequence continues at coordinate 20,596 of NZ_ML122576.1, forward strand.
AAGATAATTCACTATAATCAGTTAATATAGAAATCTAATACTTTGGAAATAGTTTCAACATCAAAATTTAACTGAATAGTAACAGGTTTTCCTCTAGTTTTCTATTTACCTTGAAGTCATTGTGAAAATACCACTAGCTTGATGGAAAGAAAGGTGTGAAAAGTATAATACGTGTTTTCTTTTAAACAAAAAGTTAAAATATTGAATTTAATGAAAATAATAGTAAATATTATTTGAAGAGATAAAAGGGAGAGCGGGAATGTCAAAAAATAAAAAATCTATTTTTAAAATACTCATTGTTTTAATGGCATTATTTTTAGCAGCATGCCAAGAGGAAAGTGCAGACTCTTCGAAGATTTCGGGTGAACATTTAAAAAAAATTGAACGTTTTACTGGTGAAGAAAGTAAGGCAATCCCATCTGTTTATACAACTCAGAAAGCATTGTCACTGACTTTTAATGGGATGGGTGACAGTGAAACAATGGAAAAGTTATTAGATGAATTGGACAAATATCATATAAAAGCAACGTTTTTCCTGCCAGGCATGAGGGTTGCTGAAGAGCCAGAGATAGCAAAAGAAATTATAGCGAGAGGCCATGAAATCGAAAACAATACTTTAAACCAATTGGACATGAGCAACTTTAGCTATGACCAAATTTATAAAGAAATTAAATTATCAAATGACATTATTCAAAAAGAAACAGGCGTTAGTCCACGTTATGTTCGCACAAAAACAGGTGATTATAAAGAAGATGTGCGTCTTGCTACAGCTCAATTAGGAATGGATGCTGTGGTTAGCTATAATATCAACCCGAAAGATTGGAAAATGAAGGATGCCAAATCTATCGCTTCATATGTAGAAAGATATATAGCGAGAGGAAGCATTATTAACTTAAATACAAACCTTAATCCGGAAGTTATCACCGCTATTCCATTCATTGCAAAAGCAGTTTCAGATATGGGCTATAAATTGATACCGCTAGAAGATCTGATAGCAAATGGAAAAGAGAGAAAACCTTTAGCTCAAATTCCAGGACACGATGCAGCTTCAGTCGACTTTAAAAATAAAAACCCAAAATATAAACTCATTTATAACCTTGATACGACATCCCCAAAGATAGCTTTAACATTTGACGATTGGGGTAGTGAAAAGACCGTCAATCAGATTTTAGCTATTTTAAAAAAGGAATCAGTAAAAGCTACATTCTTTTTACGTGCTAAAGGAGTGGAGGATAACCCAAATTTGGCAAGAGCTATTGTCGAAGAAGGTCATGATGTAGCAAACCATACGTATACTCATCCAGTATTGACTCAAATCACCCCTGAAAAATTACAGAAAGAAGTAGTGACTGCTCACATGGTAATTACAGAAGCCATTCAACAACAGCCTGTCATGTTTTTTAGACCTCCTACAGGTGAAATTGATGAACAATCAGCTAAGAATGTAGCAGCAACTGGTTACTCCGATATCATCATGTACGATGTAACGGTTTTAGACTGGGATAAAAAGAATAGTGCAACGGATATCGTAAACGGACTACTAAAGAAGACACATAACGGGAGTATTATACTTCTTCACATGCTAGATGACATTCATACGATTGAAGCATTACCATTAGCGATTAAAAAGTTAAAGGACAAAGGCTATAAATTTGTTTTAGTTTCAGATCTTATTAAAAGTAAATAACAAACGGAGTTGATCAGTGAATGGGATTATTTATAGAAGAAAAACTAGATCTTTATGAGGAAATAGTAAACGGACAAGCTTCTATAGCAGTAGTAGGGCTTGGTTATGTTGGATTACCACTTGCTGTTGCTTTTTCTAAAAAAGCAAAGGTCATAGGTTTTGATCTAAGCGAACGAAAAATCACAGAATATCAAAAAGGAATCGATTTGACAGGTGATTTAGGAAATACCGAATTACATGATTGCTCTATTCAATTTACATCAGATAGTAACAATCTAGAAAATGCAAAATTTTTTATCGTAGCTGTGCCAACACCAGTTCAAAGTGGGAATGTGCCAGATTTAACATACATGCAAAATGCCAGTCAAATCGTTGGATCAAAGCTTACAAAAGGAGCCATCGTTGTATTTGAATCGACTGTTTACCCGGGTGTTACAGAAGATGTGTGTATCCCCATCTTAGAAGCAGAATCTGGCCTTAAATGTGGACAAGATTTCAAAGTAGGGTATTCACCAGAACGTATTAATCCAGGTGATACAACAAATAAATTAGAGAATATCGTCAAAATTGTTTCTGGTATAGATGAAGAAGCTTTAGAAACCATTGCCCAAATTTATGAATTAGTAATAGATGCAGGCGTTTATAAAGCGGAAAGTATTAAAGTAGCTGAAGCAGCAAAGGTAATTGAAAATACACAAAGAGATATTAATATTGCATTGATGAATGAGCTATCTATGCTGTTTCATCAAATGGGTATCGATACAAAAGAAGTTTTACAAGCTGCAGGAACAAAGTGGAACTTCCATCACTATACCCCTGGACTTGTTGGAGGCCATTGCATAGGTATCGATCCTTACTATTTAACGTATAAAGCTGAAACTGAAGGATATCACTCTCAAATAATACTAGCGGGCCGACATATTAATGATGGAATGGGTACCTATATCGCCCAACAAATCATCAAAATGCTAGTCCAGTATAAGTTTGATCTAGAAAAAGTTAATATCGGTCTTTTAGGTGTTACTTATAAAGAAAATAGTACGGATATTCGAAACTCAAAAATCATTGATATTATTAAAGAGCTCCGAGAATACGGTGTCATACCAAAAGTTGTAGATCCTTTAGTAGATCAGCAACAATTCCAACAAGAATATGGTTTTGAACTAACGAATATGTCTGAATTGAACAATTTGAATGTCATCATTATGGCAGCTCCACATCGTATTTTTACAGATTTAGGCCTAGAAGATATAAACGACATGTACGATCAGCATCAAACGAAGGTCATGATTGATATAAAAGGTATTTATGACAAAGCTGAATGCGAGCATTTTGGTTATCGTTATTGGAGGCTATAGATAAAGATGTTATTTAAAAAAAGAAAAAAGAAGAAAGTGAAAGAAGTACTAACTTTACCACGATTAGATAGAAGAATTCTATCAAACGTGCCTGATCCAGAAAATATTCGCATGATGGATGATCGAAGAGGTAGCTTGGACAACGAATCATCAAAGAATATAGCATCTAAAGATATTGAAAAATTCCGAACTTTCAATTTGAGATATGAAGCAAGTTTTGATGTCATACTTGTGAAAAAAGGGCAAAAGAAAAAGGGGAAAATCAAGGCGAAAGCTGTAGATATTTCTTCAACGGGGCTATTAATCGAACTAAATGAAAATGTAGACCCATTTGAACTTGGTGCTGAAGTAATAGCTCGTTTCAATATACCTTCAGGAACGATGCCAGAAGGCTTTGAGTCTAAAGTAAAAATAAATGCTACGACGATCAGGATATTTGAGAAAAACGACAAACAAATGATGGCTATTCAATTTGAAAAGCCTCTTACTGAATATTTTCAGAAAAAGAGATGGGGCTATTCAGTCTATACAGCCAGTGCCTTCTTATTTGTGGCCGTTCTATTTGTTATGTTATTGCGAGTAGAGAGTATTATCTATTTTAAATATAATCTATTGCTCTATTTATATAGTCTGATAGCTGCAGCCTTCTTACTCACGCGATACTTATTTGGCGCATTTTATCGAGATGTGCCCATCAATCCCAATTATACACCTGGCGTGTCGATTATTATTCCTTGTTTTAATGAGGAAGAATGGATTAGTCGCACAATATTAAGTTGTATCAATCAAGATTATCCCGTTGATAAGTTAGAAGTAATCGTAGTAGATGATCGCTCTACTGATGGGACTGTTAAAGAGATCGAAAAAACAATTGAGATGGTTCATCGCGAAGCAGATCGCTTTATGACGAAAGAAAGATTGAAAATGCATGTGCTACCGGTAAACGGAGGGAAGAGAGAAGCACTAGTCCAAGGTGTAGACATGGCCAAACACGATTTAGTCGTATTTGTAGATTCGGATAGTTTTCTTGATCCTTCCGCAATTCAACATATCGTTCAACCTTTCCAAGATCCTCGTATGGGGGGAGTAGCAGGGCGTACAGAAGTTGAAAACAAATTTACAAATATGCTGACAAAGCTTCAAACGGTTCGTTATTATGTCGCTTTTCGAATTATGAAAGCAGCGGAGTCTTGGTTCGATAGTGTTACTTGTTTGTCAGGTCCCTTATCCTGTTATCGAAAAGATTTGATCCTCAAACATAAGGATGCATGGCTTAACCAGAAATTTTTAGGACAGCCTGCGACTTTTGGGGATGATCGTAGTATGACAAACTATATTTTACAAACACACAGAACAGGCTATCAGGACCAAGCGGTTTGTTCAACGATTGTACCATCAGATATGAATGTTTTCTTAAAGCAGCAAATGCGATGGAAACGTTCATGGTTGAGAGAATCACTTAGAGCTGGATCTTTTATATGGAAAAAAGAACCGTTTATGGCGCTTTTCTTTTACATCGGTCTAATCGTGCCAATTGCTGCACCTGTTGTTGTTTTATACAATCTGGTATATGTGCCGCTATTGCATCACATCTTCCCTGGGACATTTTTAATGGGTCTTCTGTTAATGGCCATGCTGATGAGTTTAGCCCATCTATTCTTCCGTAAAAGTAAGTTATGGGTGTTTGGTTTTTACTTCTGTATTTTCTACGAATTTGTCTTACTTTGGCAAATGCCTATTGCTTGGTTTACATTTTGGAAATCAACGTGGGGAACGAGAGAAACACCACAAGATGTTGAAGCAAAAAATAAAAAAGAAGCAAGAAAACGAAAAAACAAACTATCTAAGGATATCCAATTACCTTTATAAAGCCATAAATGTAAGATAAACAATTTAAGGAGTGTAGATGGCAGAAATGACAAAGGAAAACACAAACACTGCCCTTGATTATCGACGAAAGAATCGTAAAAAATTCACTAGAACAGTCATACAAACACTACTATTAATTTTGCTGATTTTTTTTCTTTATCAAGTAGTGTTCAATAGTAAACACTATGAAGAGCCGGTAAAAGCCGATTGGCAAAATACGAGTGGTTTTATCGCGTTATCTTATTTTGGCGTCGATCGAACAGGCAGTCCTAAACTAGTTTCAAAGGAACAACTAGAAAAACAACTGGGTACATTGTATGAACAAGGATATAAAACAATCTCACAACAAGATATATTAGACTTTTATCAAAAAGGAAAGGCTTTACCAAAAAAAGCACTATTCCTTTCATTTGAGGATGGGCGAAACGATTCAAGTATTTACGCACAACCACTGCTTGAAAAATATAATTTTAAAGCCACATTCTTTTCTTATGCAAATAAGATGGGGAATAGCGACAGAAAATTTGTGCAACCCAAGGATATGCTGAAAATGTTGAAAACAGGCTATTGGGAGCTTGGATCGAATGGGTATCGACTTTCTTATATCAATATTTTTGATAATTCTGGAAATTATATTGGTGCTAAAAATGAAAACCAACTAAGAAATAAACAAAATATTGAATACTACAATCACTATTTGATGGATTTTAAACGTGATGAGAATATGATTCCGACTGAACATCGTGACGAAATGGAAAAAAGAATTAAAAAAGATTATCAATTGATGAAGGACATTTACACAGAACAATTAGGCTTCGTACCGAATACCTATATGATTATGCATGCAAATACGATGTATGAAGGCATGAATCCATTAGTATCGGACGCAAATGATGAAAATATCAAGCAACTATTTAAAATGCATTTTAATAGAGAAGGACATGCATATAACGATAGTGAACAGAACCTCTATGATTTAACAAGGGTTCAACCAGAACCTTTTTGGTATACAAATCATCTATTGATGCGCTTAAATCATGATAGTAAACAGAACTTACAATTTATCAGTGGTGACGAGGAACAAGCCGGAAAGTGGAAACAACTGAATGGAGCTGCTGAGTTTATCGACAATCGAATTGCTTTAACCTCTACTGCGGGTGGAGCAGGTAAAATTTATTTGAAGGATAGCGATCATTACAAAGATACACAACTTAAAGTAAAACTAACTGGGAATGTAGTAGGACAGCAAAAAATTTATCTACGTAATGATCTTAAGAAAGATGCTTTCATTCGCATTAACCTCAACAACAATGTCCTAACTGTTGAGGAGAAAAAAGAAGGGGAAGAAGCCACGGAACTCTTTAGCCAAAAATTAGATCCTGTAAAATGGAATGTAAAAGATTTAACGTTTGAAAAAGCAACTTACTATTCAAAGGCACAAACGCAGTCTGGAAGAGGTACTTCTGATGAGGATGAGTATCCAACCAATATTAAACAGACTAGAACATTTAAAATAACTTTAAAAGGGGACGAGTTATCCCTATCAGTTGGTAAAAAACAGCTCATCTCAAAGTTGAAAATAGATAAAGAGATTCAAAGAGGTGGGATATCACTAGAATCAGAGTACAATGAGCAAAACAAGAAGGACGATATCTATGACGGTGTGTTTGAAGATTTGGAAGTGAAAAATTTAGAGCATGGCGAAAACAATCAATCAGAATTATTCACGAATAAGCCTTCTGGTATGATGAAAGCAACTAGTCAAATAAAAAAAGGATTTGACGCTGTGATTGATTGGGCGATTGTTACTTTCTAAAAAGAGAAAAGAGGAAGGGAAGTAAGCTATGTGGTGAAGAAGGCGTTGATTTTGACAGTGATATTTGCAGCTCTAGTTAGTGCATGTATAAAAGAAAAAGATTTAACATCTACTGGGAAAGTGAAAGAAACTGCTATCAAAACGGTACCTCCTCTGCAATTGTCAACTTGGGTTGTGGATTGGCAATGGGAGGCAAGCATCCATGATCTAAAACAGCTTTCAAACGGACTTAAAAGTTTTCAAATTTTTGCAGCTTATTTTGATAATCAAGATAAGCTGTATTTTACCGAACAAATGCAAACAGCCATGCCACAATTTTTAGACACAGCAAAGCAAATGGGTTTAGAAAAAATAGATTTAACTATTGTGAACGACATTATAAATACAGATGGTACCACGATTCAAAAAGACTCAACATTAATCACTAGACTAATAGCTACGAAAGAAAGTCGAGAAAAGCACATCAATGAGATGATAAATGTAGTAAATCAATATGACCTTAGCGGAGTAGAAATTGACTTTGAAATGGTGAAAGAAAAAGACTGGAAAAAACTAATCACATTCTACTCGGAATTATATCAACGCCTACATAAAGAAGGAAAAAAACTTCGAATTGTTTTGGAACCTCGAATGCCCATTGAAAAATGGAAGCTACCAAAAGGACCAACATATGTCATGATGGCTTATAATCTGTACGGCACCCACAGTGAACCTGGCCCGAAAGCAGATTATGCTTTTATAACGAAATTAGCAAAGCGGATGAAAAATATACCTGGCGATCCAGCTATTGCAATTGCAACTGGTGGCTTTGACTGGTCAACAAATGGCAACATCACTTCGCTTACAGAAAAACAAGCAGCACAATTAGCAAACAAAAGCACCTCTTCTATAAAGCGCGACCCTGCAAGTGGCAGTCTTTATTTCACATATCTAGACGACTACAACGTAAAGCATACAGTCTGGTATGCAGACTCAACAACATTACTAGAATGGATCAAAAAAATAAGAAAAAAAGGTTACCATAAAGTCGCAATCTGGCGATTAGGGGAGCTTGGAGAAAATACGTTGAAGATGTTGGGTGAGTGAAGAGATAACAAATGTATGTTGCAAGTAAAGAGTGCAGAGAATTGCAGAGAAAAATGCAGAGTGTTGCAACCCAATATTTTCAAGTTCTTTTTGATAATGCATGAGCTAATCGGAAGCTCGTCCCTGTGTATGAAATTACGTGGGCATGGTGAATCAATCGATCCACTAATGCAGCTGTTAAGCGTAAATCCGAGAATATCCGATATCAATGAATATATTCTAGATTTGATGTGATAATCAATCTTTTCTGTTCATAACACTCTGTGATAATTTGAAATAGTAGCTCTGCACCTTCTTTTCCAAATGGGAGATAACCCATTTCATCTAATATGATTAAATCTACTTTCTCTAGTTTCTTATGAAAGCTTGTTAATCTGCTGTTAGCCAATGCTGATTCTTGTTCCTCCAAGATAAGCGTTTTTAGGTGAGGGGATCGACTCTAACCGCCATATTATTTATAAAGTGTCAAAATCTTCGATATATAGACTTTGACACTTTTATAGTTTTGTTGGAAATTAATAAATTTATAATCACTCAACAATACTATCATTAGTTGGTTCTTCATAATACGCCTCTTATATCAATGACACACTAAAAAGATACCAAGCCACATTTCATTAGCACCCAACCAAATATCGACTTCTTTTAGAAAAGCAATTGAATCATTTCAAGTTGGTGGTTCTACTTTCAAGAATATTGTAATTCGTCGATTTGACTTTGCTGAAAAGCATACTTGGAATCAATATAAAACAAAGGGAAACAAGGATGATAAGGATGGTGTTTCGTACGTATCAGCAAGACTAGATTCACTGGACAGAAGAATAGCAGGTTCTGACTTAGAAGGTGAAACAACGCTTGCAAATCTATTAAACTGGAAAGTAGTTTCAGCAGAAGAAGAACTCCTTGATAAGTTAGAAGAAGCTGAAATCCTCTCCGATTTCGCTAGAGTGAACGAAAGATATGCTAATGTAATTCGTTTCATGGCATTAGGTTACGAAGGAAATGCTTTAGCAATTGCAACTGGGGAGGCAGATTCTAACAATGCCAGTTGAACGTTTATTTAACACTAACACAGGAAGATCCAAATGGAGGTTATACAAATAATTTCACAGCAACGCTTCAACGTGCTAACAAATACGATGCATGGGCTGAAGATGTAATGTCAAAAAGCGGTACATTAAAAAAGAGTAGTACCGCCAATATAACATTTGGTAATATCGCTAAAAAAGGTTTAGCAGTACGTGTGAAAGTTAAAACAGATTATGGAACGTACTATTCAAAAGTTTGGATTCGTTAAAATCTTAAAAAGTAGAATTCTTATGAAATAGAGGTAAATATATATGGCAGTATCAACAACTTTCGATCCGCATGCATGTAGCTCAGGAACAAAAGGTGTACTAAGCGGATCATCACAATCTGGTTATATCGCAGCAACGGTCACGTCAACACCTGGGAATTGTGCATTCCAATATCGTGTCTATCTGGACATGTGGGAACAAACACAGGGTGAATGGGTAGAAATGGGATACCGATCAGGGGTAGCATCACAGTATGGAACTAACCATGATTTCAGGGTGTCGAGTGAGTGCGCCAAAGGATCACCAAAGTATATGTATCAGATTACAGAACATCTGCTTTAAAAAACAATTCGGAGGGATTTATACATGGCAGCAACTATCAATCAAGCTAAAAAAGCATTAGAGAAAAAATTTCCTGGCTACACTGCAACATATATCGAAACAAAGCCATCTGGAAATTACTATTTCCAATTAACAGAATATGTAGATGACCATAGAAACACACTGGACTGGTTCACTGTGAATCCTAAAACTGGTAAGTACACCACTGATTTTGGTACTTATACAGGTACGTTGACATTCTAATCTGCTACAAACGAAAAGGGCATCGATCATTCGGTGCCCTTTTTATTATAGCCATGACACAAACGTATATTCGTTTAAAGATAGTAAAATGAGGATACGAACACCGACACACAACCATGTACATATCTATGACAACATAAGACACAACAGGAAGGGGGAATCAATAACCTTTTTATAAAATTTTATCTTAAAAAAACTAAAACAATTAACATTCCAAGCCTATACACTGTACCTAACGTAAATTTTCTTATTCTTTTACAAAAGACGACGAGCAGTTTTCTCGTATTTAGTTAAATTTTAAAAATTGTTCAACTTCGGAAACCTTATCTCCGTTATTTAGGTGCGTCACACCATAAATTTTGCCTTCTCCTTTATGGTTGACCACAACGTCGATATCATTCACAATCTCCTTCATATATTCGAATGCTTGTCGCATGTTTTCATCTGTCGGTTTCCACTGGTCGATAAATTCCGTTGATTCCTTCATTTTACCATTAGGGTCTAAATGTGCCGTGCGAACGAATTGTTTATGACCGATGTAACTGGATAGAAGAAACAAATTCGAATGTTCCTTTTCTATTTTTTTGCTATCTTTAAGCAATTGATTCGGAAATTCCCCAATAACCTCTTGTGCCTTCAAGTAATATTCGAAACCTTCATCGTTGTTCGCTTCCTTCAATTTTGCGTTGTCCATTGGCTTGGAAAGTACTTTGTTCATTTCCAAAGCCCATTTGCGAAATTTTTCGTCATATAATTTAGGTTCGCTTGTTTCCCTAACTCCTTCAACAACGTTATCGTTTGTTGATTTATTGCCGTCACTTCCATGTGTGAAACCAATTAATTCACGAGCACCAAAAATCCCAAAAATGATAACAACAATAGTCGATCCAATTAAAAATTTTGCTTTCATTTATATACCTCCTTTTGCCATTTATATAACATTATAACAAATGTAGAGTTTTAAATAAATAATTAGAGAGTATTACAGTGAAAATTATGATGGATTTGAACGACTGCAAAATTCCCTCAGTATCATTTTATATCTCCACAAATATTACAGCCTTGACTTGTATGAAATCTTTTAGAAATGCAATTAAGAATTATTTAGATTTAAAGAAATAACTTTTGGATCTTTTTTTCGCTTTAAGGTGCTTGTTAAAAGTGTTTGACATTGTTCTGCCTTGTAATCCATTTTAAGAAACTTAAATATCGAAATAATATTTTCAATACTTTTCACATTATCTTCTATATTATTATTTTTAATAATATTTATAAGATTTTCAAAATAAGTAACCATAGATTGGTAATACATAACATCTTTATTTTGATTTTTAAAATCTGTTAATTCGTCTAAATACTTCTCTAAATTACGATAATATCCACTATATAACTTTTTTTCCAAAATATTAAATAGTAAAATAGAAAATTCATTTCGATAGCGTGGCAATTGGTTGTATTTCAAAAGATTTTTTTTTGCGTTTCTATATACGGTGTCTATTAATTCATTTGAATAAAAATTCAGAGTGTTAATAAATAAAGTTAATTCGTAATATCCCCATGTCTCACACCTCATCAGATAGTCTTGGAGAATATCCTTCTCGTTTTTATGTGAGAAGTTGTTCTGTATCGAATCAATTAACAGACTAATAATGGCTCCATAATGTAAATACTTTTGATTTTTTGTTGATTTATACAATTGTTGAGTTGAATAATAAATATCATTCAATTTAGCCAGGTCCTTTTTATAAAAGGCCTGAATATAGCTAGAGGTCAAAGATAAATCTTGATTTTCTCCATTTTTATAAATAGCTACAAATTCCTCTAAAGTAATGTTTAACCTATCGAGTAGGATTAAAAATCTTTCCACAGTTGTATCACTTTCGCCTTCCTCAAATTTTATTATGGAAGGTCTAGATAGTACTTCTTTATAAAGTACATTTGATTTGATTTTTTTACTTATTCGAATCTCACGAATGATACAGCCAATTTTAGTGTTCATAAACTCAACCACCTCACTAAAACAGTTAGTAATTGCTAACATTTTATCATGAAATTTCTAAAAATTGAAATAATTAAATTGCTAGGAGGTGATAGTGTGATTGAATTTATTTTATTAGTATGGGATTTGATTGGATATTAACTACATTATTTTAAGAATGAAATGGGGATAGACGTATGGAGGATAAGCATATTTTGTTTTTTAATGCTACATATATCAAAAAGATTCTAACGTTAGAAACAGCAAAAAGATTGGGATTAAAAGTTTCAGTAGTTGGTCCATCATTACCGGAGTGGTCCTTTCCTTTTGTAGATCATTTTATTGAAGCAAATACCTATGATATAAATGAAACCATTTCTATTTTGACTAAAAAACATACTCAAATCCATTTTGACGGCGTTATTACTTTTTGGGATAGAGATGTAGTCCCTGTAGCAGTAATTGCTCAAGAATTTGGATTGAAAGGGAGTTCTGTAGCCTCAGCTGTTCGTGCTAGAAACAAAGGTGAAATGCGTGAATGTTTGAGGAAATCAGGAGTTCCTCATCCAAAATTCAAAAAGTTTTCTACCTTGGAAGAACTTAAAAATGCTAGCAAATTAATGGATTATCCATTAATCGTTAAACCTGTTGGCGCCTCAGCCAGTAAAGGTGTTTTTAAAGTTACTTCTCCTGCAGACTTAGAAAATATTTATGATCTATTAATTATTTCTACTACACCGAACAATGATGCTATGTTTTCTTTTTATCCAAATGAATATTTAGTAGAAGAATTTATGGAAGGTCAGGAAATAAGTGTTGAAGGAATAATATCCAATGGTAATATCCATTTTGCAGGTATTACCGAAAAGTGGACAGATTACTATTTTGAGGAATACCAACACGCTTTTCCTGCGAGAGTTTCTGAGAAGGTAGAAAAGGAATTATTATCAATCACAGAGAACGGAATACATGCATTAGGACTTGATAATTGTGGTTTTCATGCCGAAATTATGATGACCAAAAATGGATATAAAATTGTTGAAATTAATGGAAGATTGGGAGGGGATTTTATTACTACTCACTTAATCCCACTTGCCACGGGAATAGATATTACAGAAGCAAATTTATTAGCTGCAATCGGTGAAGAGTTCGATTTTACCTCATCTAAGAATAAAGGTGCTTGTGTAAAATTCCTAACTGCTGAAGTTGCAGGAACAGTCCATGCATGGGAAGGAATAGAAAAAATTAAAGAAATGCCAGGTGTTGTAGATTTTGTAATTGAAAAACAAGTTGGTGATTACGTAGGGTTACCACCTGATATATTCCATGATTCACGGATTGCGTATGTTATTACAGTAGGTGAAAACACAGATGAAGCCATTAATTTTGCTATAAATGCTTGTTCGAAAGTGAGATGTAATATAAGTGAAAAAGTTATTCCTGGTAGGAATTCCTGAAACCCATATAAAAAACGCAATTGCTCGAGCAAAAAAAATAGGTTTTGAAGTTATATTAGGCGATAAACAATCTAATTTAGAGAAATATGAGGAATTAATAGAGAATGCTTATGATGAATTGTAATATTAAGTGCAACACTTGTAAGTCAAAATAAAAGAAGCCCATAACGTCCTCGTGTAAAATGTTAGTTACCACACAAACATCTGAGGAGGAATCGTTATGAGCTATCAACATCTTACCATATCTGAGCGTTCAA
>NZ_ML122577.1:0-30130 GCF_003844195.1 Rummeliibacillus sp. TYF005
CGGGAGTTAATCACTCCCTCCTACTCGATTTTACAGAGCCAAATGCAACGATTTATGTATATAAAAATACGAAAAAGCTTAAAACACTTAAGGCTTCAAGCAAAGGAACAGCACGAGGAACTATTCAAACGTATAAAAAAGGTACAGAAATATTGATCTATGTAAAAGATAAAGCAGGAAATAAGTCAAAGGTTAAAAAAGTGAAAGTCCAATAATTATGAAAATGCATCAGCAAGCTCATTTTTGAAGGTTCAGGTATCAAATTAAAATGATAAAAAGGCTATTCTTGAAGGTTATTTAGGCTTTCAAGATAGCCTTTTTAAACGGAAATAAAAAAAGATGGACTAAGATTAATAAATCTGTCCATCAATGATAATTTGGCCTGTTTGGTGGTCATATTCGACTTCTCCCATTGCACCAAGATTAACACCTTCTGGCAGCTCTCTCGTCTCAACAACTTGAGATTCGTTTATAATGGCTAAGTATTGCCCATTAATCAAAACTACTTTCATCTCTATCAACTCCTTTTTTATATTCATAAACAGAAATTTGTTTATGTATAATATGTGCTCAAATAGTGAAAATTATTACCTAACTTTAAAATAGAAAGAAAATTTAGAAAATTGTTATTTGTTATATTCTACAGGAAAAGAAAAACTCCTTCTTTTTAAATAAAAATTTTAATGAGACTATAAGTAATTGGATATTGAAAAAATATATGTATTAGAATATGTTATTGACAACATTTTGCTTATACTATTGTCTATAAAATAAACGGAATTTTTTTGAACTGTTTGATTTTCACATAACAATTAGACTTAGAATTCATGCGGTAACACTTAAAATAAGCTATAATAGAAAAGCTTTAAAGGATGTTTTTTAAGGAGTAGATTAAATGGGAATGTTAAAACTTGAAAATATTGAAATGATGCTTGAAGATGCACAGGAAACATTAAAACAATTGCAAGCTTCTAAAATCATTGATACAGCTACAGCGGAGTTAATCCAACTGACGAAAGAACAAATAGAAGAATTGAAAGAAATGAAGAAAGAACTAAGTGAATAATTGATATAGCAGTTAATGCAATAAGTTAAATTCTGATTAAGTATAGAAAATGCTTTTCCTCATTATATGAAGAAGAGCATTTTTTTAATCTCAGCTCCGTAATTTGAAGTTCGTAACAAGATTTCGGAAAACTACAATATCTAATTAGAAATGTTTAATTATTCCTCTTGTAAGGAATAGTCTATCTTTTAGTGCATATATTTAAATAGTTAAATGGGTACTGAATGGCCTTCTAGATATATGACAGAAAAAGATAGGAGTGTTGATTTTGCAGAACCAAATTAATGATAAAGGAAAAAGATTTTTTGAATATTTATTTGCACTATCATCTTTAAATAGTAAAACCGTTCGGACGATTCAAGATTACGAGAAAACTTGGGTATTTGAAGAACTAGGTGAAATTGAGGGCTGTACAATTGGCAATCAATGCGGGCAACCATCCAACTTATTCGAAATACATAAACCCACTCTCGAACATACAGCTCTTGTTTGCCCTCGACCTTATCCAGAATTAGTTAAATGGACAAATGTAAAGCTCAATAAAGACTCAGGAATTACTTCCATCCAAAATCATAAAAAGATTGAAGATATTCTAAAAGAAAGTAAAAACAACAAAAACGATCAACAACTAGCCGAATGGAAAGCATGGGCAGCTAGGAAAAGGCAATTTGACCGGGCTAACCATCTTTATGCGGAATTAAAAGAGGTTTATAAAACGTTAGAGGACAAAAGTGATGAAATTGAAATAGTGCTAACTAAGGGAATATTAAAGTGGGGAGGAGTAGCTAAAGGAGAAGATATAGAACTTCCTCTATTTACAGCAAAAGTTACATTAACCTATAATTCAGAAGATAACATGATTGCGCTAAAGGATATCACAAAAAAATTACATTTCGAATATGACTTATTGGATGATTTGCCGCAACCGAAAAGCGAAGAATTTAAATCACTTATTAAAAAAATTGAGAATATGAACTTCATAGCAGATCTTACAGAAGAATGGAAAAAACTCGCAAAAGCGCTAGATCCAAATGGACGTTTTATCGAAAAAAACACAGCACTTTATAGCAAAAACATACCTGTTATTTTAGACGAATCGTATTTAATCATTCGCAACAAAAAGAACAATATCTTAGCAAATGATTTAAGAAAAATGATGAAAGCCATAGATCAAAACAGAATGGAACTCCCAAATACTATTCAAAGAATTCTAGGATTTGCTCCAACAGTTAAAGAAGCAAAACCTAATTTCCTTCAAACCACTATACCTGAACAATTATATTTCCCACGAAATTCAACTAAACAACAAAAAGAAATCATCCAAAATGTAGAAAAAAGTGACAATGTTATCGTTCAATTTGATGATAAAACTGTAGAAGCAGAAACAGTTGCAAATATAGTAAGTCATTATTTAACTGAGGGAAAAAAAATCCTCATAACTACACAAAAAGATAGCCCTCTTGCCACACTAAAAGATCAAATTCCAGACGATATTAAAGATTTATGCGTTTCGATAGTAGATGAAGATTTAGATGAAAATGTGGAAATTGAAAGGGCAATAAGTGTTATTGCTGATCGATTAGAGAATTTAAATGTTCAAGCATTAAAAGAAAAAATAAGAAGTAACCAACTATTACTAATTCAAAGCAACGAAAACGAAAAATTATATAATAAGATTTTAAAGAAATATGCAAAGTCTGAAGGCACACCTATTAAGTATAAAAAGCAGTCTTTATACAAATATGATGTTGCAAAACAACTAGCAGAGCCAGCTGTCAATTATCAATGGATTAAAGACGATTTACCGCTTATCATGAAATTTCCATTGAATGCGGAAGAATGGGAAGAATTCTGTTTACTGTACAACTCTTTAAATCAAAAAGACACAGTACTGCTTCATACTAATCTGCCGTCTATTCAAAACGAACTAATCAGTGAATCTTCACTTAAAACGCTATTGGAAGAAGAGAAGAAAATAACGGATGATATTGATATGCAATATATTCTACCAATTGATCTAACAGCGTCTAAAAAGTCCCCATTACTTATAATGAAAGATATTGTGGAAGAAATAAGTGCAACTCAATATTTAGTAAAAGAAGAAACTTACTTCACGTTTATTCAAGAATTACTTTCTAGTGAGAACAGAAAAGAATACTGGGTTAAACTTCTTGATCAAATCACGCAATTTAATGAAAAAGCACTTTCACTGTATCCAGAGGTGATCAGCCATAGAATTGCATTACCTAAAAAATTGACTAGTGAAATTCAATTCGATTTGGATATGGCAAGAGAGCGGATCCTATCTGGAAAATTGCCAAATTCTCTATTCTTCATGCTTAAAGGGAAAACAACCAAATATCTCTTCCAAACAGCTGTGTTAAATGGTAGACCCGTTAAAAATTTAGAGGATATTATAACACTTCAAAAATATTTGGAATATAGAGGGCTTATTACAAAATTAGCTAGATTATTTAACCAGAACTTCAGTGAAGTGGGCATTCCTGAGATGGATATCACGGTGAAAGAGTTTCCTGAAGTATTAGAGGAAAAAGTTAATATTCTAAAGGGAATTATTAATATCGTAGAACTTAACAATACACTTTCATCAAAACTTCAAGTTGAGAATCTGCCAGTAGGCAATATTTTCGATACGGAATTCTATACAAAGTTAAAAAATGAAATTGAACACACACTAAATTATATGAAATTAACAAAATGGCAACAATCATACGAAGAAGTATTGGATCGATTAGTGAATTTAACAAAAACAGAAGACATCCATCCGATTGCTCATGGATTTTTAATCGCTTATCAAGAAAAAGATTTTGATACTTGGCAATTATTGATAAGACAACTAAATGAACAGAAGAAAAGACAACTTATTATTGATAAATGGAAAACACACCTCGATAAATTAGCGGCGAAAATGCCACTTACAGCAGAATATTTAAGAAACAATTTGGGTAAAGAAAATCTAGAACCAACAAACTATAAAGATGCATTTACGCTGAAGAAAATGGAAACTTGGTTAAAAGAAGATAGTGATATAAATAGTAAAACTGTTAAAAAACAGCTTCAATATACAAAGAAAATGCAAAGAAAATTGATACAAGAAATCATCAAAGATGCGAGTTGGTTATTCCAAATTGAACGTATGTCAGATGATGAAAAATCAGCACTCAAAGATTGGAAGTTCTATACAAAGAAAATAGGTGCAGGAAAAGGAAAACATGCAGTTAAATTTATCGAGGGAGCAAGAAAGTCAATCAGAAAAGCTCAAAATGCTATACCTGTTTGGATCATGCCGATTCAAGAAGTCTTTAGAACCTTACCAGTAACAAATGAAAAATTTGATGTAGTTATTTTAGACTCTAGTGATCAATTAGACATTTTTGCTTTGAATGTTTTAATTAGAGGTGAAAAAGTAATCCTTATTGGAGACGAAAAAGGAACTTATTCAACGACTCAATATAGTGGTGAAGAAGTAACAGAATTGATTCAGCAATACATCCAAGACATTCCAAATTATTCTTTGTATGATGGTTCCCACTCGATTTTCAATATTGCAGAACAGACTGTGGCAAAAAAAAATAAAATTAAAATTCAAGATACTCACTATTCTGTCCCGGGAAATATTCCTTTCACTCACGAGCAATTACCGATTAAACCGTTAAAGTTAAAAGCATTAGAGCAGCAATGTGAATCTTCTTTCGAAGTCGATGTGTTGAGATGGATTATCTCAAAGGGCTATTATGTAATACCGAAATTTAAAATTGGAGACTATTGCATTGACTTTGTCATTGAAGGACGGAAAGAACGACTAGCAGTTGAATGTGATGGGGAAAAATGGAGTGGAACTGAAAAATACGAAGAAAATCTTTTAAAGCGCGAAGCTTTAGAAAAGGCAAACTTAAAATTCTGGACAGTGAATGGCAGATCCTTCTATGCGGATCAAGCCAAAACAATGGAAGGGCTTTGGGCAACATTATTAAGTCTTGGGATTTACCCGCTAAAAGAAGAACCTTCCAATCATGAAAAGACATTAAGCATAGATGTTAAAAAAGAAATACCAAGTATTCAATTTCAATTTCAAACTCAAAAACCTATTTCACAAGATAAAATAAATGAAGGTTATCAAGAAGTAGCAGAAAAATTAGAATTACTTAAACCATTAGAGAAGAGCAAAAAAGGCCAAAATGGCCCTGAACTAGAAATCATAAAGAAGCCACAAGAAACGGATGAACGTAACAAAAATCAAGAAGACCCAGAGCAAGACACAATTATAAAATTATCCACCAACGTAGTAAAAGACGAAGCAGAAGCACATACAGAAATAGAGGCCGAAAAAGAAGCAAAGGCAGAGGCTGATATAGAGTTAAAAGTCGAGAAAGAAGAGGTAGTAGAAGTAAATAATGAAATAGAAATTGAAGCAAAAGAAGAAATAAAAGAAGAAACAAAAGCAAAAATAGAAAAAGAAATTGAAGCAGATGAAGTAAGAGTTGAAACGGAGATAGAAGCGAAAGTTGAAAAAGAGGTAGAGGTAGAGGTAGAAGTAGAAGTGAAAGCGAAAACAGAGGCAGAAGTGGAAATAGAAGAAAAGGCAATAGAAAAAGAATCAGAAGTAGAAGCTAAAACAGGAAAAGAAGTAAAATCCAAAGTCAAGCTAGAAACCGCTGAACAACCAGAAGTAAAAAAACAGCTTTATATTCAAGATAAACAACCACGAACAAAAGAAGAAATTCCTAAAAAGTCAAAAGTGATACTCACTCAAAAAGAAAAAATCGAATCCAAATCTTTTTCGCTATCAAATTTAAATGAAATTCCACCAGAACTTATTCAAAATGTAGTGATTGAAGGAAAAACTTCGATCGCCCAATTTTTACAAGACTTAGGGTTCGAAGTTGTTGATTACCGACTTCAAGATGGAAGCTTATGGGTTGTAGCTAACGAAGAAGTTAAGCCTTTTATGGAAAAACTAAAAGCCCACAATATATCCTTCCATTATTTAAGCAAAGGTAACCAAACAACAAAAGGAAATCCGGCTTGGTATACAAAAATAGTAGAGTAATAAAAAATGCACAGCACTATAAATTAGTGCTGTGTATTTTTGTTTATGCTAAGCAATTACACAATTTCGTGTTGGTAGTTCACAAAGTTAAAAAATCAAAATATTTAATCTACCGTTACATAAAGCTCATTTACTAAAATAGAAGGTGAACCAAAACTGGAGGAGAATTCTAAATCTGAGCAAGTTTCTTTGATGTTTTTCATTAGATTATAAAAATTTCCAGCAATAGTGATTTGTTTGACAGGTGATGAAATTTGACCATCTTTAATATAGAAGCCACTTGCAGCAACTGAGAAGTCACCAGATATAGTATTTGTTCCAGAGTGGAGACCAGATAGCTTTGTCACAAGAAGACCTTCGTTAATAGACGAGATTACTTCCTCTTTTGTTCTTTGACCCGGTGCGATGTACATATTCTGTGGCGCAACGGAAATTGTGCCCTTATAGGATGATTTTGCAGCATTACCAGTAGTCTCACAACCGTCGATTTTAGCTGTTTTTCGGTTATGAAGTAATGTGTTTAACGTACCATTTGTTATAATAGCGTGTCTTTTAGTTGCCACACCTTCACCATCGAAATTGGCTCCGTTTAGTGAAAATGAGTGGAATGGGTCGTCAATTATATTTAATTGATCAGCTGCTATTTTTTCTCCTACTTTCCCTTTTAAAAGAGATTGATCCTTTTGTGTGTTTTCTGCAGAGAAGATGGGCGAGAATGTGCTGAGTAATGACGCGGCGGTATTATGCCTTAAAAGTATTGGATATTTCCCTGTTGGAATGGATTGTTCATATAAGTAAGCAAGTGCTTCTTCCGCCGCTTCTTTAGCAATATTATCAGCATCCAAGGCATAAAAGTCATTTGTTCTTTTGATATAAAAGCCGGATTTTGTTTCTTCTCCATCTCGAACAACTGTCGAAAAGTAGAGTATAAGACCATTTTTCTTTTCTGACAATGAAAGCCCCTTGCTATTCCTTATTGAACGTTCGGATTTCGTTTCACTTAATCCACAATAATCAAGGGTAATTATACGAGGATCATAAGCTCTGATTTTTTCTTCAATCGAACAAAGAAGCGCAATTTTTTCTGGGATTTCGACTTTATCAAGTTTCTCAAAATAAAAATCATGGTTTTCATATTTTGGACTGCCTCCAAAGATATCTGTACCGTCAGTCTCATCGAGAATTGAAGCATTGGCGATGGCGCTGTCAATTAAAAATGGAATAGAGTCTACATCAATTTTTTCGGTATAAGAATAGCCCATCTTTCCATTATATAGTCCACGAAAACCTAGACCTCCATCTTCAGACGTTTCATAACTATCAATCTCTCCTTCAAAAACGGTACATTCAAAAGATTCAGCGCTTTGATAGTATATTTCAGCTTCTTGAAACCCAGCATTCAAAGCAGCTTGAAGAAGTTGTTCATTGAATTCTTTTTGTATCATCGCTTATTCTCCCTTCGTCCCACCGACTGTAATTTCACTAACACGAATCATAGGCTGACCTACATTAACTGGGATGCTACCACTCTGTGAACCACACATACCAGCGCCGTGGGCAAGGTTATTACCAACGCGATCTACTAGTTGTAACGTCTTTGCACCGTTTCCAATTAGTGTTGCACCTCGAACAGGGCGTTCAATTTTACCATTTTTCACAATATAGGCCTCTGCTACTGCAAAGTTATAGTCACCTGTTGAAGGATTTACTTGACCACCACCCATATATTTGGCATACAGACCATATTCAGTATCTGCAATAATTTCTTCAGGTGTTGAAGTGCCTGGAGCGATAAAGGTATTTGTCATTCGAGAAGTAGGACTGAAACGGTATGATTCACGGCGAGAAGAGCCTGTTGGCTGTGCATGCATCCGTCGAGCATTAAATTTATCGATCAAGTAACCTTTCAAAATACCATTTTCGATTAATATATTTTTTTGTGTCTTTTCTCCTTCATCGTCCATGTTTAAGGAGCCCCACTCGTTCGGAAGAGTACCATCATCAATATAAGTAACAATTTCAGAAGCTACTTTTTCTCCAATTTTCCCAGCAAAAACGGAATTATTTTTTGCTACTGCAGTGGCTTCAAGACCATGGCCACATGCCTCGTGGAATATAACTCCTCCAAATTCATTATCGATTATAACGGGGAATTTACCACTTGGGCACTCATCTGCATGAAGCATATTTATAGCAATCCGCGCAGATTCTCCGGCATAGTGATTTAAGTCTAAATTTTCGATGAACTCAAAACCAGCATGTGCACCCGGACCATAAAACCCTGTTTGCACTTCATTTCCTTCAGAAGCAGTAGATTGAATAGCTAGTCGACTGTGCACGCGCTTATCTTCCGCAAATGTCCCTTCTGAATTTGCAACGATAACATTTTGCACTTCATCTAAACAGCGAACAGCTACTTGATTAATGCGAGAGTCATAGTTTCTAGCGATGTCATTCGCTTGCCTCATAACGGCAACTTTTCTGGCGTGCTCAACCGATAGCGGGAGCTGTGCAATTGGGTTAACTGTTGGAAATATTCTCTTACTTAGTGGATGAATAGTACCATTTTCTCCACCCTTAATCGCAAGTGCCGCTTTTTTAGCGGCTAATAAAAGACCTTCTTCTGAAAAATCATTCGTATAAGTATAAATACTTTGAAGCCCTGAAAAGATACGAATTCCGATACCAAAATCACGACCAGATATACTCTTTTCAATCTTATTGCTCAGTAAGGTTAGTGAGTTCACATATTTGTCCTCAATAAAGATTTCAGAAAAGTCGCCACCAGTTGAAAGCGCCATTTCTAACACATTTTCAATGACCGATTGTTTAATCATCCATTCCGCCTCCTTTCTTTAATTATACCGTAATCCAATACTTAACTACTAAATATTATGATAATTTTGTATATTTAGCGATTTGAATGTGAGATGAAATGAGAAATTGTTGCTAATGGTAGATTACCAGAAACCAGGACTTAAATTGCTGAAAGAGCGAATACAATTTGGAATGGAGCGGATAAACTTGACCGAAGAGCGAATAAACAATGGAGACAATAAAGATTTTAAAAGTAATAGATAATAAATCAATTTCGAAATGGTAGATAGCCAGAAAAAAGGACTTAAAATGCTGAAAGGGCGAATACAATTCCAAATGGAGCGAATAAACTTGACCGAAGAGCGAATAAAACGACTACGGGAGCGAATAAACTCGATCAAAGAGCGAATAAACAATGGAGACAATAAAGATTTTAAAAGTGATAGATAATAAATAATTTCGAAATGGTAGATAGCCAGAAAAAAGGACTTAAAATGCTGAAAGGGCGAATACAATTCCAAATGGAGCGAATAAACTTGACCGAAGAGCGAATAAAACGACTACGGGAGCGAATAAACTCGACTAAAGAGCGAATAAACTAATCATGGCCTACTTCTGAATGTGTAATTAAGTTAATTGCAAATCTGAATAACAACAGGACAAAGCATAGAATTTGATAAGGTGTAGCAGGATTGGAATATGTACTTCATTGGTTAAAAATGAATGATGTATTTGGTTTAATATGTATTCAACATTAATTAATGCATTGTCCTGTGAGAACTCAAGCACTAACTAAAAAGGATAATTAAAATCAAAAGGAAATCATTTAAATTAATTTCTGCAGTGATTTTAATCATTAGATTTTCACCTCCATATTCTATTGGTTTTATTTTGCCCATTAAATTTAATTTCTATGCAAAGAATAAATAATTGTGGAGTGAAGTAGGAGGGATAAGTGATAATTATCTAAAAAACACAAAGCTGCAAAACTAATAACAAAAATAAATATTTACTACACAAAAAAATAAAAACCCTTGATATATCAAGGGTTTGAACCGTTAAAATATGCCCTTAACAGGACTTGAACCTGCGACCTAAAGTTTAGGAAACTTTTGCTCTATCCAGCTGAGCTATAAGGGCTAAATATGTAATTGTTTGGATTTCTCTAAGAATAGTAGATCCGTCTTACATTTTACTTTTATAAACACATCAAATATATAATACCAGAATATAATATGATTTGCAAAGTATCTTAATCAATGGCATTGTGGATTATACTTTAATTTACACTTTAACAAAAGTGGGGAGAAAAGAATCCCCACTTGAAATTTATGTTATTGCAATAATTTCTCTTCCTTTAATTCGGAAATATCCACTTCGGATCTTTCTTCCAATGAATGTCTCAAATGGACAGTTGCGGTTCTTTCATTTAACAGTTTATCGATCCAAACAGATACACCGTTATAACTTACTTCAAATTCTTTAGGTGAGGCAACGATTTCTTGGGCACGTTGATATTCCATTTAATTACCTCCTATTTTTGAGGGTGATTTTTATTTTGATTTGCTAATTTTTCTAATTCTAGTAACTCAGCAGCTACTTCTTCTTTTGCTTGTGAAGGGGCTATTTTTTGGTTCGCGGGTGTTTGTGGTAGTGAGCCTTTGTTTTTGCTTTTTCCTTGTTTGTTGTCTCTTCCCATATGGATGCATTCTCCTTTCGATATGAATCATACTTAATATGGCTTTGTATTGATTTTTTATCACAAACCATTATCAATAATTATTAGAGTTCTGATTTTAATTTATTTTTTGAAAATAATGATTGAAAGTTACTTTAAGAGCTTTATAATGGATAGAAAAGTATCAATATTTTAGAAAGAGTGGGAAAATTGAAAACAATACATGTACATGCTGCACCAAGTGAATATATTTTGGAAAAGGGTGCGTTAAATCTTTTAGAGTCAAAATTAGTAGAAAGAAATGTAAAAAAAGCCTTAGTTGTCCATGGTGTTAAATCGTGGGAAGCGGCAAAAGATTATTGGCCACAAATGACTGAGATTCAAACAACAGAATATACATATGGTGGTGAGTGCTCGTTATCTGAAATTGAGCAAGTTACTAATTTAGTCGTTTCTCAGCAATATGATGCCATTATTGGTGTAGGAGGAGGAAAAGTTTTAGATTTAGTAAAGGCAAGCGGTAACAATACGCATAAGCCTGTCATACTAATCCCTACTTTAGCTTCGAATTGCGCTCCTTGGACACCGCTAAGTGTACTATACGATGACTTTGGTGCCTACGTACGTTTTGATATTTATCCAGTTTCAACTAGTTTGTTATTAATTGAACCCGAAATTTTAGTGAAAGGACCACTCGATATGTTTATCGCAGGGATTGGCGACACAATCGCGAAATGGTATGAAGCTGATGTACAATTGAAAACCATTGAAAACAAAACCGTTCCAATGATGATTTCGTATTATTCTGCAAAACAGTGTAAAGATATTCTGTTAGAGTCCTTCCAAGAAGGAGTAAAAGCAGTTCAAACTGGCCAAGTAAATGATGATTTTATTAAAGCGGTGGAAACGATTATTGTTTATGCAGGAATGGTTGGAGGATTTGGGGATGAGTATGGTAGAACGACAGGTGCACATTCCATTCATGATGGATTAACAGTTTTAGAAGAAACACATCAAGCATTGCACGGATCAAAAGTAGCTTATGGAATTTTAGTACAATTAGTACTTGAAAATCGCTTGGATGAAATCGAACGTCTAAAACCGTTCTATCATCAATTAGGTTTACCGTTCTCTTTGACTGATTTGGGTATTCATGAAATTACTGATGAAATAATCGCAAGAGTAGCTGAAAAGGCAACCGTGCCAGAACAAGAAATACACTTAATGCCAGTAGGGGAAATAACTGCATCTAGAGTAATCATGGCTATTAAAGAGTTAGAAAAATTAAACCAAAAGTAAACACCATATTTCACAATAAGTGAAGTCTTAAAGGACATCGAAATTTTTCTTTTGAAAATTGATGTCCTTTTTATAATGAACAAAATCCAAAAATTAAACCAAAAATAAAAATAGTCGAATTGGTTAAAATAAAATTGAAGAATATTAAGGATTTTGTTATCCTCAACATATTTTTCACAACAAATCAATGAGGAGGACGCTATGCCAAATATAAAAGTTAAATGTACTGTATCGGATTGTTTTTTTCACGCCGAAGGAAACGTATGTGGAGCTGAGAAAATAGAAGTTCAGATGGATCAATCCAGAAACAGAAATGTAGAGTTTGCTGAAGAGTTTGACTTAAAAGCACTTGCTGATAAAGCAAACCATTCAGCAGATACATGTTGTAAAACATTCAAACCGAAAATGCGACGAATTGTATTATAATTCTAAAGGCTTTTAAAATTTGCTCATAGCTGGACAACACATTGAGATTTATGGGGGCTAAATATTTTTAGCCCCTATTTTTATAGGAATAAAGGTGAATTCCTTAAAAAGGATAAATAATGGCGAAAATAAGAATGAATATTTTAATATATTAAAAATCAACTAAATTTATTCTAGTAACATGTTATTTATATGGGTATAATGTAATCAATAATATGATTTTTATGTAAAAATATATCGAATTAATAATCCAAAATACCTGTAACTATTTTCCTTTACCAACTTAACGTTAGCATTAAGAAGTCACTAAGAATTTAAGGAAAGGAGATATTGATAAATGGAAAAATGGGATCTTTTAAAAAAGTATAAATGGAAGTTCATCATACCACTTCTGTTATTTTTATTGACATTGATATTCAACCGCAATTTTTATGGAGTATTTGGTGAAGATAATTATGTGACAATTCATTTGGTTATAGAAATACTAATTATTGTAGTATCATTTTCTATTGCGATTCAAGCTTGGCTTATAGTCCCATATACTCAAAGGGAGAAACGAATGTATATTGGAGCTCTTTTTTTAGCTCTAGGATTATTAGAAACTTTTCACACAATTTCTTATAAAGGGATGCCTTTTTTTATCGAAAATAGTTCTGCTTATTCGGCCACTTGGTTTTATATAATAAGCAGTTTGACTTTGTCATGCGGACTATTATTGATATACATATTAAAATTTAAAAGTATTTTTCCAGCGCAACGAAAGATTATTTATGGAAGTGCAATTATATATGTGGTTATTTGGGTTGCAGTAATCTATTATCCAAGGCATCTGTTTCCTGATCTTGTAATTGAAGGGATAGGAACAACTCCATTAAAAAATGGATTACAATATTTTTCTATCTTTTTGCAACTATTGCTAATAGGGTATTTATGGTTTAGTAAAAAAATAAGTACAATAGAAAAATCGATGATAATAATAGGGTCGATTTATTTAATATTAGCTAATTTAATGTTTACCACTTATAAGAATGTATATGATATTCGGAATTTAATAGGTCATCTCTTTTCATTGGTTAGTTATCAGTATTTCTTAAAGGCATTGTATTATTCTTCTGTTAAAGAACCTTATGAAATGTTAGTTGAAGCCCAACAACAATTGGAACATTCGCAAAAATCGCTTCATCATACAGCCTATCATGATGAATTGACAGGACTACCAAATTCACGTTTTTTAGAAGAGCATCTTTCTAAAGAGTTGGCTAAAAGGAATTCAAAAACAGCAGTTATGATGCTTCAAATTGATCGATTAAAATTTATAAATGAATCACTCGGTTCTTCTATAACGGATACGATATTACAAGAAGTTTCGGTTCGTTTAAGAGGATTATTACCAAGTAAAATTTTTATCAGTAGATTAAGTGGTGGAGAATTTATCATTATTCTTCATGAATTAGGGAATATCGACGAAGTGGTTGCAGTTAGTAAGCAAATTCACGAATGTATGCAAGAAGAATTTCAAGTTCAGCATTTTAATTTAAAAGTAAAATTAAACATAGGTATTTCCATATCACCAGAACATGGGGATAATATGGAGATACTCATTAAACATGCCCAGATTGCAAAAGGAAGGGCTCAAAATGAAATAGAGCGTTATCTCATTTATCAACCAGATATGGAACAGTACCTTGAAGAAAGACTAATATTGGAACATGATTTGCATAGAGCGCTTGAGAATAAGGAGCTGTTCCTAGAATATCAACCGCAAGTTAATGTGAAAACGGGTCATATCGATTCTGTAGAAGCTTTACTTCGTTGGAGACATCCTGAAAAAGGAATTATTTCTCCAGTTACATTTATTCCGATTGCTGAAGAAACTGGGCTTATAGTGCCAATCGGCGAATGGGTATTAGAAACAGCTTGTACACAAGCTAAAAAATGGCAAGAAGAAGGTTTAGGGAACATAGGGGTAGCTGTCAATTTATCGATTCGTCAATTTTACCAACATAATTTAGTGCAAATGGTAGAACAAAAGCTTCAGAAAACGAAGCTATCGCCAGAATTATTAGAATTAGAAATCACAGAAAGTATGACAATGGAAACGAGTTATACGATTAAAACTTTACATGCATTAAAACAATTGGGCTTAAAAATCGCCATTGATGACTTTGGAACAGGATATTCATCGCTTTCTTATTTAAAAGATTTCCCAATCGATTGTTTAAAAATAGACCGTTCTTTTGTAAAGAATATTCCCGCTAACGATCAGGATACTGTTATGATTTCAATGATTATTTCTTTGGCAAAACTATTAAAATTGAAGATAATCGCTGAAGGTGTAGAAGATATCAACCAATTCGCCTTTTTAGCTGAATTAGAATGCGACTATATCCAAGGATACTTATGTGGAAAACCGTTACGCCCAGAAATTTTATCTACTAATTTTGAAAAACTACAAATGGATATTTATCAATATGTTTAATCCTTGTAAAATATCATAAAATTAAAGGACATACTGTAGATAATATGCAAATATGGTATGTCCATTTTTATATGACTAACGCCCGTTAAGTATATATTGCTGCTTTCATTAATTAATTGAATTCCTTTCTAATTCTTAATTCCTATATAAAGAGTGCTAATTCTTCTGAAAAACCATTCTTTTATAATTATGAAGGTTTAAAAAATAAATATAGGAAAGGATTCTTATATAATTTACCATTAATACTATTCTATTTTTGTAAAGTAATTCTTTAGAAAATGGGTAATTATGCTCTTATTTGTATTTAATATTTTTACATGAAAAGTATGGGTTATACTATATAAATCAGACTATCCATAATGGGTAATTGGTCCTTATCTATTGTAATTAACAATATTTTAAACAAAAAGGAAATGGTTTAATGTGGAAATTTTAAAAATGAAGGCAAAAAGAAATACTCCATTTGAATATTTTAGGAAAGCTGCTGTTTCATTCTTAATCTTTGCGGTAGTTTTGTTTATTTTTATGGGAACAAAATCTATATCTAATGCAAAGACAAAGACACCCAAAAAGCCAACGTATACTTTAACTACCAAAACTAAAGTACTAGATAAAAAGATGACGAAATTTTCTACATACAATAGCAATACGAAAACATATTATATGCTTCGCTCGTATCTTGAAAAGCTAGAAAAAACCGGTGGCGGAAAATTAGTTTTAAAAAAGGGAACGTATATAGTAACGAATTCTTTATATGTACCATCTAATGTTACAATTCAATTGGAAAATGGTGTAAAAATTGTTAAGGGAATTAAAACAGGCGTAAAGAATATGGAGCCATCCCACTCAATTTTTCAATTTGTCCGTCCATCCAAAGCTAATAAGAAGCATGTATATGGCAAGTTTAATGGAGAAAAAAATATTAAACTGATCGGCAAAGGCGATGCAACAATTGATATAAACTATGATTTTCAATCATTAGGAATTGTTATGGGGCATAACTCGAATATTACAATTGATCATATTCAATTTGAAAATATGTATGGTGGTCATTTTATCGAACTCGACGCATCTAAGCATGTTGTTATAAAGAATTCTTCTTTTAATTCGTCAATACATTGGGAAGAGCATGATAAAGAAGGCATCAATTTAGATACACCTGATCTTGCAACACAAGGATTTACACATGATTGGAGTAAATATGATAAACAGGCAAATAACGATGTTTTAATCACTAATAACGTATTCGATGGTTTGGATCGAGCTATTGGAACACATAAGTATTCTGAAGGTAGTATACATAAAAAAGTCGTAATTCGTAATAACACTATTCAAAATATGTACTCAGATGCCATTCGAGTGATGAATTGGTCTGATCTTATTATTGAAAAAAATACCTTTACAGATATAGGGGATAAAAGCAATCTCAATGATAATACTCGCGGTATATTATTGAGTGGTGCCAGCAATCCAACCATTCAATTAAATACATTTATTGGGGTTCCTAGAGCAATGCAGTTCATGGTATGGAAGAACAATGGACCAGGTAGTGAATACAAACCAATTTATAATAAATTAAGTGACACAAATAAAAAAGTATTAAAAAATAACGTATATATGAATGTTAATGAAGATTTTATAAGAATTAACAATAAAACCTTTGGAGATTATAGCTCCCCAGAGAAGATCTATCTTTCAGTAAAAATACCTCAAGATTCACAACAATTATTTATTGATGCTTATCACTCAAAAGGTACTTTGACCAAAGTAAAGTGAAAAGCTACAATAAAATCACGATGGTATAAACCAATGGAGGCTAGTCAGTTGAATATACGAAATCAATTAGTTACTTATAAACCATACAATGAACAAGAAGAAAAAGATCGAGAAGTCATGATTCGATATATAGATACTTTTCCAGATACATTAACAAGAAATAATGAATTTGCTCATTTTACTGCATCTGCTTGGATTGTTAACCATGATCATAGTAAAGTTTTAATGGCATACCATAATATTTATCAATCATGGGCTTGGATAGGGGGGCATGCAGATGGTGACCCTGATCTTTTGCACGTTGCTCTTAAAGAAACAGGAGAAGAAACAGGATTAAAAGATTTCACACCTCTCTCTGAAGAAATCTATTCTCTAGAAATTCTAGGTGTAGACGGCCATGTGAAAAAGGGAAAGCATGTCGCAACACATGTGCATCTAAATGTAACATACCTTATCGAAGCAGACGAAAACGAAATAACAGCAATTAAACCCGATGAAAACAGTGCCATTCAATGGATGGCCTTGGATGAAGCAGTAGAAAAATCGAGTGAACCTTATATGAAAATTATTTACCAAAAATTAAACGATAAATTAAAAACATACGCAGGCGTATAACAGAAAAGAACTAGCCATTTCCAGACCAATCGATGAACCAACATCGATTGGTCTTTTTTGCGCTTATAATGCAACTTTATATTGCTGAAATTAGGTGACATTAAAGACGTAAATTGCTATAAGGGCGAATACAATTTAAAATGGAGCGAATAAACGAAGCGAGGGAGCGAATAAAAACATGGAGAGAGCGGATAAACGGCCGGAGGGAGCGAATAATTATTGTTGCTGAACCTGATACGCGGCCCGGTTGATGGGTCAATCTAGTAATCTTGCCGCGAATAAATAAGAGTATTTTCCGCTGCGCTGAGTTACTCAAATAAGACTTAAATTGCTTTAAGGGCGGATACAATTCAAAATGGAGCGGATAAACGAGGTGAGGGAGCGGATAAACGAAGCAAAGGGGCGGATAAATAGGATCATCTGGTTGGAAACAGAAAATAGATTCTCGATTAAAATAATAGTTATAAGACTTCACAAAAATGCCCCATCAAATGTTGGATAAACTACATTTTGATGGGGCTTTTGTTCATTTATTAGTAATCGGCATTAGTATCATTAACGTAATCTTCATCTACCATAGATCCCCATGTACTAATAGGTAGGATGGATTCTTTTGGAATATCATTATATTCTATGTGCAACGTTGTTAATGTCTTGATTTTTGCAAGAGGGTTCATAGATGTTAGATAGTTAGCATTTAAATAAAGCGTTTTTAAATTCGGTAATGCTTCTAAACCATCAACTGAGAAAATACTATTATAGGATAAATATAAAGTTTCTAAGTTTTTATTTTCACTTAATGTTTGAATATCTTTGATCTTATTGTTAGTCAGATTTAATTCTTTTAAATTTTTTAAGCTAGCAAGTTCAGAAATACTTCTGATTCTATTGTTACTCAAATCGATATTTTCAAGATTGGTAGCATATTTGATTTCTTCATCGATGTAATCGATTTTATTGTCCCAAGCATTCAATTCTTTTAGATTTTTGAAATTGCCGATAACCAATATATCTTTTAAATTATTTCCAGCAACTTTTAACTCAGTTAAGTTTACTAGTTTTTCTAAAGAGTCGATAGAAGATATTTTATTAAAACTAATATCCAATTTCTTTAAATTTGTTAGGTTTGAGATAGGGAATAGACTATTGATGGCATTATTGGCAATAGACAATTCACTGATGTTTGTACAGAAAGCGAGTGGTTGGATGTTCACGTAATCCATCATGCCAAAATACTCTCTTTCATCCGTATCACCCTTCAAATCCAATGTACCTTTTAAATTTCTTAAATCAGCAACTTTAATATTTTGGGATAGATTTTTGCGGCCCATAAGGTCATTTAATGTATGAAGCAAATTTTTATCTTCAAAATAGACAATTGCTGTTTTTGCAACTTTACTTACATTTTTGGCAGATACCACTTTTCCGTATTTATATGTAATATTATCTTTTCTACCTGTGAATTTTGCACCTTTTTTATATTGATAACCATTATAAGAGCCTGTAAATTTCTTGCCACTTTTATATAGGTAACCTTTGTAAACGCCAGTATATTTCTTTCCGTTTTTATATAAGGTAGACTTAAAGACTTTGAACCCTTTCACTACTTTTCCAGTCTTAATAGAAATTAGCTTGCTATTTTTTACTTTATATATGCTTTTTGCAACTGCAGTTGTGGTATCCAATGTCGCCATAGCCGTAGCAGAACCCGCTGCGATTAATCCCGTCATCAGTGTAATACAAGTTGCTTTATAAAATTTATTTGCCAAACTTTTCAGCTCCTAATTGTTAATGTTTTTTGATTGTCAATAATATTTTATCACTTTTAAATAGCTTTCACTAATCAAGAAAAATACCGATTCTAATTTCTAATCATACTAAGAGAATTAAAAGAATATAGTATAAAAGCTAAGTAATAGTGGCAAATATAAAAAACATTAGTTGCCGTCCAAAATGAAAAACTTATATTTTGAGATTTTGTACTAGTAGAAATATCAGAATCCATAATGAAAGGGGAAGTACATGTCGGAATATCATCAACAATCATCCGTTGAAGTCATGGAGAAGCTGGATGTAACAGAAAAAGGATTAAATAATCAAGAAGTACAAATAAGACAAGAAGAATACGGTCCAAATGCGCTTGAGGAAGGAAAAAAGACAAGTACCATAGCAGTTTTCTTTGCACAGTTCAAAGATCTTTTAGTCATTATATTAATGATTGCGGCTATTATTTCTCTTCTTTTAGGAGAAGTCGAAAGTACGATTGTTATTATGATTGTTGTCATTTTAAATGCTGTTCTCGGTACAGTTCAGCATGTAAAGGCAGAACAGTCGTTAGATAATCTAAAAGCTTTGACATCACCAGTTGCGAAGGTTAAACGAAATAACAAAATTATGGAGATTCCTTCAGAAGAAATAGTTGTTGGCGATATTCTCTTATTAGAAGCGGGGGATTATGTTAGTGCAGATGGACGACTATTAGAATGTCACAATCTTCAAATAAACGAAAGCTCGTTAACTGGGGAATCACTAGCAGTTGAAAAAAATACTGATTTAATCAAGGATGATCAAGTAGCTACTGCAGATAAAAGTAACATGGTATTTACAGGAAGCTTTGTGACCAACGGGAGAGGCAAAGTCATTGTAACTGCTATTGGTATGGAAACAGAAATTGGGAAAATAGCCAATCTACTAGATACGGCAAAAGAGAAGAAAACGCCTTTACAAGTTAGCTTAGATCATTTTGGTGAAAATCTAGCTTTAGGAATCTCGATAATTTGCTTATTTATTTTCACGATTGATATGATAAGAGGCCGTGAAATAGTAGAATCCTTTATGTTTGCTGTTTCCCTTGCTGTTGCTGCAATACCGGAAGCATTAAGCTCAATAGTGACCATCGTGTTAGCTTTTGGAACCCAGAAAATGGCGAAAGAGAATGCGATTATTCGAAAGCTTTTTGCGGTTGAAAGTTTAGGAAGTGTATCGGTTATCTGTTCGGATAAGACAGGAACACTTACCCAAAACAAAATGGTTGTCCAACAAGTATTTGTCAATCAAAAAATCATTCCGCAAGATCAACTCAATACAGAACATGAAATGGAAAGAGATCTTCTACTGATGGCA
Organism: Rummeliibacillus sp. TYF005; assembly: GCF_003844195.1. Classification (NCBI taxonomy): domain Bacteria; kingdom Bacillati; phylum Bacillota; class Bacilli; order Caryophanales; family Caryophanaceae; genus Rummeliibacillus; species Rummeliibacillus sp. TYF005. The sequence continues at coordinate 20,351 of NZ_ML122577.1, forward strand.
CAATTATGTAGTGATGCCATAACAGGTGAAAAGAAAGATATAGGTGACCCCACAGAAATCGCTCTTGTAAAATTAGGAAGGAATTATCAGCTCGATGAAGTAGCTGTTAGAGAAAAATATCCAAGATTAGCAGAGATTCCGTTTGATAGTGATCGGAAACTCATGAGTACATTAAATCGTGTCGATCAACAAAATGTCATGATTACAAAAGGTGCGCTAGACGTCATTTTATCTAGAATAGCTAAAGTCGAAACTTCAACAGGAATCAGTTTTCTAACAGAAGAATCTCGCAAAAAGATAGAGGACGTAAACGAACAATTTTCAAAAAATGGCTTACGCGTATTAGCTATCACATACAAAAATACAAACAATCAATCAATCGATTTAAACGATGAAAATGACCTAATCTTTGTTGGCCTCATTGCCATGATGGATCCACCAAGAGAAGAGTCAAAAGAAGCTGTAGAAAGCTGTATTCAAGCGGGTATCAAGCCGGTAATGATTACAGGTGACCATAAAATAACAGCTACGGCTATTGCAAAACAAATAGGTATTTTAAAAGATTCATCAGAAGCGATAGAAGGGTATGAAATAGAAGATCTTACAGACGAACAGCTTAAAGAAAAGGTGCAAGATGTGTCTGTATACGCCAGAGTGTCGCCAGAACATAAACTCAGAATTGTTAGAGCATGGCAAGATAATGGAAAAGTCGTAGCTATGACAGGTGACGGTGTTAACGACGCACCTGCATTAAAACAATCTGATATTGGGGTTGCCATGGGAATAACCGGAACAGAAGTAGCAAAAGATGCCTCATCAATGGTGTTAACAGATGATAATTTTTCTACCATTGTAAAATCGATTGCAAATGGAAGAAGTCTCTATGCGAATATAAAAAATGCCATCATGTTCTTATTATCTGGAAATGCTGGAGCTATTTTCGTCGTTTTATATGCTACTATTTTTGCATTGCCAGTTCCTTTTGCACCGGTACATCTTTTATTTATCAATCTATTGACAGATAGCTTGCCTGCTATTGCCATTGGATTAGAACCACATAACAAAAAAATCATGAAGGACAAGCCTAGAAATATTCATCAACCATTGCTCAATAAAAAATTTACGACTCAAATGATTCTAGAAGGTATATTAATCGCAATTTCTACTATTATAGCTTTCCAAATGGGGCTTTCAACCGGTGATAATGTAGTAGCCACTACGATGGCATTTGCAACATTATGCTTGTCCAGATTAATACACGGATTTAACTCAAGGTCCAAAGAATCTATCTTTTCGATTGGCGTATTCTCAAACAAATATACTTGGTATGCTTTTATAATAGGGACATTGAGTTTACATGCAGTATTATTCCTACCAGGACTTTCTAGTGTATTTGAAGTAGCAAAGTTAACTACCTATCAATTAGGATTTATCTATGTCCTTTCCTTTATGCCATTTTTGATAAATCAGTGGTTTAAGGTGCTGTATTTTAGAGGAAAATAATCTATAACATATACCATTTTTATGCGAGTATGAGAACGAGTAAATTCGTTCCCGTATTCGCTTTTTTCATATAAAGCTGTGGACATTTATTTTCCATAGGCGCGCTTCAATAGTTGAATCCAACTCCAACAACTAATTAGGCGTAACACTAATCTAAATGACATCATAACTATATAGGGATGAGAAGCTAAACACATAAGAATGGAAAGTTAACACCACGCCGATTCCTCTTAAGATGTTGTTACATAAGGAGTGGAAGATGTTCTTTCTGTGTGCTTCACTATATTATAGGAGGATGATGATGCCAAAACCAATTGAGTTTAAAGTTTTCTCAGAGGAAATACCGGAACCGATTCGTGCAGATGGGGCTGGTGCAACGGATCCCGGACCAAGAGATATACTGCGTGCATTGGAAAATCCTGATTTACTAGTGCCACCTAAAACGGATGCCGGGACAGTTCCTAATTTAGTGTTTTCATTTTCAGATACACATGACACTTAAGCACGGAGGATGGTCTAGACAGATTTCGAATAGAGAACTTCCTGTAGCTACTACACTTGCTGGCGTAAATATGAGATTAACTCCTGGCGGTGTTAGAGAACTACATTGGCATAAAGAAGTGGAATGGGGATTTGTTACAGTAGGTAAAGCAAGAATTACATCTGTTGATCAGAATGGTAAAAATTTTATAGCAGATGTAGGTGTTGGAGGAATATGGTATTTCCCTCCTGGGATTCCACACTCTATTCAAGGGTTGGAAGAGGGAACTGAATTTTTATTAGTATTTGATGCTGGAGACTTCTCGGATTTAGATACATTTACGATTTCAGATTGGTTTGCACATACACCAAAAGACGTTTTATCTGCTAATTTTGGTGCACCTTTAAGTGCTTTCGATTGTATTCCTAAGAAAGAAAAGTATATTTACCAAGGAAAAGTTCCTGGACCTATTGATAGTGTTGCGATTCCTGATCCATTCGGCACTAGGAATTTCACACATGATTTACTAGGTCAAGATCCCATTAAATCTCCAGGTGGTACTGTACGAATTGTGGATTCTACGAATTTTAAAGTATCGCACGAAATTTCAGCAGCATTAGTAGAAATCTTGCCAGGAAGTATGCGAGAATTACATTGGCATCCCAATAATGATGAGTTTCAATATATCCTTTCTGGTCAAGGAAGAATGACAGCGTATGCGGCTGATGGGACAGCTAGAACTTTTAATATCCGTGCTGGTGATGTGGGATATGTTCCATTTTGTTATGGTCACTATATCCAAAATACAGGAAAAGAAACTCTTTGGTATCTAGAAGTATTTAAAGCACCGAAATATGCCGATATTTCTCTTACTCAATGGATGGCACTTACTCCAAAACAAATTGTTAGCAGTAATTTAAATGTTGGGCCAGAACTGATGAATACATTACGAAAAGAAAAATGGCCAGTAGTAAGATTTCCGGGATACACCTACCAGGACTTCGAATAAATCATAAAAATAGCATCGCACAAAGATTATAAGTGCGGTGCTATTTTTAGATAATAATATACGTCTTATCTTTAAATCTGTTAATGCTTGTTTCGAACAACTGCCTCGTTGAACATCTTTCCTTGTAAATATGTTAGTTTTTTTGCCATCTCTTCAGGAGAATCCTTGAAATCTTGCTGAATCCAATAGATAAAAAATCCAAGACTTCCATAAGTGGTGAAGTAGTTAAGTGCTGGAATCTCAATATCTGTTTTCTCTTCAAGTGTTAATTCGTTGGTTGAAATTTGGACTAAGCTTTCACAAAACTGATTTTGAGAACCTGGTAAGACTTCACCCTTTAAGATTAGAGAAAAAACAAACTGATTTTGATAGATAAATTCAAATATTGGGAGATGACGTTGTTCATCATTTGAAGAAAAACGTTCAAGGTTTTTAAAGGTTTTGCGAAAGTAATCAGTTAAGTCTTTTAAATAATCATCAAAAATAGAAGTTAACAATTCTTGTAGATCTTTATAATGCGAGTAAAATGTTACCCGATTGCAATGAGCGTATTGAGTTACTTCTGTAATAGAAATATCTTTCAAATCTTTTTCTTTTAATAATTGCAGTAGTGCTTTTTTTAAGTTTTTTTGTGTCCGAGCTGCACGACGATCTTCGTTATTTGTCATGGAATATCACCTATTTCATTGCTTGAATTTGAACAAATATTGAACTTATTATGGCACCTTTCTTTTTAATTGACAAATATATCATTTATCTGTTAATTTACAAATGTAGTATAAAATTATCGATTCAGAATCTCGATAACCAACATTGGAGGAATACATCATGGCTCGTTTAGAAGGAAAAGTTGCTATTATTACAGGTGCTGCTCAAGGAATGGGAGCTTCACATGCTCGAAAATTCATCGAAGAAGGCGCAAAAGTTGTATTAACAGACTTAAACGAAGAAAAAGGGAAAACGTTAGCTACTGAACTTGGTGAAAACGCTTTATTTGTTAAACAAAACGTAACAAGTGCTGAAGATTGGGCAACAGTATTAGCTGAGGCAGAAAAAGCATTTGGAGCAGTCAATGTTTTAGTCAATAATGCAGGTATTACAATGGCTAAATCGATTTTAGAAGTAACAGAAGCAGAGTATCGTCGCATTGTAGATATTAACCAAGTATCTGTTTTCTTAGGTATGAAAACAGTTATTCCTTCAATGCAAAAAGCTGGTGGTGGTTCAATCGTCAACATCTCATCTATGAATGGTATTGTTGCCGGTGCAATCGGATATACAGATACAAAATTTGCTGTACGTGGTATGACAAAAGCAGCTGCAATGGAATGCGCTCACTATGGCATCCGCGTAAACTCTGTACACCCAGGTGTCATAGCAACGCCAATGGTTGTTCAAGAGGATACAAAAGCTGCCGTAGAAGAATTTTCAAAACATATTCCACTTAAACGTGTAGCACAATCAGAAGAAGTTTCAAACTTAGTTCTTTACTTAGCATCTGATGAATCTAGCTACTCAACTGGTTCAGAATTCATCGTTGATGGCGGATTAACAGCAATGTAATGGTTCGTTTCGAAAGAGTACATTCCTTTGGGGTTGTACTCTTTTTATTTGCAATATTTTAGTAGTCATTTGCAATACTTAATTGCTCTTCTGATCAATTTATCCGCTCCTGATGCCATTTAATTAGCTCTTGGAAAGAAATAATCCGCTCCAAATAAAAAAGTATCCGCTCTTACAACAACTTAAGTCCTGCAAAAGCCCAGCAAACACAATCATCTCTGTGCTGATTGCCCTTCATACTAAAGAAAATACCCAATTAAAATAAAAAAATAATTTTTTCTGTTGACACTATACCTATAGGGGTATATTATTAGTCATGTAATACGAAGCCAGCGACATGAAGAAAGGAGTGTGTGAAATGACATATGATAGCAAGGTTGTAAATCGTATTAAACGAATGGAAGGCCAATTAAGAGGAATTCTACGTATGATTGACGAAGAAAAAGATTGCAAAGAAGTCGTTACACAACTTTCTGCTGTACGTTCTGGCGTAGATCGAACGATTGGCGTAATTGTAAGTGAAAATTTAGTTACATGCGTACAAAATTCGGAAGGTGATCCGGCTGTAGTGAATAACTCTATTCAAGAAGCAGTGAACCTTCTCGTAAAGAGTCGATGATAACGAAGTTTTTATTTTCATTTTTATATACCTATGCGGGTATATGTATTATAATGAAAACGAGAACTTAAGATAAAGTTAGGGGAGGGAACATGATGGAAGTAGCTGTGATTATTATCTTGGTAATAGCATTTATCGCATGGCGAATGATGCCAACGAAAGGTGTTAAATCCATTTCTACAGAGCAGTTAAAATCGATACTTAATGATAAAGATAAAGTTTTTATCGATGTTCGCACACCTGGCGAGTATAAAGGACGAAATATTCGCCAGTTTAAGAATATACCACTTGGATCTGACCTTTCGAAATTACCGAATAATAAGGAAATTGTAGTAATTTGCCAAAGTGGAATGCGCAGTAGTCAAGCATGTAAACAATTGAAAAAATTAGGCTATGAAAAAATAACGAATGTCCGTGGTGGCATGAGTGCATGGAGAGGGTAAATAACATGAAAGAAATATCTGTTCAAGAAGTACAAAAACGCTTAGAAAACGGCGAAGCATTAAACTTAATTGATGTTAGAGAAGTAGCAGAAGTAAAAGCTGGCCATATTCCAGGAATCGTCAATATTCCATTAGGATTATTGGAAGCAAAACTACCAGATTTAGATAAACACAAACCATATATCATGGTATGTCGTTCAGGTGGTAGAAGTGGTCAAGCAACAGCATTCCTAGACTCTCTAGGATATGATGTAACCAATATGGTTGGCGGAATGTTATCTTGGGAAGGTAATGTTGAATAATTTTATGAAATATTTTATACCCTACAAGGTATAAGGAGGAATATTAACTTTGGTTAAAGCAGATGTACAATTAGATGCTAAAGGATTGTCATGCCCAATGCCAATCGTCAAAACAAAAAAAGCGATGAGTAATTTGGTAGATGGACAAATTTTAGAAATTCAATCAACAGATAAAGGCTCAAAAGCAGATTTACCTGCATGGTCAGAATCTGTTGGTCACCAATATATTGGTGTAACAGAAGAAGATGGCGTGTTATTTCACTATATCCGAAAATGTTCAAATGATACAGTAGTTGAAAAAACATACGAGCCAACGATCTCCATTGAACAAATTGAAGAACGCGCAAAAAATGGCGGTCTTATTTTAGATGTTCGTGAAGAAGCTGAATATGCATTTGGTCATATAAATGGTGCAAAATCAATTCCAATGGGCGATTTAGATGAACATTTGGATGAATTAGATAAAGACCAAGAAATCTATGTCGTTTGCCGAACAGGAAAACGTAGTGATTTAGCAGCTCAAAAACTAGCCAAAGCTGGATTTACAAAAGTATATAATGTCTTACCAGGTATGACAAACTGGCAAGGCGATTTAACAAAAACAATATAATTTAGGGGGAACTTAAATGTCAAACAAAGTAGCAATTATCGCAAGTAACGGTGGTCTTTTCGACGCATACAAAGTATTCAATATCGCAACTGCAGCAGCAGCTTCAGATAAAGAAGTAGAGATTTTCTTCACTTTTGAAGGACTTAATCTTATCCACAAACAAGCAATGCAAGCATTATCAATGCCTGAAGGAAAAGAATTTATGGCAGAAGGATTTGCAAAAGCAAATGTACCAAGTATTCCAGAATTAGTGGAAATGGCTCAAGAACTAGGTGTTAAATTTATCGCTTGTCAAATGACTATGGATATCATGGGACTTACTAAAGAAGACTTCATCGATGGAATTGATGTTGGTGGCGCAGTAACATTCCTTGAATATGCAAAAGATGCTTCACCTACATTAACTTTTTAATTTTGACAATACTAATGGGAGAGCAAATAAGCTCTCCCAATTAAAAAGATGAAAATATACCTACGGGGGTAATTTGAATGACTATAGAAAAATGGCCAGCAAGCAAAATAGCTCGCAAAGTAATTGAAAATCAAAAATTATTTATATTAGATGTACGTAATCATGATGCTTTTGAAGACTGGAAAATTGAAGGTCATCAATTTGAATATTTGAACATTCCTTATTTTGAATTACTAGACGGCATTGAAGAAATCTTACCGAAGATTCCTACTGATCAAGACGTTTTAGTTGTATGTGCAAAAGAAGGTTCTTCAAAAATGGTAGCAGAAATGCTTTCTGATGCAGGCCGTGATGTTGCATATCTAGAAGGCGGTATGAAATCTTGGAGTATGCATTTAGAACCAATTAAAGTTGGAGATTTAACTGATGGTGGTGAAATCTATCAATTCGTTCGTCTTGGAAAAGGCTGCTTATCTTATATGGTGATTTCTGGAGACGAAGCTGCAGTTATTGATGCAGTACGTTTCAAAGATGTATTCCTTGAATTTGCAAAAGAAAAAAATGTAACAATCAAACATGTCTTTGATACACATTTACATGCAGATCATATTTCTGGTGGACGTCAAATTGCTGCTGCAACAGGTGCAAGCTATTATCTTTCACCAAAAGATGCAGAAGAAGCAGTATTTGACTATACAGCACTTGAAGATGGCCTAACTGTACAAGTGGGAACATCAAAAATAGAAGTAGGCGCACTTTATTCACCAGGTCATACAATTGGCTCAACATCATTTGTGATCGATAACAAATATTTACTAACAGGTGATATCTTATTTATCGATTCAATTGGTCGCCCTGACTTAGCTGGATTTGCAGAGGATTGGGTAGGCGATCTTCGCGAAACTTTGTATCGTCGTTACAGAGAATTAGCAGAAGATTTAATCGTGTTACCAGCTCACTTTATGATTATTGATGAATTAAACGAAGATGGTACAGTAGCTAAACGCTTAGGTGACCTATTCGCAGAAAATCATGGTCTAAATATTAAAGATGAAGCTGAATTCCGTTCAGTTGTAACAGAAAATCTACCACCACAACCAAATGCATATCAACAAATTCGTCAAGTGAATATGGGTAAAATAACACCTGACCAAGATGAACAAACAGAAATGGAAATCGGTCCAAACCGTTGTGCAGTTCGATAAAACTGCAGTAATAATTTGTGAAAAGATTGACGAGGAGAATAATAATGAATTCAAATAAAGTAGTAGATGCAAAAGGATTATCATGTCCTATGCCGATCGTACGTACTAAAAAAGCTATGGATACACTAAATACAGGTGAAGTCCTAGAAGTAAATGTAACAGATAAAGGTGCACTAGCAGATTTTCCAGCTTGGGCAAAAGCAGGTGGTCACACTGTTTTAGAACATACTGAAAATGATGGTGTCATCACGTTCTTTATTCAAAAAGGTTAATAAAGGAGGCGAGTTTTCAATTGAGAACTCGCCACTTTTTACAGAAAGAAGGAAATGAAGTGGATATTATGTATATCCTAGTTTTATTTGCAATTGGTCTAACTGGTTCATTTGTTTCGGGGATGTTAGGAATTGGTGGAGCCATCGTAAAATATCCACTCTTATTATATGTTCCACCACTATTTGGTTTTACGGCTTTTACAGCACATGAAGTGTCTGGCATTAGCGCTTTAGATGTATTTTTTGTATCGATTGCTGGTGTTCTTGCTTTTAAAAATGGTGGCTACTTAAATAAGAAACTTATTGCCATTATGGGGACGGCGGTTTTATTTGGTACATTAATCGGTAGCTTTGGGTCCGATCATTTATCTGAAGCAACAGTTAATATAGTGTATGGTGTACTTGCGCTTCTTGCGGCGATTATGATGCTCATTCCGAAGAAACAAATCGATGATATCCCACTTGATCAAGTAAAATTTAATGCGCCATTAGCAGCGATTTTAGCATTTTTTGTTGGAATCGGGTCAGGAATAGTTGGAGCCGGTGGTGGCTTCTTGTTAATACCAATCATGCTTCTCATTTTACGTATTCCAACAAGAATGACAATTGCATCTAGTTTAGCTGTAACATTTATCTCATCGATTGCAGGTTCTTTCGGAAAAATTGTAACTGGACAAATCGATTATCTCCCAGCAGTTATTGTCATTATTGCTGGACTAATCGCAGCTCCGATTGGTGCAAAAGTGAGTAAGAAAATGAATACTAAACTGTTGCAACTCTTTTTAGCTGTTCTAATCTTAGTTACAGCTATTAAAATTTGGGCGGATATATTATAGATAGAATGACAAGCTGAGAGTCAAAGAAAAAAGATATTCAAAAAATAATCCTGTTTTAGTGGACAAATGAAAGAAAATTATATATAATTAATACAATAGTTAATTGAACTAATCGGAAACAAAGCATTCACCTTCAAAAATGATTGTGTTTGTAACGATCATTTTAAAAGGTGATTTTTTTATCTCTATTAGAAAATGAATTAATTAAATTTATTATTGGAGGTCATTTAAATGACACAAGGTACAGTAAAATGGTTTAACTCAGAAAAAGGTTTCGGCTTTATCGCTGTTGAAGGCGGAGACGATGTATTCGTACACTTCTCAGCAATCCAAGGCGAAGGCTTCAAAACATTAGAAGAAGGTCAAAAAGTTGAATTCGGTATCGAAGAAGGCAACCGTGGACCACAAGCTACTAATGTAACTAAACTTTAATCTTTAGTAGATTAATATTACATTAAATATAAAAGGCATCCTTTATAGGGTGCCTTTTTTTCGGTGCGCCCAGCATGAACGTAATCTATAGGG
>NZ_ML122578.1:0-30011 GCF_003844195.1 Rummeliibacillus sp. TYF005
TTGACAACCCCAACAATTAGTATAGAACCATAAAAAATTAATGCAATCACAAGTATCGTATTTAAACACAAAAAAAGACTAGAAAGTATTAACGTAAACACTTTCTAGCCTTTTGTTTTTATCATTAATCTTTTATACGATCAATTTCGCGGATATCATTAATTGGCACAAACAACTCAATATGGCGTTTTAAGTTTTTAAATTCAGCTGGCACATCGCCACCATATTCACCATCCAAGTTCAATTGCACCTTTTCATCTGATGTAATTTTTATCTGACTAGCTTTAGCATAAATCAAATGAGGATCTTTCATATGATCGCCTCGAATTGCAAGAGATACAATTTTTACAAAATCAGCGATATTGCATTTTTTTAAGATAAAGATGGAGAATAACCCATCATTTAAACTTGCATCTGGAGCAAGTTTTTCAAACCCACCAACAGAATTAGTTAAGGCAATCAGAACCATCATAGCTTCATCATCAAAGACTTCTCCATCATATTCAATACGCATTTTAGTTGCTTTAATAGATGGTAACATTTCAATGCCTTTTAAATAATACGCTAATTGGCCCAATACCGTTTTAAGTTTACTTGGCACTTCATATGTTAGCTCGGTGATTCTTCCTCCACCTGCAATGTTGATAAAATAACGATCATTTACTCGACCAACGTCGACAGGGATGCTATCTCCTGCAATGATAATATCAACTGCACGATCGATATCACGTGGAATATGCACTGCACGTGCAAAGTCATTGGTAGTTCCCATTGGTATCAATCCAATTTTTGGTCGATGATCAAATTCACTAACACCCGCAACGACCTCATTTAAAGTACCGTCTCCACCAACAGCAATAATAATATCAAATTCTCTTTCAACTGCTTCTTTGGCAGCAGTAGTTGCATCTCCCGCACATGTTGTCGCATGACAAGATGTTTCGTAACCTGCAACTTCTAGCTTAGCTAATACTTCAGGCAAGTGCTTTTTGAATATCTCGCGTCCTGAAGTAGGGTTATAAATGATACGTGCTCGCTTCATCTTTTTTACCTTCCTACTCTAGTTATTCTAATATATGATAACGAATTCCTCAGGTAATAGTTTCAAATTTTTATTTTTAGTTATTAGATACTACCCCACTTTCATCCAATAACTCCAAATTAAAACAAGAAGAAAACAAGCTGTCTCATTTCATTATTACAGAGGCAGCTACTTAAAAGAATTCGTTCAATTTATGAACCTTTATATATTTTATACCGAAATAGACATGTTCTGCAAATCTTTCCATTACGCAAGTGCTAATATGAGTGCTCGACTAATATCTTCATAAACCCAACCCCAGAATTGGTCATTCGTCGCATATTCTTTTGTAATATTTGAAAATAAGTCCTTTTGCTTCTTTGCAAATGTTGGATCATCTTGTGCTGGCAATTTACTTTTTTCCTTCAACACATATTCTTGAAGTTGTGGTGCACGTGGTCCCCATTTACCAATTACCTTTTCTTGATCATTTAAAAACAGATAAATTGGAATTGAGCGACCGCCATTTGTCAAATACCGATCCATCAGTTCTAAATTCTGATCCCGGAATACTACTCTGACATCTATATTCGCTACTTCTGCAATACGGCGAAGAATTGCATTATTCATCATCGCATCGCCACACCAATCTTCCGTAACAACTAAAATATGGGGGTTTCTTTCACTTAATAACGAAATAAAATCTTCATCTTGAGGAAATTCAAAACTATTATAAACATTAAAACAATCATCTTTGTGTACTGTCATTTGTTCCATATAATCTTCAATTGGCATACCTTCACTAAAATATTGTTGTTCTGTTTTCATATTCTATCCCTCCTGCTAATAGTGTAATCGGTTCCAATTTTTTTCGCAAAAAAACAATGTTAGAGTGAGAAAATTCGTTCATTTGTCTATTATTCATAAATTCTGTAATATTATTCATTGGATAAAGAAAGGATGGAATTCATTGAATGTACAAATTCTTTTAAAGGGTCATAACTTTTTGTTTTTTGGCTTATTAGCTCTATTCATTCCCTTTTTACCTGTATTTTTAAAAGGACAGGGTCTGTCAACGAGCGATGTGGGGCTTATTATAGGTGCAGGTGGTTTTGTTACAATCATTGCTCAACCTTTATGGGGAATGATAAGTGATAAAACGAAAACATTGAGAAAGGTTATGCTTTTTTTAATCTTCACTACTGCTATAAGTGGCTTTATCTTATTCAATATGAGCAGCTTTTGGGGACTAGTTATTATTGCCATGCTCGTTTACTTTTTCTTAATGCCACTAGATCCGTTGACGGAAAGCTTAAATTATACAATGACAGAAGCAGCTGGAACTAGTTACGGATCTGTACGTACATATGGAGCACTCGGTTATGCAGTCTTATCGTTAGTTGTAGGCTATGTGATGAAATGGTTTGGTATGAATAGTATTTCAATACTATTTGTGATTTTAGGTATCATTTGCTTCATCATCATGTGGAAGCTTCCTGATGCCCCAACCTCCTCAACTCCAGTAACAATTGACGGCTTGAAGAAACTCTTAACCAATAAAGAAATGATATTGTTTTTACTATTGATTTTTACTAGTTCTATCCCAGCACGTATGAATGATACTTTTCTAGGAATTCATATTGATGCATTAGGTGGCGATACTTCTCTTGTTGGGATTGCATTTTTTATCTCTGCGGCTTCTGAGATTGTCGTCTTTGCCTTAAGCTATTTATGGTTGCGTCAAGGAAAAGAATTACTCATTATCACAATTGCAATCTTTTGCTATGCACTTCGCTTTTTCTTATCAGGTTTAGTTGATAGCCCCGTGTTGCTAGCAATTATTCAAACTCTACAAATGCTGACATTTCCAATCTATTACACAGCTGCAATTCAGTATTTGTATCAAATTGTCCCTCGTGAATGGCGAGCAACCGGACAAACTGTTTTAGCATTATTGTTCTTTGGAATTTCGGGAATTATTTCTTCATCAGTTGGAGGATTTCTTTACAATGTTTTTGGTGGACATGTTTTCTATTACACCATCTCTGCTATTTCCTTTTTCTCTGGAATATTCGGATTCATATTACTAATCCAACATAGTAAAAAGACTTCTATATCATAATGAAATACACTTATTAACATAAAAAAATAGAGTCAACAAATTCTAAAATTTGTCGGCTCTATTTTTTGTTATTTTAAATTATCTTTTTTGAATTTCTTCTAAAAGAAGTTTGTTGACCATTTGTGGGTTAGCTTGTCCACGAGTTGCTTTCATAATTTGACCAACTAGGAAGCCAATTGCACGGTCTTTACCATTTTTGAAGTCTTCGATTGATTGAGCGTTGTTATCAAGTACTTCTGTAACCATTTTAAGAAGTGCGCCTTCGTCAGAAATTTGAACAAGACCTTTTTCTTTAACGATTTTTTCAGCATCTCCACCGTTTGTCACAAGTTCTTTGAATACTTTTTTCGCAATCTTAGAAGAAATTGTGCCAGCAGAGATCAATTTAATCATACCGCCAAGACCTTCAGGAGTAAGTGCTGTTTCTGAAAGTTCTTTTTGTTCAGCATTTAAGTAAGCTGAAACTTCACCCATTAACCAGTTAGATGATAGTTTTGCATCTGCACCTGTTGCTACAGTTGCTTCGAAGAAATCAGCAGTTTCTTTTGAAAGTGTTAATACATGAGCATCATAAGCTGGTAGACCGAACTCTGCTACATAACGTTCTTTACGAGCATCAGGAAGTTCTGGAATAAGCGCTTTTTCGCGTTCTAACCATTCATCATCGATAACAATATCAACTAAGTCTGGTTCTGGGAAGTAACGATAATCATCTGTTCCTTCTTTAACACGCATTAGGATTGTTTTACCTGTTTTTTCATCGAAACGACGAGTTTCTTGTTTAATTTCGCCACCAGCATTTAATACAGCTGCTTGACGTTGTTCTTCATATTCAAGACCTTTACGTACAAAACTGAAAGAGTTTAAGTTTTTAAGTTCTGTTTTAACACCAAATTCTTTTTGACCATAAGGACGAATAGAAATGTTGGCATCACAACGTAATGATCCTTCTTCCATACGTACGTCTGAAACGCCTGTATATTGAATAATTGCTTTTAGTTTTTCAAGGTATGCATATGCTTCTTCAGGAGTACGCATATCTGGTTCTGATACGATTTCAACTAAAGGTGTACCTTGACGGTTGTAATCGACTAATGAAGAGTTTTTACCATGGAATAGTTTACCTGCATCTTCTTCCATATGGATACGAGTAATACCGATACGTTTCTTTTCACCGTTAACTTCGATTTCAATCCAACCATTTTCTCCAATTGGTTTATCAAATTGTGAAATTTGATATGCTTTCGGATTATCAGGATAGAAATAGTTTTTACGGTCAAATTTAGTATGTTGGTTGATGTGCATATTTAGCGCTAATGCTGCACGCATACCATAGTTGACTACTTCTTTGTTTACTACAGGAAGAACCCCAGGGTAACCAAGGTCAATAACAGAAGTGTTTGTATTTGGTTCTGAACCAAATTGGTTTGGAGATGGAGAGAAAATTTTAGATTTTGTTTTCAACTCAACGTGTACTTCTAAACCAATGACTGTTTCGTAGTTCATATTATTTTACCTCCCAAGTTTGAGGTGTTTTTTCGTGGAAGTCTGTAGCACGTTCAAATGCATCTGCTACACGGTATACTGTGCCTTCCTCGAAGTATTTACCAATGATTTGTAAACCAACTGGTAGACCATTATCAAAACCACATGGAATTGAAATAGCCGGAACACCAGCAAGGTTGATAGGAACAGTTAAGATATCATTTGCATAAACCGTCATCGGATCATCAATGTTTTCACCAAGTTTAAATGCAGTAGTTGGAGTTGTTGGTCCAACGATGACATCATATTCTTCAAAGACTTTATCAAAGTCTTGTTTGATCAATGTACGAACTTGTTGTGCTTTTTTGTAGTAAGCATCGTAAGTACCTGCAGATAATGAATAAGTACCTAGCATGATACGACGTTTTACTTCATCGCCAAAACCTTCCGCACGTGTTTTTGTATAAAGTTCATCTAAGTTAGCTGCTTCTGCACGATAACCATAACGGATACCATCGAAACGAGATAGGTTAGATGATGCTTCAGATGAAGATAAGATATAGTAAGCAGCTAGAGCGTATTTAGAGTGAGGAAGAGATACTTCATCAACTGTTGCACCTAGTTCTTTTAGTTTTTCGATAGAAGCTAGGATTACAGAACGAACGCCTTCATTTACACCTTCTGCTAAATATTCTTTTGGTACAGCAACTTTTAAACCTTTAATGTCGCCAGTTAATTGGTCTACATAGTGAGGTACTTCTACGTTTGCTGAAGTTGAATCGTGTTCATCAACGCCTGCAATTGCTTCAAGGATTAAAGCGTTATCGCGTACGTTACGAGTGATTGGTCCAATTTGGTCTAGAGATGATGCAAATGCAACTAAACCATAACGAGATACACGACCATATGTTGGTTTCATCCCAACTACGCCGCAATATGCAGCTGGTTGACGGATCGAACCACCTGTATCTGAACCTAATGAGAATGGTACTTCTCCTGCTGATACTGCTGCTGCTGAACCACCTGAAGAGCCACCAGGTACATGGGCAAAGTTCCAAGGATTGTGAACAGGTTTAATCGCAGAGTTTTCATTTGCTGAACCCATTGCAAATTCATCCATGTTCAATTTACCGATTGTAACCATACCAGCTTCTTTTAGTTTTTCTACAACTGTTGCATTGTAAATTGGATTGAAGCCTTCTAGAATTTTAGAAGCACATGTTGTTTCTAAGCCTTCTGTTACGATATTATCTTTGACCCCAATTGGTAAACCATAAAGTGGACCACGATTTTCAAAAGGTACTTCTTCCATTTCTTTTGCTTGTGCTAAAGCGTTTTCTTTGTTTAATGCTAAAAATGCACCTACTTCGTCATCAACTGCATCAATGCGATTGTAAGCCTCTTGAGTTAAGTCAGCGATTGTAATTTCTTTGCTATGTAGTAGCTCTTGTAATTCTGCCGCTGATTTTTTGAATAGTGACATGGTTGTCCCTCCTTACTATTATTCTGTAATGATTGGTGGTACTTTGACTAAGCCATCTTGTTGTTCTTTGACGTTTTTCATCATAACTTCGCGATCTAAACCTTTAACTGCTACATCTTCGCGTAAGACATTTACTAATGGTAATACGTGAGTTGTAGGTTCTACGTTTGTTGTATCTAGTTCGTTTAATTGTTCAGCGAAGTCAGTAATTGCACCTAGTTGAGCTGCAAATTTTTCAGCTTCTTCTTCTGTAATTGCAAGACGAGCAAGATTTGCTACGTGCTTAACTTCTTCTTTTGAAAGTTTTGCCATTTTTCACACCTCCGAAATCAATAACCATACCGATAATAATATCATTGTTCTAAAGAAATGCGCAAGATACTGTTACTAACTAAAGCGCGTTTGAACACTTGAAACCAAAGGGTTTGGTATACTTCACATTGAAAATGTTGCCTAATTTCCATTATATCTAAATTTTAATAAGAAAATTGGCACTTTAAAAAAAATACAATTTATCGACATAAACAAGTTCCTGCCACATATTAAAAATAAAAAGTTGACCACCAATCATAATTCTTTGGTAGCCAACTTTTTTATCTATTTATTATAAATATGGACATATGGTTCATTTGAATTTGCTTCTTTTACAACTAATGCTTCTGGGCCATTCACTGATGTAACGTTTACTTCTATTTGCAGACCTTTAGGGAATTGATCCATAACTTCACCAGACATATATTGTGTGAAACCGATAATTTCAGAAGTACCATAAAACTTAATAGGAATTTCGATTTTTAGTTTTTGAATCTTATTATTTTGATAGAATCCTGTTCCTACGATATTAGTATAATTAGAAAAATACTTATCAATATCATGTTTAAAATTAGTAAAGTTTTCGTTTATATCACGGTATTGATTGTTCGTATCACTTGTTGGGAAAAGTACGTATTTTTCATTTATATTTTTCCAATCTTTTATCGTCGCACTACCCTGATCAACGTCAGTATAAGCAAAGTATGTACCTGGTACAATGGATGAACGACTTAGTTGTTTAAATAATCCAATTGTAATCGGTACTTCAGCTAATCCATCGATTTGACGTAATCGTTTCACGACTTGTTTAGCTATTTTCTTACCTTCAGTTTCTAATTTAGATTGCGGAATATCTTCCTCATAAGTGGCACCGTACTGTTCTTTTTGGTAATAGTAAACAGAATTCAAAGCTAGTCCGATTGAAATACCTGCTAGTTTGACTTTGTTTTTACCTGTTTCTTGTAAATAATTTTGTTCGACGATATGAGCCAAATAGATTGGTGCATTCTTTGCACGTTCTGTTGGTGTCATATTTTTTGTTGTTCTTGGGTTTAGCCCAGCAGGATCTTGGTTACTTCTCGATAACCACGAAGTGACTGTATCCTTATCTAAATATTGTCCTTCTTGGAAGTAATATTTGGATGGATCAAAAGCTTGTTGAGATAAACGTAATAGACCGCTTTCGGCCTCTTTTACATCATATTTTGTATTAATGTTTGAAACAATCAAACCTCTACTTGCACTTTCTTTATATGGTAAAAGTGTACGGTAATATTGGTCATCAATTTGCATACTAGGAATAATTGTTGTTTCTTCTTTATTTTTGGATTGGTTTGTTTGTACGACTGTTGAATCTTTTGATAAAGAAGGTAAACTACAGCCCGCTAGCATAGCTGTTACAACCATTGCTGGTAATAAGCGACGGTTCATAGTCTTGAAAGCTCCTTTACTCAGTTAGTTCTGCAATAAGGCGGTCTTCATTCCACACTTCTATACCAAGTTGTTCGGCCTTTGTGAGTTTTGAGCCTGCCTCTGCTCCGGCAATGACAAGGTCAGTCTTTTTACTTACACTACCTGTCACCTTTCCACCTAGTTCTTCTATTTTCGCCTTTGCTTCTTCACGTGTCAATTGTTCTAATTTACCAGTTAACACAATTGTTTTGCCTACAAATGCACTTACGATTTCTTCTGCATTTACTTTTTTGCCTAAGTATTTCATATTTACGCCAACTTCACGTAAACGTGCTATTAATGCCTGCACATCTTCACTATCGAAATAGGAAACAATGGAGTCTGCCATTTTTTCACCAATTTCAAATACATTGATCAGTTCTTCTTCTGTTACTGACATTAAACGATCTATCGTTTCGAACTCTTCAGCAATAAGTTTTGCAGCCTTAGCTCCTACATGGCGAATTCCTAAACCGAATAATAATCTTTCCAAAGAGTTCTTTTTAGATTCCTCAATGGCATTTACTAAGTTTGTAGCTGATTTTTCACCCATGCGCTCCAATTGAACAAGTTCTTCTACCTTTAAGTGATATAAATCAGAAACGTCTTTGACAAGTTCTGATTTTAATAATTGTTCAACAACCTTTTCCCCACAGCCATCAATATTCATCGCATTGCGGGAAACAAAATGCGCCATTCCTTCTGAGATTTGAGCGAAACATTGCGGATTAACACAACGTAATGCCACTTCGCCTTCTATACGAACTAATTCGCTTTCACATACAGGACAGTGCGTAGGCATGGCAAACGGTTCACTATCGTCACTACGTTGGTCGAATAATACAGACACAACTTCTGGAATAATATCTCCAGCCTTACGAATAATGACTTTGTCCCCTATACGGATATCTTTTTCACGGATAATATCTTCATTGTGCAGTGTGGCACGTTGTACAGTAGTTCCTGCAACTTGTACAGGTTCTAAAATAGCTGTTGGTGTAACAACACCAGTACGTCCAACTGTTAGATCAATATCTAATACCTTTGTCACAACTTCTTCAGCCGGGAATTTATAAGCAATTGACCATCGAGGGACTTTCACTGTATTTCCCAGTTCTGCTTGTTGAGCATAGCGATCAACTTTAATGACAATACCATCGATTTCATACGGTAATGTTGGTCGCTTTTCAGTCCATTCATCGATATAAGCCATCACTTCTTTTATATTTGCGCACTTACGACGTTCATGATTGGTTTGGAAACCTAAATGATCCATATAATCTAAAGCTTCACTATGACTTGTTAAACCATATGCTTCACCACTTCCACCTACCGCATAGATAAACGTCGCTAAGTTCCTGCTTGCAGCAATTTTAGGATCTAGTTGACGTAAAGATCCAGCTGCAGCATTTCGTGGATTTGCAAATAGCTCTTCTCCGTTTTCTGCACGAGCCTTATTTAAATTGGTGAAAGAACGTTTTGGCATATAACATTCCCCACGTGCTTCAATCGTGACAGGCTCAGTTAAACGTAATGGTACAGAGTGTACTGTTTTTAGATTTTCTGTAATATCTTCGCCAATCGTCCCATTTCCTCGTGTAGAGCCTTGAACAAATAATCCATTTTCATACCGTAGTGAAATAGCTAAGCCGTCGATTTTTAACTCACACACATAAGAGAAGTGATCACCAATAACTGATCTAACTCGGCGATCAAAATCATTCAAATCGCCTTCATTGAAAGTATTTCCTAAACTCAACATAGGATATTGATGTGTCACCTTTTGGAAGCCAGAAAGGATTTCACCGCCCACTCGTTGTGTAGGGGAATCAGGGTAGATTAAATCCGGATTTTCCTTTTCAATAGCAATTAGTTCATGTAGAAGTTGATCGTATATTGCATCTGGTACAACCGGATTATCTAATACATAATAGGCATGTCCATATTCATGAAGAAGCTTATTTAACTCTGCTACACGCTTTTCCAATTGAATTCTATCCATTTGTTTTCCTCCATTATGCTTAGACTTTTTCGATTGGAGCGAATTTCGCTAATAATCGTTTAATACCAGTTGGACTTGGGAAAGCAATATCTAATTCGGTATTTTCTCCCTCTCCTCTGACAGCAACCACTGTGCCAGTCCCCCATTTTTTATGGGCAGCTTTGTCTCCTGCCTTCCAACCGATTTGATCGCCACCTGTTTGTTTATACGTTGACGTAATAACTGTTTTATGTGTTTGCGGCGCAACATATCCAGATGTACGACGATTCGATGAACTAAAGTAATTATTCCTTGAAGAATGCTCATTTGTAGAAACTTCTTCTAAAATTTCTGTGCCTATTTCTTGTAAGAATCTTGATGGACGATTAAAACTACTACGTCCAAAAATCGTACGTGATTGAGCACATGTCAAATATAATCGTTGTTCTGCTCGCGTAATTCCTACATAACACAAACGTCTTTCTTCTTCCATTTCATCTTCATCTTGGAGTGAACGAGAGTGTGGAAAAATATTTTCTTCCATGCCGATGATAAAAACAACCGGGAACTCTAAGCCTTTTGCAGAGTGCATTGTCATTAAGACAATAGAACCTTTGGATTCATCTTCTTTATCCAGTGTATCAATATCTGCTATTAATGCTAAGTCTGTCAAAAATGCTATTAATGATTTATCATCACTTTGTTCTTCAAATGCTTTTGTAACTGTTAGGAATTCATCGATATTTTCTAGTCGGCTTTCTGCTTCGATTGTTTTTTCATTTTTTAACATCGTACGATATCCGGTTTTATCCAGTACTTCTTCTACTAATTCTGTAACAGACATATACTCTTGCATTTTAGTAAAGTTAGAAATCATTGTATGGAAGGCTGCTGCGGCATTTGTTGCTCTTGCAGATAACCCCATAAAGTCTACTTCATTTAATGCATCGAAGATCGAGCGATCCTGATCAATTGCATACTGAGCCATACGTTCAAATGATGTTGCACCAATGCTTCGTTTTGGTTCATTGATAATACGTGCTAATGATAAATCATCATCATTATTGGCTATTAACCGTAGATATGCGAGTAAATCTTTAATCTCCTTACGGTCATAGAACTTTGTTCCACCAACAATGGTGTAACCCATATTCGATTTCACTAGCATTTCTTCCATCACACGTGACTGAGCATTCGTACGATATAAAATAGCAAAATCATCCAACTGTCGATGTTCTGTCTCCATCAATTCTTGAATAGTCTTCACCACATATTGTGCCTCTTGCTTTTCATCATATGAACGGTAAACAAAAATTTTATCGCCCTCTTCGTTATCCGTTCGAAGCTCTTTAGGGTAACGACTAGCGTTATTCTTTATGACGTCATTTGCTGCTTGTAAGATGCGAGAAGTTGAACGATAATTTTGTTCCAACATGATAACTTTTGCTTTCGGATAATCTTTTTCAAAAGATAATATATTTTGGATATCTGCACCACGCCAACGATAAATTGATTGGTCAGAATCCCCTACTACACAAATATTTTCAAATTTTTTCGCCAACATTTTCACAAGACGATATTGTGAATGGTTCGTATCTTGGTATTCATCAACATGAATATATTGGAATCGATTTTGATAGTATTCTAAAACATCAGGTACTTCTTCAAATAAGCGAATTGTTTGCATGATTAAATCATCAAAATCTAAGCTTTGGTTTTTCCGTAAACGCTTTTGGTAGTTTTCATATACTTGTGCCACCGTACGTTCATATGGATTTGCCTCATTTACTTGTTGTTGATAAGTTTTAACATCTACGCATTCGTTTTTTGCAGAACTAATTGCATTTAACATTGAACGTGGATCAAAACGTTTTGAATCAATATTCAACTCTTTCAAAGCGTTTTTAATGACTGTTAACTGATCAGATGTATCTAAAATCGAAAAGTTTTTGTTAAAACCAATTCGATCAATATCACGGCGTAATATTCTTACACACATAGAGTGGAATGTTGAAACCCACATGCGTTCTCCTGTACCATTACCTAGCAGTCCATCGATTCGTTCTCGCATTTCGCGTGCTGCTTTGTTCGTAAATGTAATAGCTAAGATTTTAGAAGGATATACTTGTTTTTCTATAACTAAATACGCGATTCGATGTGTTAAAACACGCGTTTTACCAGAGCCTGCACCTGCCATTATAAGTAGTGGCCCTTCTGTCGTTTTGACAGCTTCTTCTTGTTCTTTGTTCATACCTTTTAATAAATTCTTCGTAAGCTGTTCCATAACGCACCACCTTATACAAACATTTGTTCTAATTATACTCTATTATAATTTTTCTTTCACTGATTTTACTGCTAATACTGTTTTTAAGGCTGTTTTAATATTGTCATAAATGACATTACCAATAACAACTGTATCTGCATGTTCTGCCATCTCTTCAGCTTGAGCTATTGAAGTAATGCCCCCACCATAAATGAGTTGTGTTTGTTCAAGTTCTTGACTAACCGTTTTAACTAATTCTGGGTCACCATATGTGCCGCTATATTCCATATAAAAAGCCGGTAGTCTAAAGAACTTTTCAGCCAATCTTGCATATGCAATCACATCATCAACATCTAAATCTGTTTTTGCATTCGACACTTTAGCTGCCTTACAATCACTGTTTAAAATGCAGTATCCTTCTGCAATTAGTTCATCCCAAACCATTACATCACCAAATGCCTTAATAGCTTCGTGATGTAAATCTTTTACCCAAGTTGTATCATCGCTATTTAATACTGTAGGGATTAAATAATAATCGTAACCTGGTATAACTGATTCTAAATTAGAAATTTCCAATGCCACAGGAACTGTAAAACGACGAATACGAGCTAATAAATCAAGAACTCCATCAATTGTTACATCGTCGGTTCCTCCTACTATAATGGCATCTGTTCCTGATTCACACAATGCTTCAAGGTCTTCATCTGATATTTCTTTTGCCGGATCTACTTTGAACACATGCTGCCAATTTTTTATCTCCATACATTCCCCACCTAACTATATTTCTGTCTCTTAACAGTATACACAAAACATCCCTTTAGCTACTATTAGCGAAATAGTTTATCATCTTAAAACGGAAAAAACTGAACAGAATCTGTTCAGTTTCTTAATCCTTATGTTCGTACATTCAAAAGTTGGTCTTATTTAGGAGCTTGGAAAGGCTTTTCGTCTGGATAAAGACGTCCCAACATCTCATCATAAGTATCATTTCCATAATCAAAACATCTGCGTACACGAGAAATTGTTGCAGTAGATGCACCTGTTTCTTTTTTTATCGTTTCATAAGTTTTTTTCAAACGTAATAAATGCGCCACTTCAAAACGTTGCGCTAATGATTGAATTTCACTGATTGTACATAAATCGTCAAAGAACTTATAACATTCTTCTATATTATTTAATTCTAATACAGCTTTAAATAGTTGGTCTGTTTGATGGCCTTTTATTTTCTCAATTTGCATTACCATTTCCTCCTTCCTATTTGGGTTCCTAGCGATTTAGTCCAGGATTGGAAGGTTTAAGTTGATCCCATGATGGACAAAACATACACAAATGTTGCATGTTTTTAAGTTCGCCGCTTCCCTTAAACATCGATATCTTATCATAAACATTTTACCATCATGTAGATGTGAATTTCAATTTAATGCTTTAAAGCACTACTATCTCATTACAGACGGAAATAGGACCTTTTTCTTCATCACATCGAAAATGCCTCTTTGTGTAATTCGAATATATGGTAAATGTGTAGATTGCAAAAATAGTAACGTATAAATCGCATCTCCATGTGGATATCCTCGTTCTGCTAATGCAACTTTTAGTGCCTTTTCTTGCTCAATTAGCTTTTCTAGAGGTTCAGCTGAAAGTCCTCCACCAATTGGTAACGGCAAGCGTTCGACGACCTCACCATTTTCAACAATGACAATTCCGCCATCCATCTCTTTCATCACGCGGAATGCCTGTAACATTGCCTGAATATCTTTCCCTATTAATATGATATCCCCAGTGCAAGAATACGAAGATGCAAAGCCTTGTAGTTTATTTGCGAAACCTTTAATCAATGTATTAACGCGCCATTTTCCTTGACGATCGATCAACATTAAATAACATTCATCATGCTCTTCACTTAAATGTCCATCATTAGTATGCACAGATACTTTGTACGGTTTTGTAATCACATCATTTACCATTTCTATTCCGAATGGCATTGAAAACTGACAGTCTTCTTCTGTAATATCAAAATCAATATCTAAAGAACCTAATGCAGAAAAATCAGTACCATCCAAAGATTGTACCTTTTTACCATCACGTTTTAGCCATACGCCTTTTGATAAAACACTTAAAGGTACTGGATGATATTCATCTTGTAATATATTCAATGTTGCATAGCGGCCTGTTGCTATAAAGCCATGAAGATCAGTCATATTGTAATAACGAGCGACATTATATGCTGCCATTTGATACGCATCAATCGGATTAACACCCGCATCTAGTGCGATTTGGATACATTGATCCATTAGCCCGTTTTCATAAAATGATGGAGTTGCTCCATCTGTTGTCATCATCAAATGATCAAAAATATCTAAATCTTTATCTAAAATTTCTTTTAGAAGATTTGGTAAATCAGGGCGTATTGAAGAATGTCTCAATGTAACAGCATAACCATGAAGTATTCTATTCTCTACTTCTTCTAGTGTCATAGATTCATGATCCCCATCTGTTCCAAACAATTTCATACGCGCTAAAGTACGAGAAGATGCTCCAGGTAAATGTCCTTCAATCTTCTTACCATATGACTTTGCCACTTGTAACCAATAAAGCATCTGATCATCACCAGCTATTAATCTTGGCCAGCCTGTTAACTCTCCTCCTAATAACACATCTCGACGTTCCAACCATTCATGGATAGATGTAGTTGTAAATAAGTCATGTTCATGAAGTAATTCTGTTTGTGAATCGAATCGAGCCCACCAATAATATGAAAATGGTAATTGTTTTAGTTGGTCCAAAATTGAAAACGCTTTCTTGTTGCTGATTTTTAAAAAGAATGTCATGTTGTCTGAGAAGAATGTAGTTGTTCCTAGTTGAGCAGAATAATCCGCTAATGATTGGGGATTATAAAGTTGAAATGGATGTACATGTGGTTCGATATAGCCTGGAACAATTGTTTGTCCCTTCACATTTACGATTTCTGTTCCTTTTGTATTTGCTGGCATTTTAGGACCTGCATAGACTATGCGATCTTCTAAAATCCAAATATTTCCCTGCATCCATCGTTTATACATGCTATGTAAATAACGTGCATTCGTTAACACAATGCTGGGTGCAATTTTACCATCTATAACAGCAATTTGCTGTCTAATTTCTCCAATTTTCCACGCTGGATCAATCATTTCATCCATCTCCTTTCTTAAAAGTGTGCGCTTTTTTGGCACGATTATTTTATAAATGAAAATTTCTATTTAGATGTTTTTATTATATTTTATATCGTATCATAGCACTTTGAGAAAGCCAAGTAAACAAGTAAGTTTTAATATTATTTACAAACTGGAGGTTGAGTAGATGGCTTTAGAAGAAAACTTAAGTGCAAAAGGTGCTTTTACTCGATTTGCTTGTGGTGCTACTTGTACAGCTCTAGGTATTAGCAAGCTTGTACGTAAACCTGATTGTTTAAAGGGAAGAGCTCTAATCATTTTTGGAGCGATGAAAATGGCAGAAGGTATTTCAAAATATTGCCCTACAAAGGCTGTATTAAATAATTCTATTTCTTCACTTTTGAGCGAAATGCAGACAGGACTCTCTGGCATGGCTTCAGTAGCAGGTGCAGGTTCTGGATCAAGTTCTAAATCCGGTTCAAGCTCAAGCTCTAATTCTGGTTCAAGCTCTGGTTTTGGATCTAGCTCTAATTCTTCTAGTTCCGGTTCTGGATCAAATTCTAGTTCTGGTATGGATTCTACACTTAGTGCAGTAGCTTCTGCTGTAATGGGAGGAGCTGGAACATCCTCTGGGAATAATCCATTGTCTGGTGTTACGCAAATTGTAAAAGACATAACAAACTCTGCTATGTCAAACACTTCAGGTAATTCCCAACAACAAAACAAGCAGCAAGCTAATTCTCAAAACAACTCCCAACAGTCTTCTGCTTCTAGCCAGAAAACAAATTCTAGCCAACAAGCTAGCTCTGGTCAACAAAACAAGCAAAATCAACAGGCTAATTCCAGCCAAAACAAATCAAACCAAAACCAGCAGCCTAATTCTAACCAGCAATCCAAATCAAAAGGAACGACAGGACAATCGTAAAGTGAACTGCCCGAAGTTAATTCGGGCAGTTTTTTAAACTTTTCTTTTAAGTATGAGACGAGGAGTATCTATATTCCATCGGGATTTGGTTTAATGTTTTAAAATATCATTTTCCAATATCCCATTTTATATAAAATTCTTATCGAACACTTTCTTCTTTTAAGGTTCTCCATCCAATATCTTTGCGATAGAAAAATCCATTCCAATCTTCCTTCGCTAATCCCTGATAAACGATTTGTTGAGCTTCTTTTAATGATGATGCTTTTGCTGCTACTAGTAATACACGACCACCATTCCCTATATATTGGTCATCTTGTCCTTTAGTTCCTGCATGGAAGATGAAAAAGTTTTGTGACAATTCTGTTAAATTTGGAAGTTGTTTTCCCTTTATCACTTCACCAGGATAGCCTTCAGAAGCAATTACTACCCCCAACATTGCCTCTTGTGACCATGTTAGGTCAAATGGTTGTTCATGCATTAAAGCCATCATAAATTCGCCAAAATCTGAAGTCATTCTTGGTAACACAACTTGTGTTTCAGGATCCCCAAAACGTGCATTAAACTCGATGACTTTTGGGCCTTCCTCTGTTAAAATTAGCCCGGCATACAAGATTCCCGTAAATGGCGTTCCCTCTGCAGTCATTGCTTTTACCGTAGGTTCTACAATTTCACTATAAGCGCGTTGAATTACATCATCAGAAATTTGTGGAACTGGTGAATACGCACCCATTCCCCCAGTATTTGGACCTTTATCACCGTCATATGCACGTTTATGATCTTGTGCAATAACCATTGGATAAATTTGGCCATTGTGCACAAATGACATATATGAGAATTCTTCACCCTCTAAAAATTCTTCAATCACAACACGAGAAGACGATTCTCCAAACCGTTGGTTACCAATCATATCTTGGACAGCTTCAATTGCCTCTTGTTCAGTCATCGCTACAATTACGCCCTTACCAGCAGCAAGACCATCTGCTTTTACTACAATAGGTGCCCCTATTTTTTGAATATACAAAGTTGCCTGTTCTGCATCTGTAAATGTTGCATAAGCTGCAGTTGGAATATTATATTTTTGCATTATTTCTTTTGCAAATGATTTACTACCTTCAATTCGAGCAGCAGCTTTAGTCGGCCCAAAGATTAGTAATCCTTCGGCAGTAAACGCATCAACAATTCCTTCAGCTAAAGGTTGTTCAGGACCCACAAAAGTCAAATCAATGCTATTTTTCTTTGCAAAAGTAATCAATGCATCAAAATCGGTGGAAGCAATTTTGACACAAGTAGCATCATGTACCATCCCATCATTACCTGGTGCGACAAATACATTTTGAACAGATGGAGAATGAGCAAATTGTTTTGCAATCGCATGCTCTCGACCTCCACTGCCTATAACTAAAATATTCAACTAGAGTCCCCCTTATGTAAAAGAAACACGCTCAAATTTCTGGCGTGTTCTTTTTATGAAATATTTGTTAAAAATCTTAAAAAATAGTCATTCTTAATAGTTTAGTGTTTAAAATGACGTACTCCTGTTGTAACCATAGCGATGCCGTATTTGTTTGCTACATCGATTGAATCTTGATCGCGCTTTGATCCTCCCGGATGAATAATTGCTGTAATACCAGCCTTTGCTGCTTCTTCTACTGTATCAGGCATTGGGAAGAAAGCATCTGATGCTAAAGCTGCTCCTTTTGCTTTTTCACCTGCTTGTTCCAATGCAATTTTAGCTGAGCCTACGCGGTTCATTTGTCCAGCGCCTACTCCTAAAGTCATTTTGTCATCTGTTACCACAATTGCGTTAGATTTTACATGTTTTACGACAGACCAACCTAATTTTAAAGCTTCCCATTCTTGTTCAGTTGGTTGACGTTCAGATGTTACTGTAATTTCTGCATCATCAAATCCTTTACGATCTGGTTCTTGAACAAGCAATCCACCTTCAACAGATACTGTATTGAATTGATCACGTTTTTGTTGATCAAATGAGATTTTTAGTAGGCGAACATTTTTCTTAACAGTTAATTTTTCAATTGCTGCTTCTGTGAACCCTGGTGCAATAATAATTTCTAAGAAGATACTAGCAAGTTTTTCAGCCGTTTCTGCATCTACTTCACGGTTAAGTGCTACGATTCCACCGAATATAGATGTTGAGTCTGCCTCATAAGCTTCGTTGAATGCTTGTGCAATGGTTTCACCAATACCAACACCACAAGGATTCATATGTTTTACTGCGACAGCAGCTGGTTGTTTGAACTCTTTAATAATTTGAAGTGCAGCATTTGCATCTTGAATATTGTTATAAGAAAGTTCTTTTCCATGCAGTTGTTCAGCATATGCAATGGAGAAATCTGAACCAAGACGTTTTTGATAAAATGCTGCTTTTTGGTGAGGATTTTCGCCATAGCGAAGTGGTTGTTTTAGCTCGTATGTTAATGTTAGTTGTTCAGGGAATTCTTCACCTAAATAATCTGTTAAGTAATTTGAAATGTATGAATCATATGCAGCTGTATGGCGGAATACTTTAGCTGCTAGATGACGGCGTGTTTCAAGTGTTGTTGCCCCATTTGCTTTCAACTCTTCAAGTACTTTAGGATAATCATTAGCATCTACAATTACAGTTACGTACTTTTGGTTTTTGGCAGCTGAACGTAGCATTGTAGGACCACCAATATCAATATTTTCAATTGCATCTGCAAATTCGACATTTGGTTTTGAAATGGTTTCAACAAATGGATATAGGTTTACACATACAATTTCGATTGGTTCGATACCATGCTCTTGCATTTGAGCTTGGTGTTCTAGATCGTCATATTTTGCAAGAAGTCCACCATGAATCATAGGATTTAACGTTTTGACACGTCCACCTAAGATTTCTGGGAATTTTGTTACTTCATCTACAGATGTAACTTTTACTCCGTTTTCTTGTAAGTGTTTTTTAGTTCCACCAGTCGATAAGATTTCATAGTCTAAAGCCTCTAATTCTTTTGCAAATTCTAAGATACCTGATTTATCAGAGACACTAATTAACGCACGTTTTGACACAACAATTTCCTCCTTGAGTTTAGCCAACAATATGCTGGTATGTAGATTTCGACTATAATAGCCTTATTATTTTAATAACAATTGCAATGCAGCTGAGTAAATCTCGTGTTCTACTTCATGAATCGCTTTTTCTGTTTTTACTAGATCACAGTCGATGACATTAACGGCTCTTTGCATAATAATCTTACCTGTGTCCATACCTTCATCTACAAAGTGGACTGTAACGCCTGTTACTTTTACACCGTGATTTATCGCTTGACCAATGGCATCTTTTCCAGGAAAAGACGGTAACAGTGATGGATGTATATTAACTATTCTGGATGGAAAAGCGGATAACAATGTCTTTCCAACCAAACGCATATACCCTGCAAGAACCAACCATTCTACTTTTAACTCTTGTAACACCTTTAAGATTTTCTTTTCATAATCTTCTTTTGTTTCGAAATTTTTTGGGTTTAATGCTAATACCGGAATACCTTTTTCTTTTGCGCGTGTTGTAACATAAGCATCTGGATGATCCGTTACTACTAATTCGATTGTTGCTTGTAATTGTCCATTTTCAATATTTTCTTGAATTGCTTGAAAATTAGAACCACTACCTGAAGCAAATACTGCAATAGATGCCTTTTTTTCCATTATACTAAACTCCCATCATGTTCACCGTTGAAAATAACCCCTTTTCCTTCAACGACACGACCGATTGTATAAGCTTTTTCACCATGCTCTTGTGCAATTGCAATGACGCGCTCAGCCTCTGCTGTAGGTACTGCTAATACAAAACCAATCCCCATATTGAAAACATTATATAAATCACGTTGTTGTAAATTGCCTTGTAGTTTTAGATATTGAAAGATTGGTAACACAGGCCATGAACCTAAGTCAATAGCAGTTGCAAGTCCTTCTGTCATCATACGTGGGAGATTCTCATAGAAACCTCCTCCTGTTATATGTGCCATACCATGAATATCACACTCTTTTAACATTTGCAGAACAGGCTTAGCATAGATTTTGGTTGGTGTTAGTAATGCTTCACCAATTGGGCCTAGTTTCTCAAAGCCTTCAACAACAGTATCTGGTGTTAAACCAGCATCACCAAACACAATTTTACGCACTAGTGAATACCCATTAGAATGAACTCCACTTGAAGCAAGTCCTACTAACACGTCACCTTCTGTAATCTTTTCACCTGTTACAATATTCGCTTTTTCAGCAGCCCCTACTGCAAAACCTGCTAAATCATATTCATGAATATCATAAAGTCCTGGCATCTCTGCTGTTTCTCCACCGATTAATGCAGCCCCAGATTGTACACAACCATCTGCTACACCTTTTACTATGCTTTCAATTTTCACTGGATCAGCTTTACCAACAGCTACATAGTCTAAGAAATACAATGGCTCTGCACCTTGCGCTACAATATCATTAACGCACATGGCTACACAGTCAATACCTATCGTGTCATGTTGATCCATCATAAAAGCTAGTTTTAGTTTTGTTCCCACACCATCTGTCCCCGAAATAAGAACTGGTTCTTTCAAGTTCAATTCAGACAAATCAAACATGCCACCGAAGCCGCCAAATGTACCTAAAATACCCTTACGTGCTGTACGTTCTACGTGTGATTTCATACGTTGCACAGCTTCATAACCTGCTTCGATATTCACACCTGCTTGTTCATATGCTTTTGACATGATGCCTTCCTCCTTTGATTAATGTACCAATTCTTTTTCGTGTGGCAAGATTGTATCTGGGAAAATCTCTGTAGGATATTTTCCTGTAAAACAAGCTAGACAATGTCCGCAATTTTGACCTTCATCCGTTCTACCAATCGCATCGACCATTCCTTCTACTGATAAATAAGTCAATGAATCGGCTCCAATTGCTTCACGAATCTCTTCAACACTATGATTTGATGCAATTAGTTCTTCATGTGTAGAAGTATCAATTCCGTAATAACAAGGATTAGTCATAGGTGGTGAACTAATAACAACGTGTACCTCTTTGGCTCCAGCTTCTTTTAACATATTCACAATTCGTCTTGAAGTCGTACCACGTACAATCGAGTCGTCTACCATCACTACCCTCTTACCTTGGACCACTTGACGAACTGGTGAGAGTTTCATCTTAACGCCTTTTTCACGCATTTCTTGAGAAGGTTGGATAAACGTACGACCAACATAGCGGTTTTTGATCAATCCCAATTCATACGGAATGCCCGTTTCCTCTGAGAAACCGATAGCTGCTGAAATACTAGAGTCAGGAACTCCTGTTACAACGTCCGCTTCAATATTGGCCTCTTTTGCAAGTTGTTTTCCTAAACGTTTACGTGCCATATGGATGTTAATACCGTCGATATCTGAATCTGGTCGAGAGAAGTAAACGTATTCCATTGTGCAAATAGCACGTTCTGCAGGGTACGCAAACTTTTCTGACTTCAATCCTTCATCATTGATTGTTATTAGCTCACCCGGTTCAACAGAACGAATAAATTCCGCTCCAATAATGTCAAACGCACATGTTTCAGAAGCGACTACCCATGCATCATCTAGCTTTCCAAGTGATAAAGGACGCAATCCATGAGGATCTGAAGCAACTAGCATCTCATCTTCTGTCATGATTAAAAATGCATAAGCACCTTTTAGTAACGTTAGAGCATTTTTCGCCCGCTCATTCATAGAACCAAACCCACTTCGCTTCAATAAATGAGCTAATACTTCCGTATCAGAAGTTGTTTGGAATATACTTCCTTGTCTTTCTAAATGTTTTTTTAAATGATTCGCATTCACCAAATTACCATTGTGAGCAATAGAAAGACTTCCTGTAGATGACCGGAAAAGCAATGGTTGAACGTTTTCAATTCCACCACCACCAGCAGTTGCATAACGTACATGAGCAATTGCAGCTTTCCCTTCAAGCTGATCTATTTTATCTCCTGTAAACACTTCGTTAACTAAGCCTTCACCTTTTACAGCTTGCAGCTTTTCGCCATCTGTTACGACAATACCAGCACCCTCTTGACCACGGTGTTGAAGAGCGTGTAAGCCATAATAACTTATTTGAGCAGGATTTGGATGCCCCCAAATACCGAATACTCCACATTCTTCGTTTAAGCCTCTGATTTCACCAAGCATGGGATAGCTCCTTTCCAAGCATCTTGGAATTCTGATACAGAACCTTCGATTAAGATTTCGCCAACTTCATCACGAATGATTAATTGTTGTTCATTCAGTACATGACCAATTTTTACAGCATCTTGAATCGTCGCTTCAAACGCTTCTACATTTTCTTCTTTTACAGAAACTAAGAAACGAGATTGAGTTTCACTAAACAATGCTGTCACTGCAGAGCCATTTACATTTACTTCTGCACCAAGTTCTGTTCCAAATGTTGTTTCTGCTAATGCGACAGCAAGGCCACCTTCTGCTAAGTCATGAGCAGATTCAACAAGTCCTTGTTGGATAGCACTTAATAATTGTTCTTGTCTTTTTGCTTCTACGTCCAAATCAATTTCTGGTGCTAGACCGAAAATCTGTCCCTCATTAAGTAGCTTTTGAAGTTCAGAGCCACCAAATTCAGTTTTAGTTTCACCAATCAGGTAAATAAAGTCTCCGGCTGCTTTTACTTTTTGTGTAGTTGTATGTGCTAAATCTTCTACTAAACCAACCATACCGATTGTAGGAGTAGGATAAATAGCAACACCACTACGTTCGTTATAAAGGGACACGTTGCCACCTATAACTGGTGATTCTAATGCTTCACATGCTGCAGAAATACCGTCTGCTGATTTTTCAATTTGCCAGAAGATTTCAGGCTTTTCAGGATTACCGAAATTTAAGCAATCTGTAATGGCTAATGGTTTTCCTCCTGAACATACAATATTACGAGCTGCTTCAGCTACTGCAATTTTGCCTCCTACTTCAGGATCTAAATAGATATAACGAGAGTTACAATCCGTTGTCATTGCAAGGCCTTTGTTTGTACCTCTTACACGTAGTACAGCTGCATCCGATCCAGGAGCAACAACAGTCGATGTACGTACTTGGTAATCATATTGATCGTAAACCCATTCTTTCGATGCAATAGTTGTTTGTTTCAGAAGAGCTAATAATGTTTCTTTATAATTTTCAACAGTCGGTTCTTCATTTTTCATTTTCTTAAATTCTGCAAAATAAGCTGGTTCTGCAGATGGTTTATGGTAAACTGGTGCATCCTCTGCCAATGCATCTGCAGGGACATTCGCTACAACTTCACCTTTATGTATTAAGCGAAGCATTTTGTCTTCTGTGACATGACCAATTGCAACAGCATCTAAACCGTATTTAACAAATAGGTCGATAACTTCTTGTTCATGTCCTTTTTTCACGACGATTAACATACGCTCTTGTGATTCAGAAAGCATCATTTCATAAGGAGTCATGTTTGTTTCACGTTGTGGTACTAAGTCTAGATTCATCTCAATACCAAACCCTGCCTTAGAAGCCATCTCTGCTGAAGAAGATGTAAGCCCTGCAGCACCCATATCTTGAATTCCTACAAGACATTCATAGTTTACAAGTTCTAGGCATGCTTCTAATAACAATTTTTCCATAAATGGATCTCCTACCTGTACAGCTGGGCGTTTTTCTTCAGAAGATTCACTTAATTCTTCCGATGCAAATGTTGCACCATGAATGCCATCTCTACCTGTTTTAGCCCCGACATACATCACCGTATTTCCTACTCCGGAAGCAATCCCTTTTTGAATGTCCTTATGGTCGATTAAGCCAACACACATAGCATTTACTAATGGGTTTCCTTCATAACAAGGATCGAATTGAATTTCACCGCCAACTGTTGGAATCCCGACACAGTTTCCGTACCCAGCAATCCCTGCCACAACTTCTTCAAATAAATATTTTACTCGTTTAGAGGCATCTAGCTCTCCAAAACGTAAGGAGTTTAACATCGCAATAGGTCTTGCACCCATTGAAAATACATCACGAATAATACCGCCAACACCTGTAGCAGCACCTTGATAAGGCTCTATTGCAGAAGGATGATTGTGTGATTCCATTTTGAAAACAACCGCTTGTTCATCACCAATATCAACAATTCCTGCACCTTCCCCAGGTCCTTGTAATACTCGAGGCCCTTTTGTTGGAAACTTACGAAGAACAGGTTTGGAATTTTTATAAGAGCAATGTTCAGACCACATAACAGAGAATAGACCCGTTTCTGTCCAGTTTGGTGTGCGTCCTAGAATGTTTTCTACTAAGGCAAATTCTTCGTCAGATAACCCCATTTGTGCGTATAACTTTTGCTCTTTAATTTGCTCTGTTGTTGGTTCAAGCTTGGACATACGATTCCCTCCACTGTTTGACAATTGATTTGAATAAGGCAAGCCCGTCTGCGCCACCTATTAATTCATTCACTGCTCGTTCTGGATGAGGCATCATACCTAGAACATTTCCTTTTTCATTGATAACACCAGCGATGTTTTCAATACTGCCATTAGGATTTTCACCTTCATACGTAAAGACGATTTGGTTATTGTCTTTTAGTTTTTGTAAGGTTTCACCATCACAATAGTAATTCCCTTCACCGTGAGCGATTGGTATTTGAATAACTTCGTCTTGATCATATTGGTTTGTAAATAATGTGTTGTTGTTCGCTACCTTTAAATTTACTTTCCGACACATAAATTTAAGGTTTTTGTTTCGTAAAAGTGCTCCTGGCAATAACCCTACTTCAGTTAAAATCTGAAATCCGTTGCATACCCCAAGTACTGGTTTACCTGCTTCAGCTGCTTTTACTACTTCTGCCATTACATTTGAAAAACGAGCAATTGCACCACAGCGGAGATAATCTCCATAAGAGAACCCTCCTGGCAATAAAATACCGTCATACCCGCTTAAATCTGTTGCATCGTGCCATACGTATTCTACTTCTTCACCGAGTTCATCTTTAATCGCGTGATACATATCTAAATCACAGTTGGACCCCGGAAATACGAGTACTGCGAATTTCATCGTTAGTTAGCCTCCTCGATTTCATAACGGTAATCTTCAATTACTGTATTTGCTAGTAGCTTTTCACTCATTTCTTTTACAATGCCATCGATATCGCGTTCTGAAGGATCGATTTGCAATTCTAAATATTTACCAATGCGAACATCTGCCACTTCGTTATAGCCCATAGTATGTAATGAACCTTTTACTGCTGATCCTTGTGGGTCTAATACACTTTCGCGAAGCGTTACATAGATTTTCACTTTTTTCATTTAGTTACTCCTCCTAGACGAGATAATATGATTTCATACACTTCAGTTAAATCACCAAGATTACGACGGAACACATCCTTATCAAGATGTTGCTTTGTTTTTGCATCCCAAAGGCGACATGTATCAGGTGAAATTTCATCTGCTAATAATACATGACCATTTTCATCACGACCAAATTCTAATTTGAAATCTACTAAAATTACATTAATATCGTAGAAAAATGGACGTAAGATATCATTTACCATTAAGCCATTGTCGTAAAGGGCCCTCACTTCTTCTTTAGAAGCAATGCCCATTACGTCAATGTGTTCTTCCGAGATCATTGGGTCTCCAAGGTCATCATTTTTGTAATAAAATTCTACGATTGGTCGTTTTAGAGGTGTTCCTTCTTCAATCCCCAATCGTTTTGCAAGGCTACCAGCTGCGATATTACGTACTACCAATTCAATTGGAATAATATCGACTTTCTTCACAAGTTGTTCGTTATCTGAAATTTTTTCAACGAAGTGTGAATCAATACCAGCATTTTTGAGTTTTTCAAAGATCAATGATGTAATGCTGTTATTTAAAACACCTTTACCTGCTATTTCTGCTTTCTTTTCACCGTTGAATGCTGTAGCACTATCTTTGTATTCAACAAACAAAATGTTTTCATCTTCTGTTGCATACAATTTTTTTGCTTTTCCTTCATACAAAAGTTGACCTTTTTCCACTTTAAATTCCCCCGGTTAGGTTAGTTATTTAGTTTAAGCCTAGACGTTCGAAAATCATGTCTACATTTTTCAAATGGTAGTGATAATCGAAACAATCGTCTATCTCTTCTTTAGATAGATAAGATGTAATTTTCTCATCTGCTTCGACAAGTTCGCGGAATTGAATTTGTTCATCCCATGCTTTTGCAGTTAATGGTTGAACAGTATCATAAGCTTCCTCACGTACAAGACCCTTGTCGATCAACGCAAGTAACACACGTTGTGAATAAATCAAACCAAAAGTACGTCCCATATTACGTTTCATATTCTCTGGGAAGACAGTTAAGTTTTTCACGATATTACCAAAACGGTTTAACATATAATTCAAA
Organism: Rummeliibacillus sp. TYF005; assembly: GCF_003844195.1. NCBI lineage: Bacteria > Bacillati > Bacillota > Bacilli > Caryophanales > Caryophanaceae > Rummeliibacillus > Rummeliibacillus sp. TYF005. The sequence continues at coordinate 26,582 of NZ_ML122578.1, forward strand.
CCAATTGTTGTATCAGGTAGGATGATACGTTCTGCAGATGAATGAGAAATATCACGTTCATGCCATAAAGAAACATTTTCATATGCAGTTAGCATGTGGCCACGGATTACACGTGCCATACCAACCATATTTTCAGAACCAATTGGATTACGTTTATGTGGCATTGCAGAAGATCCCTTTTGACCTTTTGCGAAGAACTCTTCAACTTCACGTGTTTCTGACTTTTGAAGTCCACGAACTTCAGTTGCAAATTTTTCAATTGATGTAGCAATTAATGCAAGAGCTGCAATATATTCAGCGTGACGATCACGTTGTAATGTTTGCGTTGAAATTGGTGCAGCTTGAAGGCCTAATTTTTCACAAACATATTGTTCTACAAATGGATTAATATTGGCGTAAGTACCAACAGCACCTGAAATTTTACCTGTTTCAATTGTTTTAGCTGCTGCTTCAAAACGTTGTAAGTTACGTTTCATTTCTTCATACCACAGAGCAAGTTTTAAACCAAAAGTAGTTGGTTCAGCATGTACACCATGAGTACGGCCCATCATGACAGTATATTTATGTTCTTTTGCCTTTTCAGCAATAATGTCGATAAAATTATGAATATCTTTTCTTAAGATTTCGTTTGCTTGTTTTAATTGATATGAAAGAGCTGTATCTACAACGTCTGTAGAAGTTAAACCGTAGTGAACCCATTTACGTTCTTCACCAAGTGATTCTGAAACGGCACGTGTAAATGCTACAACATCATGACGAGTTTGTTTTTCAATCTCTAAAATACGATCTATATTAAACGTTGCATTTTCGCGGATTTTTGTAACATCTTCTTTTGGGATTTCCCCTAGTTCAGACCAAGCCTCACAAGCTAAAATCTCTACTTCTAACCATGCTTGATATCTGTTTTCATCTGTCCAAATTGCGCCCATTTCTGGACGAGTATAACGTGCTATCATGTTTGTCTCCTTCTATTCTGCCCAAATAGCAGAATCGTTAATTTCTCTAATAGTATGATCAAGATCATCCGTCATAATTGTAACATGACCCATCTTTCTATTCTTCTTTGCTTGTTTTTTTCCGTAAAGGTGAATAGACCAATTCGGATATTTTGATAATGAATTCGTTACTGGAATCACATGTTGTCCTAGAATATTGACCATAACGGAAGGACTCCATAATTTCGGCTTACGTAATGGCCAACCACATACTGCACGAACATGTTGATGGAATTGTGAAATATTACAAGCTTCAATTGAATAATGTCCAGAATTATGTGGACGTGGAGCCAATTCGTTAATCACAACCGTTCCATCTTCTAGTACGAACATTTCGACAGCTAATGTACCAACTAGTTGTAAGTTGTCTGCGATCTTTTCTGCAGCTTCAATTGCTAGTTTTGCGGTCTTTTTTTCAATTCTAGCCGGTACAATTGTTTCATGAAGTATATGGTTAACATGAATGTTCTCACCGATTGGCAAACAATAGGTTTCACCTTGACCATTTCGTTGAACAATGACCGAAATCTCTTTTAAAAACGGTACAAAGGCTTCAGCTACGCAAGCGGAATGATCAAATAATGGGGCTACAAGTTCTAAATCATCATAAGAGTAAACGGTTTGTTGCCCTTTTCCGTCATATCCGCCTCGTGCTGTTTTGACGATACAAGGAAAACCAATACTTTCTATATTTTTTTTAAGTTGATTAAAATTCTGACATGCAATGTAATTTGCAACAGGACAGCCCGATTGAATAATTGCTCTCTTTTCTTGAATTCTATCCTGTGTAATTTTGATAAGCTCAGCACCTTGTGGTACATATGCAATTTCTGTTAGTCTTTTCAAACCTTCATAATCGATATTTTCAAATTCAAACGTAATAACATCACTAACTTCAGCCAATTCTTCAAGAGCTGTTTCATCGTTATAAGGTGCGACGATTCGAATGTCAGCTACTTGCCCGCACGGCGAATCCATGGTTGGCTCTAAGACCGCAATTTTAAAGCCGGCCTCTTTTGCAGCGAGTGCCATCATACGTCCAAGCTGGCCACCACCGATAATACCGATTGTTTGACCAGGAAAAATCGTTTTTATCACTGTAATTCACCTGTGCTTTCTAAAGCCTTCATTTTCATCGCTTGTCGTCTTGCTTCGATTTTTTCGGTAATATTAGAATCAGTTATTGATAATATTTGAGCTGCTAATAATCCTGCATTCGTTGCTCCTGCTTTCCCAATTGCCACCGTCGCTACTGGAACGCCTCCTGGCATTTGTACTATTGACAGCAAAGAATCAAGGCCATTTAATGCCCTAGATTGAACTGGCACACCAATAACAGGTAATGTAGTTTTTGCTGCAACCATACCAGGTAGATGAGCCGCACCCCCAGCACCAGCAATAATTACTTGTAAGCCTCTTCCTCTAGCTTCAACTGCATATTCAAACATTAAATCAGGTGTACGATGAGCAGAAACTACTTTCTTTTCATACGGAATTTTTAATTCGTCCAAAATATTACATGCATATTTCATCGTTTCCCAATCACTTGAACTTCCCATGATGACGCCAACTCTCGGATTCATATATGTACGCCTCCTAATAAATTACGCCTCTATAAATTGATATCGAAAATTTGTTTTGTTACATCTCATTGAAGCCTTTAGCTTCTCTTACATCATGTATTAAAATAAAATTAAAAAACCCTTAGATACCCGATTCACCATAGTATTACTATGCATGAAAAGCAGATATCTAAGGATTTATAAGTCACACAGCTATGAAAGTATTAAACTAAACACTTTTAGCCTACTTATTAATTCCTATAGTCGCTTTCCCGCATAGTCCAGCATTTACGGTGCCGGGTAGAGACACTAGAGCCAATCCTCTAGCATATATGGGGATTCAATGTTTTTCTTCTCACATTTTATCAAGAGAAGGAATTTAAGTCAATAGCAAATACGAACATTGAAATTTTAGTATATAACATTGTTCGTATTTTATTGATTTTTTGATTTATTTTTCGATTAAAATGCCTTTAAATTTAATAATTTGGCGAATAGGAACAGGTTTTCCGTTCACCATTTGAAAAAGAGGCTCCTCTTTTCTTCCTACTGGCATATACCCTTGTTTCTTCATTCTTTCCAAACAGGCGTCAATTGTTTCTGTTTCGTCTACTTCAAACCATACTTGTTTTTTTGACACTTTCTCACTTCCTCATCTGAATCTGTTTATATTATAACGGTTAGCCCATTTGAGTTCTATCTAACAAGATTCCTGTATCCTAACATACAGCACAACAAAGATTCTAGTCCGATTCCATAACAAAAAGCAAAAAGTATTTTTAATAAGTATACATAAAATTTTCTGAATGTCTTTAAGTAATTGTTGAAACTTCAAAAAAGGCAATAAAAACATTCATGAGTTTTTTACACCCA
>NZ_ML122579.1:0-29355 GCF_003844195.1 Rummeliibacillus sp. TYF005
TTTCTTTTTACACAATTATATGGACTTAATCATTTAAGTCTCCTGGAACCTAATCAAGAAAACCAATAAAAAGGTATGGCTTTTTACAGTAATTCTTAAACTCTATTAAGATGGATTATTCAAAAAACTTCCTCTCTTTAATAGAGATTCTATACAATATTTTTTGAATGTTTATTCGCCAAACTTTGTACAGCACGAATAATTCCACCGTATCCAGTACATCTACACAAATTTCCTGAAAGGGCTTCTTTAATATCCGCTTCTGTAGGGTTTGGTTGCATAGACAATAAGTATTTAACCGCTAAGATCATACCAGGGGTGCAATAGCCACACTGAAAGCCCCCTTCCAGAAGAAATGCCTCTTGAATTTCATCGAGCGAGACACCACCCATTCCTTCAATCGTCGTGATGGATTTTCCATTTACTTGATAAGCCATTAGTAAACAAGAATTGACGAGTGCACCATCAACCAAAATGCTACATGCACCACAGCGGCCAATACCACACGAAATTTTCGTTCCTACTAATTGCAATTCGTCTCTTAATATATTGACTAGTTTTTCAGTTGGAGATGTTTTTAATATATACTTGTCACCATTAATCATTATATTTAAAGTGAACGTTTGTTGATCTTCTATAGCCAAATCACTATGTAAAGCTGTGTTATTTACATCCATGTAAGCATCTCCTTCGATTCAATGTTTTCAAGGATTTCTTCAGAAGAAATAGGTAGTTTTGATACCCAACAGCCGATTGCATCCTGAACAGCTTTGACAACAGCGGGAATAATCGCTATTGTGCCGATTTCCCCTACTCCTCTTGGGCCATACGGATCCCCTTCTACTAAATCTTCAATTGCGTGAACATTTGTATCAAAAGGAACATCTACAATATTAGGCATCAGATAAGCGTCAAAGTTAGTCGTTGCTAATTGACCGTCAATCATTTTCACCTCTTCCATTAAGGTATACCCTAGTGACATGACACCTCCGCCTTCAATTTGACCAATATACCCTTTAGGACTTACAACAGGTCCTGCAGAGACGACATGATCAAGTGCTAATATCTTTACTTTTCCAGTTAAAAGATCTACCTCCACCTCGACTTTTACGCCTCCAAACGTGTATAAGAAATGACCACCATTTACCGCATCGGGTGTCACTGGAAAATGAAAACTTGTTAGAACAGTTTGATCAACGATTCCTTCAGCACATTCTTTATACGTCATGCAAGGGGCATCATCTTTTCCAACTTGCCAAATGCCATTTGGTCCTAGATATAAATCTTCTTCATGAATTGATGTTGTATCTGATACATACTTACATATTTTCTCTTTAAACGGACCTTTCATCTTTTGTAGAGATTGCCAAACAATACTTGTTCCGCGTGATGCTGTAGAAGATCCGGAAAGCGGAACAACTGAAGTATCACCAATGACAATTTTTACATCTTGTTGACTACACCCTATTTCTTCGATAACTAGATTATCAATGACGGATAAAAGCCCTTGACCGCATTCTTCAAAACCAAAGGAAATTTCAATTTCACCTTGTTTGTTTAAAGAAATTCGGCCACCAGCACTATCTAATCGACCAAATCCAAGTCCACCTCCATGCATGGTAATGGCAATCCCTGTTCCATATCGTTTCCATGGCGATTCTTTATAATCTTTGTTGGGTAGCTTTGAAAGTTCTTGGACTTTTTCTAAAACAAGAGATGCTCCGTTTGTTGGCGCTATCCGATGGCCCATTGGCCCTAAATCAGTAGTAGTCCGCAAATTCTTTCTTCGAATTTCAATTGGGTCCATTTTTAAGACCTCTGCTAAACGATCCATCTGCCCTTCTAAAGCAAACGTTATTTGATTTCCCCCAAAGCCTCTAAATTCCCCGGATACACCGTTATTCGTATAAACCGATACGCCTTCCGTTTCAATGTTCGGAATCATATAAGGACCTGCGGCATGTTCTACTGCAAAGTCTAGAACTGCGGGGCCGAGCGTGGTATATGCACCTTTATCTGCAATGATTTTCACTTGATGAGCAAGTATTTTCCCAGTAGCATCTGTCCCTGTTTTTACGGTGATTTTCATTGGATGTCTTTTAATGCTTGCTCGAATGGATTCTTCTCTTGTGTTATGAATTTTCACCGGTTTTTTGGTTGCTAAAGCTAGAAGCGAAGCATAGGGTTGAATATTTTGTTCATCCTTGCCTCCAAAAGAACCTCCAATTGGAGACGAAACAATTCGAATCATACTTTCTGGAATTCCTAAAATCCTTGAAATTTGAAAACGATCTTTAAAACCGTGTTGAGTTGCAGCGTAAACTGTAATGCCCCCATCTTCTTCAGGGACAACTACTCCACCTTCCGTTTCCATATATCCATGTAATTGCCGAGGTAATTCATACGTTTCTTCTACGATTGCAACACATTCTTCAAACGCTTGATGAACATCTCCATTTTGAAAAGATGAACGGCTACAAATATTTCCTGCTGGATACAGTCTGATTGCATCTGGTTCTAGCGCCTTATCTGGTGAATCGAGAATTGGCAATTCTTCATAAACCACTTCTATATGCTTCAATGCTTCTTCTGCGAGCTCAAAAGATTGAGCGGCAACAGCTGCAATGGCATCACCTATATAACGAACTCGATCTTCACAAAAAACTGGTTGATCGGCAATTATGATGCCAAATCTATTCATCCCTGGAACGTCTTTATGAGTGAGTACTGCTTCAACACCCGGTATACTTTCGGCTTTTTCAGTATTAATAGAAAGAATTTTCGCATGTGGGTATTTGCTTCTTAATACTTTTCCATACAACATATTCGGGAAAGTTAAGTCAGTTAAGTATTTCAAATCCCCTGTTACTTTAGACAATCCATCTGGACGTATTCGATCCTTTTTTTCTATTAAGTTAGATTTCATCGGTATCCCCCTCACCACAGCCAATTGACGTGAACTCTCTCTGTAATGCAGCAACCATAAGATTGGCCGCAACTTTTCTTCGATAATTGGCAGAAACAAAAGCATCTTCTGCAGGTGAAATTTCAGATAAAATGGATGTATAAACACCCTTCCAATCAAGTACATCGCCTTTTTTCCCTATCAAATGGTACGCTGTATTTTCTAAAAGGAGAGGCTGATTATCCCCTCCGCCTAAAGCAAGATTTGCTTCTTCAATAACACCGTCTTCATCCCAACTTATTCTTCCTGCAACAGTTAAGATAGCTGCCGTAAACGTTTCTCTTCTACCTATTTTTTTATAAAATGAATACGAGTTAGTACGATCCAAATCAGAGGTTAGTTGAATAGCTGATAGTAAAGCCGCCGTTTTCTTTTGTGAATGTTGAAGCCAATTCCAAAAGTCTACTAAGTATGTTTCCCTTTCATCATGAAAAAGAAGCTTCGCCTTAAGCGCTAGGAAAAGTGGTATCAAGTCACCCACGCCCCCCATAATATTCCCACCAATCGTTCCACGGTTTCTTACTGCAGGAGCAGCTATCGATTGCAATGCTTCACAAATTACGGTGAAGTCTTTTAAGTTTGGATCTGTCTTGTAACTACTAAGTAAAGTTGATGCTCCTATCGACAAAATTCTTTTATCTTCATCTATTTGAATTTGCTTTAACGTTGGTATTTGCTCGAGACTGATTATATTTTTCGGAACTTTACGTCCATTCTTCCATTGCAATTGCAAAAGCGTCGATCCTGAAACAAACTCCGCTTCCGAACCAAACTCTTTTTTTCGTTCAATTGCTTCCTCAATAGTAGTAGGAGCCCATATTATTGGAGAACTTGAGATTAAAGGTTCAATCTGATTTACCATACAAAATCCCCCTTTTAGATTTATGTATTGCATTGATGCACTAATTTATTGAAGTATAAAGATGCTTGTGAATCGATAAAACTGAGGTTTATAGATTGACTTTCTGAAGTAGAATAAAAGTTTCGTGTTATATTACATAACATCATATCAAGGGATATTTTGCATGTCACTATTTAATTCATCTAATTTTCAGAATATTTTTGGTGAAATTAACTAAATGTTATTTTTTATAACTTACATCGTTAGATGAAATAACATATTATGCATTGAAATCAAAGTGCTATATATGAGAAATCAAAAAAGCTGAAATATACAAATTGAGCTTGTGTATATTCCAGCTTAAATTATTATTTTGATTGAATTCCTTATCTTTAGAAACACATCATTATCTAGACTGTATACGCATTTTTTTACTGCTTCTCCATTAATCTTTTTCCTGCATATTATAAGGATATACTAATTAGTTGAGGTGAACTATGGATATTAATCATTTACGTTATCTTGCGATTGGTGATTCTCTTACAGCAGGGATCGGTGTTCCTCTATTGGATCCTGGATTTGTTGAATACTACAGATATCTAAGCCACCAAATTTTTAAAAGGCGCATTGCTTATCAAAAAAATGCAAGGTCAGGAGCTACTACTGATGATGTGTTAAAGATGCTAAATAGCCCGACGGTTACGGAAGCGGTCAATTGTGCAAATATCATCACAATAACAGCTGGAGGAAATGATTTAATAAACGCGGCAAAAAAATTTTTGGTAAATAAAGACGAAGAAAGTATATCTTATGCTATTAAACAGACAGTAAATAATATCTCAAAAATATTAGAAAAAATTCACCATCTAGATAAACAAGATCAATATATTTTACGATTAACAAATTTATACAATCCGTTCCCTAATATTCCTATAGCAGATGATGGGATTAGAGCGTTTAATTCAATGTTAAACAAGTTAAGTCAGGAACCGAATGTTAAAGTCGTTGATATCTATAGTGTTTTTAAGGACAATGAAAAAACACTATTACCACCAGGAGGAGTGCATCCTAATGGAAGCGGATACTATCAAATAGCATTAGCTTTAAGCAGGGGCGGATATTCCCCGTTATTAAGCTGATAAATTTTATAATCAAAATAAAATTTTTCAGTATTAACGGGGTTACCCCATCCTATCCTTTAGACAACAGAAAAATCTTCTTGGCCCTCATCAGATAGCAATAAAATATCTACAATTTCACCTTTTTCATACCCCGATTCAGTTGGAGGTAAAACAACTAATGCATCTGCTCCTACTAAAGAGGTGATAGAACTGGACATATTTAGTCCGTTTGACGTTGCACATACAGTTGCATTGTGATTTTCTATTTTTGTTCGGATCAGTTGGGCAAATGCATTTGGCGTTGGATAAGAATTTTCTAAAATAGCTTTTTGTGATGTAAGGTAAGGCTCTTTGTTATTTAACATCGTGCGAATAACAGGTCGTACAAATAATTCGAAGCCTATAAAACTGGCTGACGGATTTCCTGATAAACCAAATAAAAATTGACGACCTAGTTTTGCAACTGTTGTGACACTTCCAGGACGCATAGCGATTTTATTAAATAATACAGTTGCACCTAAACGATCATATATTTCTGGGAGATAATCATAATCACCAACCGAAACGCCACCTGTTGTAATGAGAATATCGACGTTTTCCAACTCATTTCGAATGACTTCGAAACTTTTATCCAAATCATCTTCAAGTTTCCCTAGATACTTTGGTTGTGCCCCTACTTTTTCAATTTGAGACATAAGCATATAGGAATTACTATTACGAATTTTCCCAGGTACCAATGGTTCATCGATTTCTAAAAGTTCACTTCCAGTAGCAAGTACACCTACGACTGGCTTTTTCCCTACAAGTACCTCACTATAGCCAAAAGTTGCAAGCAAAGCAATAATTCCAGGGGTGATACGTGTCCCTTTTCCAATCAAATATGTACCTTTTTGAATCTCTTGTCCTTTTTTAAATACACGTTCATGTTCAGAAATAAAGCGGTCAACAGCTATATAGTCTTTATCAAACTTAGTTAACTCTTTGACATGTTCAAGCATGATAACAGCATTACAACCTTCAGGCATTTCTGCCCCAGTCATTATACGAACCGCTTGGTATGGTTGAATCCCATTATGAAATACTGCGCCAGCTCCAATATGACCTACTACTTCAAGTTCAACTGGATAAGCATTCGTTGCATTCTTCGTATCCTCAGAGCGTATTGCATAACCATCATAAAGTGAACGATCAAATGCCGGAACATCCTGGTTGGCAACAATATCCTCTGCCAAATATCGGTCACTCGCTTCAACCAAAGTGACCTTCTCCGTGACCCCTTTTTCAATATCACTCATAACTTTTTGAACAGCTTCTCCAATAGAAATTGCATTACGTTTTATCAACATTCATCTCACCCACCGATTAAATTTTAGTAATGTCTTTCTGTATCAATACTCAGCCAAGTTAGAGCAGTCTATCAAAAACATCTCTGATTTCATGACTCTTCACATTAGTTACCATAATATTGGAGTAAATGCTTATAGTCTTGCTTCGTATCAATATCTAAATTCCAATCCGTTTGCTCAAAATCTACATATTGTAAATGTTCTTTGTTCGCTTTAATAATACTTTTTCCACCTTCATCGCCTTTTAGATTTTGAAACTGATTAAAAAGGCTTCTATCAAATAATATTGGGTGACCTGGTTGTTGTTCGTAGCGAGGGCGAACTATGTATATGCCATTCTCTCTATTTTTTTGATAAGTATCTATCAGCTTTTCCACTACTTGATGTGCTACAAGAGGCTGATCCCCTAGAAAGATAAGGACAGCATCAAGGTCACCATCTATAGAATTTATACCCTCAATTAGAGAAGTGGACATGCCATTTGCATGCTGTTCATTGTATATCAATGATAAAGAGGGATAAAAAGGTTTTAATTCTTCTTTGAGTTGATCATAATACTTTCCTCCCACTACTACAATAGGTTCCAATTTATGTTGAACTGCCATTTCAATTGGATAGTGGATGATTGGAGTATCTTGAAAAGGAAGAAATAATTTCGGCTCTCCCATTCGCTTCGATTGTCCTGCTGCTAAAATAATTGCACCAATTTTACACATGAATTTTCCCTTTTCCATGTAAATATTGTGGGGTACGGTCTGCCCTTAAACACATCAGCTCAGATATAATGCTAATGGCTACTTCGTCCATCGACTCTGCTCCTAAATCTAATCCAACAGGTGAATGGATTGGCGCGCTATTTATACTATATCCAATATTATTTAGCATTTCATTTGTTCGATAAATTGGTCCTAAAACACCTATATAGCGAGGATTGCTTTCGATTGCATACTTTAAACTTACCTCATCTTTTTCCATATGATGATTCATAATAAGCCACCAACTATGATTTAGCTGTGAATCTGATAAATTCTCGATAGCAGAGGTAATATGTTTTGCATGTGGGAAATGTTGAAGATTATTTAAATTTGAGCGTGTATCTAAAACCGTCACGGAGAATCCTGCCTTATACGCTAATTCTACAAGAGGAACTGCATCTTTCCCTGCTCCTGCAACGATTAATCTCTCGCTAGGTTTCACAACGTCCATATAGTATCTTTTGTTTTGATGTTCGATGACTTCTGCACGTGTTTGCTTCATATATATAGCTTCAGCATATTCGATCAATTCGATTGGTAAATTCGTATCGTTATGTAACTTGCTATTCATTTCTTGCAATACTTTTGTTTGACCATTTTCCATTTCTATGATTAATGTAAATGATTCCTCATTTGCGAGATGTTTTTCTACTTTCTTCCACGTTTCATCCTGTGGAAAAATAGGGAGAAACAGAATCTCTAAGTCTCCTTTGCAACCAATACCTAAACTCCAAATTTCTGTATCACTTAAATCGTACTTTAACGTCATTGGTTTCCTATTTTCAAATACTTTTGTCGCCCATTCATACAAATCCGCTTCTAAACAGCCTCCACTTATGGTCCCTACCATGGTCCCTCCTGAAGTCATCAACATTTTCGTTCCCGGTAGGCGATAAGCAGAGCCTTTTACATCCGTTAAGATAACTAAAACCGTTTGTTCATCTTTTTCCCAAGCAATTTGTATTTGGTGAAAAAGCTCTTGAAATTCATGCAATCTTGACAATAGACAATCCCCCACTCTAGTTTATTTTTAATATATTAGCAAAATTCAAAATTGTATGTCAATGTATACATTAACTAAAAAACTAATTATTATTAACTAACTTTACAATGCAAATACAAAAGATGAGTAAAACAGTAACCTATTAAAATAATATTTGATTTTTCTGAAAACAAAATTGATAATTAAATTAATCGAACTGAAATCGATTACAAGTATTCAAAGGGGGTACATACAATGTTAGAACAAAAACAATTACCTTTAGAGCAAGAACAAATGATTAAAAAAGGATCTATTATTGGACCAGGATTAATCGTTGCTGCTACTGGGGTGGGTGCAGGAGATTTAGTGGCTGCACTTGTAGCGGGGACAAATTATGGATTAGTATTTCTATGGGCCATTATTGTTGGTTCTATACTGAAATTTGCTTTAAATGAAGGGGTAGGACGATGGCATTTAACTAGCGGAAAAACGATACTAGAAGGTTGGCACGCTATGGGGAAATGGGCAACTGGTTATTTTGGCGTTTACTCTGTCATTTGGGGCTTTGTTTATGGTGCTGCTGGTACCGCCTCATGTGCACTCGCAATGACAGCACTATTCCCTCAACTTTCTTTAACGCAATGGGCTATTATTCATGGATTATTAGGATTTGTACTTGTATGGTGGGGAAAATATAAAACATTTGAAAATGTGATGAACGTACTAATCGGCATAATGTTTGTTGCGGTTGTTGGATCTGCCCTACTTGTTATTCCACAACTAAGTGATATATGGGGAACTGCAATTCCAACACTTCCAAAAGGATCATTAGTGTATGCCCTTGGTTTAATCGGTGGTGTCGGTGGATCTTTAACAATGGCTAGTTATGGCTATTGGCTACAAGAAAATAGATGGACTGGCCCCTCTTTTATACGTGCCGTTCGCTTTGACTCTGCTGTTGCCTATATTGTTACAGCGTTATTTACCCTATCCCTACTCGTACTAGGGGCAGGATTATTATATGGAACAGATTTTAATATTAGTGGAGAAAAAGGATTAGTCGATTTTGCTTCAATCTTAGGAAACGAACTACATCCTGCTGTTCGATATGTATTTCTAATTGGCTTCTGGTCTGCTTCATTTACCTCTGTACTTGGTGTATGGAATGGTGTCCCATATCTATTCGCGGATTTTATTAGAACTATTCGCCATCAAGATATAAATAATGATGACTTAAGCAAAACAAAAGCCTATCGTTTCTTTGTCTTATGGCTCACATTCCCACCCATGCTATTGCACTTCATCGGGAAACCGGTAGGACTAATCATTGCATATGGAGCACTGGGTTCGATTTTTATGCCTTTCTTGGCAATTACATTACTCTATTTACTAAACAAGAAGCAATACGTTGGGACCATTGATCGTAAACAATGGCTATCTAATATTGGTCTCGGTATTAGCATTTTATTATTTGTTATTTTAGCCATTAATGAATTGAGAAATATGTTTTTCGGGTAGTTATTACTATACTAGATTCATATGTTTGGACATAAGTGATTTCAGGTAAAATAAAAAGGGAAATTGCACTATGCAATTTCCCTTTGGTATTTTAATGTGNATTTTAATGTGTTCAAAGTGAATCTTAATAGTTAAATTTAGAAACCGCTTTGTGTAATGTTTCTGCTAAATTTGTAAGTGATTGTGCTGATGAAGCAATTTCCTCCATAGAGGCTAACTCTTCTTCAGTTGATGCAGCAACTTCTTCTGCGGTTGCTGAGTTCTCTGTTGCAATATTTGTTAATTCTTGTGCAGTTGCAGTAACCTCTTGCAATGACGCAGACATTTGTTGAGCGATTCCAGAAACGCCTTCCAACTGAGGTGTCATTTCTTGTGCACTGCTAAGTATTTGTTTAAATTTATCGATAGCCCCTGTTGATACTTGAACGCCAGTTTGAACATCATTAGTGACTTTTTCCATTATTTGAACTGAATTATTTGTTTCTTCTTGAATTTTTTGAACGATTTCATATATTTCTTTAGCGGATGTTTGGGATTGTTCAGCTAATTTTCTAACTTCCTCCGCAACAACTGCAAAGCCTTTACCATGTTCACCAGCTCTCGCCGCTTCAATGGCTGCATTCAAAGCAAGTAAATTTGTTTGATCTGCAATATCTGTAATGACATTTAAGATAGTGCTTACTTCTTTAGAGCGATCATTTAAAGATTTAATCATTACATTTGATTCTGAAACAGATTGTTGAATTGAATTCATTTGATTTACAGTATTTGTAACAGCTTTTCCTCCTTCTTCCGCTTGTGTCGTTGTTAAATTTGCTAGTTCTGAGACTTTCATCGAATTCTCAGCAATTAGAGTGACACCTTCTGATACTTGTTGGATAGACTCTGCATTTTTACTAACACCTGTTGTTTGTTTTTCTGCATTTATCGAAACTTCTTGGATAGCTGTTGCAACTTGGTGTGTCACAGCGCTTGTCTGTTCTGTACTGGCAGTTAGTTCTTCTGCAGAAGCAGCAACTTGTTCAGCGCTTTGGTCTACTTCCTTCACTAGACCAATAAGACTTTTTTGCATATCTTTAAAAGCTTGTCCTAATTGGCCAATCTCATCATAATTATTAACAATTATTTCCTCAGATAAGTCACCTTTACTAATTGTTACCGCATTTTCTTTTAGTCTTTTAATTGGTTTTAAAATCGATTTGATAATAAAATATACAGCTATTGCACCAATGATTAAAGAAAGGATAAGGACTAAAACCGTCTTAGAAAAAATGGGCGATGCCTCTTTACTAATTTCTGATTTCGGAACTGTTCCTGCTAATTTCCATCCTGTTAATTTATTTGTCGTATATACTAATACGTTTTCTTTACCTTTCAATACATAATTCAAAGTTCCTTGTTCTTTTTTATATACATTATCAAAATATGCTTCTTTTGCGACACTTCCACCTTTAATAGTAGGATGTGAGATATACTTTCTATTTTTGTCTAATAGAAATGCATACCCTGTATCACCAAGTTTTACTTTACCTATTAAGTCTTCTAAATGGCTTAAATATATATCGACAGCTACAACGCCTGAACCGTCTTTAACCGATTGAGCAAGTGTAATACACCAGTTTTTTGTACTGGCATCTTGATAGGGCTCTGATATCGTAACCTTCCCTTGTGTTTCCATTGCATCCTTATACCAATCTCTATCTCGAGGATCATATCCAGCAGGAGGCATTGTATTTGCTGGTTTACTAATGATGCCACCTTTTTCATCGCCTACATATATACTTAAAACTTCTGGATGTAACTTTGCATACTCATCGAATCGTTGTCCAAGCTTCTGACTTTCATCTTTTTTGAGAGTATCTACATTAATATTCTGTGCAAAATACGCTACATCATCTATTTTAGACTGTACGGTTTTATTAATCGTGTCATTCAACACATTTGTTGTTCTATCAAAACCATCTAACATTTCATGTTTCACTGCTTTTTTGGCAGTTGAATACGCTTGGAATCCAATGATCATGGAAGGAATAACTAAAACAAGCAAAAAAGAAATCATTAATCTAGTCTTCAAACTTCCAATATGTTGTAAGTTTTTTTTCATTTCACTCACAATCCTCCTTTTTCATAATCTAATAATTGAAAAATTTGAGCGTCCTTTAGGCATTCTCTATTTTCACGGATGATTACTACATATAAATATCGTAAAATTCCGAAAAATTTATAGAATATTAATCAAAAAATAGATCTTACTATTATTTATCTTTCCTTTTATCTATTTAGGTCTATGAACTCATCATTTATCTATCTAGACCTATTAATAATAAAACTATAATTAGTACTTTTTTATCATACATAAAAATTTTCTGATTTTCAATAAAATTCGACATTGTTCAACAAATTTATGCATTTACAATGGATTAAAGTAAAAAAGCGAGTATGATAACGAATGAGCCGTTATCATACCCGCAATTGCAAAATATTTTTTCAATGTCCTAGTATTCCCCTACTTCTTTCTGATTAAATCTGTAATATATCTCGAATATCATCTTCTGTTAAACCGGTTGGTGAATTTTCCGTCGAATTGATAATATCATCAATAAGCTCCTTCTTTTTTTCTTGAAGCTCATTCATCTTTTCTTCGATTGTACCGCGTGCTATAAGCTTAATGACCTGTACCTCATTTTTTTGTCCAAACCGATGAGCACGGTCTGAAGCTTGTTCTTCAACTGCAGGATTCCACCAGAGATCATACAATATAACTGTATCTGCACTCGATAGGTTTAATCCAGTACCTCCTGCTTTTAAGGAAATTAGAAACAAATCTCGTTCCCCATCATTAAATCGATCACATATCTCTACTCTTTTTTGGGCAGACGTTTGTCCATCAAGATAGAAATACGTATATCCTCTCATCGTAAGTTCCTTTCCGATTAGCTCAAGCATTTTTGTAAATTGGGAGAATATCAATACTCTTCTACCGGAATGTTTGGATTCTTCGATAATTTTCAGCAACTGTTCGTATTTTGCTGAACTTCCTTTGTAACCTTCCACAAATAAGGCCGGATGACAACAAATTTGCCTTAATCTAGTAAGCCCGGCTAGAATTTTTATTCGATTTTTTCGAATCGTGTCTTGATCAAGGTGCTTTAACGTTTTATGGCGAAGCTTTGCTAAATAAGCTGCATAAAGCTGTTTTTGCTCCGGTAATAGCTCTGATGATTCGAGTGACTCCACTTTTTTAGGCAACTCTTCTAACACGTCTTCTTTTATCCTACGAAGTAAAAAAGGTCTTACCCTTCTGGCAACTGCTTTCTTAGGCAAATAGCTAAAATCTCTTAATCCTTGGAAAAGCTGAGGAAAGACAACATGGTAAATGGACCAAAGTTCTTCAAGAGAATTTTCAATAGGTGTTCCAGTCAGTCCAAAACGATTATTTGCCTGTAATCTTTGAACGGTTCGAGCAGTTTGTGTGACTGGATTTTTAAATGCCTGTGCCTCATCAAAGAAAACCGTATGAAATTGTTGATCTTCATACCACTTTATATCTTGTCTAAGTAATGGATAGGATGTAATTAGGACATCCATCTCTTCTGTATCCTTTTGTAAATTCTCTCGTTCTAGTTTATTTCCATCTATCACTACTGCTTCTACTTCAGGTGCAAATTTAATGAGTTCGTGTAACCAACTGTAGGTTAAAGAGGAAGGACAAACGATGAGTACAGGGAGTTTTTGACTTCTTATCGCTGAAAGTTCTGAAACAATATATGTAATACTTTGTATCGTTTTCCCTAGCCCCATATCATCTGCTAATACCCCGCCAAATCCATAAGTTGCGAGTATTTTTAACCACTTATACCCTGTTTTTTGGTAGTCTCTTAATATTGGATTTAAACTTTTAGGCACAACAATATCTAGTGAACTTGGGTCTATTAACTTATTCAGAAAATGACGAAATGATTCTTCAACCGTGAAGATTTCACTATTCATCCTATCTAAAAATTGAAGTCCCTGCGAGATCGGCATATCAAGACTTGTTTCATAACCGTCATCTTGCTTTGGTACTTCATCTAGAAAGTTTTGTAATTCCTCCATTTCTTTTGTTTCAAGTGATAGTAATGTACAATTTTGAAGACGAAAATATTTCTTTTTAACTTCAAGTGCTGCTAAAATCTCTCGAATTTGGTCATCAGCAATACCTTTCATCTCAAACTTAAATTCTAACCAATTCATCCGATCCTTTTTATGCTTAATACGAATAGTTGGAAAATGATTCGTCACGATTCGGTTCCGAACAGCAGTTGTTGCATAGATTTGTACCAATTGATGAAGTTTAGGGACAACATGATACAAAAACTTATACTCCAGCTCCTCATTTTGCATATAATAGCCGCCTTCTGTTTTCGTAAAGCCACTTTCGTCCATGAGTTGAAGTATTTCCTCTTCTTTGTCTAAATCCCTAATAATCATAGGTCCTATAGGAATATCTCTGCTTTCTAATGGTTGAATAATGACATTTTCATATTGAAATTCCACCCCTGCTAGTAGACGATTATGAATACGATCTAAGTAAAGCTTAGCAATCAAAGGCTGTTTCATCATTTTCTGCGTTATTTTTCTATTCAATTCGACCATACCAATTTTTTTCAAACCAGGTACAATCTTATTGAAAAAAATATCAACTTGGTTATTTGGAATTGAAATATAATTTGCATCCCTATGAGGAAGCATGTTCTTAAGTTCACATACCCTTGCAAAATCTTTTTCATCCAATTTATATATATTTTCTCCCCAAATAATACATCCATAAGATTCCATAACGATCATCTGCTCAATACCTGTAATCGTTAATTGGTAATCGTTTTCCTTTTCTGCTACTTCTTCTACTGTAAAATGTAAAGGTAACGGACCATTTAATAATTTAAAAGGCTCTCTGTTATTTTCTAAAGTTGTTGAAACTACCTCCAATCGTTTTAGAAGCCTGTCCCAATTGGATGGCGGTATTAATAATATTTCCTCACTTATACTCTCTAATGGATTCAATTGACTTTTTTCATCTTCCACTAATGCAATGAGAAGCTGTATCACTTCATCCGTGTTATTTTGAAAGCAATGAATCGTAGAGTCATATTGAAAATCTGCAGATAAATCACTCGTTTTCCCTAGTTTTACATCTTGAAGAAACGCTCTTATATTCTTTACTTTAAGGTTGTTTATATTTAATTTAATGCCAAATAAATGCTGATTTGTTTGGCGTGCAATTGGTTTTAATGTAAATGCTACATCCAGTATTTCTCTATTTTCAAAATGTAATTGATGTCCACTAGTTCTTTTTGATTTGTGTTCAAAGATTTTCATGAAATCTTCAGTAATCTCTCTATTTTTATCATGTAGATTATTAGGAGATATTCCGAGTTGTTGTAGATCTTGTATTGCTAATAATACAGCCGCAACATGCTGACAACTTTTTTGAAAGTTCATCAACTTAGGACAACTACAAGTAGTCTTTAGTTTCCCTATTGAATCCTTTTCAATCGTAACATGAAAATCCTCAGTTCCATTTACTGTAGCTTCACAATAATCTTCACTATAATGATTCAAGATGACCTTTTTTGAACGATTAAAAGAGTCTCCCCTTTTGAAAGCAACGGTACCGCACATATCTTTTATCATTTTGTGGGTTACTTTTAGATCCATGTACTCCCGCTCCTTTCTAACAGAATTATATATACTTATATTATCATCTATTCAACATTCAAACTATACATAGCCACTCATGACGATACGTATGAATTGCGCCTAAAGCCTATTTTAAATAATAGATAGAATAACAGTGGTAAACGCAAAAAAGTGCAAATCAATTGATTGCACTCTTTGAAACGATATCTTTCATTGGTAGTCCACTTAAAGTATTAAAAGACTATTAGTTGATGCAATTTTGCTTGTCCAGTTCCTAATATTAAAAAAACCGCCATATACATTTAAATATAGCGGTTTCATTTTATTTATTTAAAACTATCTCTCCATGCTTTTTCTGCTGCTTTATCTGCTTTTTCTTTTTCTTTTATTTGAATTTCTCGTTTACGGCGTTGATTTTTTTCTTGAAGATGTTCTAGTTCTTCCTCACGTGCAAATTCCATTGCCATCTCAGCTTCAGCGATATTTTTCTTTGTATTTTCAATCATACTTTGAATTCTTAATCCACTATTAGATCTGTCATTTGATTTAGGACGATGTTTATCCGACATTTGCCAACCTCCTCTTATTTTATCTATATTAGTTTGTTTTTCTTTGTTCAGTTTATACGGGCGATTCGTATGTATTGTTAAGGTTGTAACTGCTATTAGGAGGTGTCCGAAAAGCACCTTAAGTAATTTATAGAAAGAAAGGGCTGTCCCATAATTTTATAATTATAGGACAACCCCCTCTTTTAATTATTGATATCCGTTTTTTCGAGCTGCAGCTTCGTCTTGAATTTCTTCTTTCATGCCTTCGATTGCATGTTTACGACGTTTGTTTTTCTCTTTTATTTTTTGGGCTTCGTTTGGTCCAGCGAATTCTGCACTGAACTCAGCTTTTTCAATATTTTCTTTCGTATTTTGAACTGCTGTTTTTAATCGCTCCACATTATTTGATCTGTCATCAGGTTTTGCCATTTTCTAGTCCTCCTACTTAAGATCATTTTAGTATTGCAGCATTAGTTTGACTAGCTTTGCTGTTTTTATGCGTTGATATGAGAGGATAAAAAATAATGATTTGAACAAATTATATTTGGGAGGTGAAATTCCATGCCTAAACAAAATGGGTATAAACCTAAAAACAAAAAGAATCATAACAGCAATTTTAAAGATGCTAAAGATACAAGAACCACAAATGATCCACGTAATAGCCCTGATAACTATAAAGCCGAATTTGCGGCTGAATGGAGAGAAAACGCCATAGCTAATATCAACAAACAATCAAATGACAAAGTTGATAAATGATATATATTAATGACACCATGATTATGGTGTCATTTTATTATCTGAATGTCTTTGAATGAAAAAAGGCAATTAAAATGTTATTCCACATTCTAATTGCCCCATTTAGCTACTCTAAATTTTGGCGTGCTATTTCTTCTGATTTATCTATTTTTTTCTGTTTTGATCCGAAAAGTTTTTTTGTGATTTTAATCTTATTATCGTTCTGTTTATTTTCCGGATTATATTCTAACCCAAATTCTTCAGAATTACCAAAATTACCATGCGATCTTGGAATTAATTTGTCTGGCATATAATACCCTCCTAATACTATTTTGAATTACAGTATTAGTTTGGATTTTCTTTTCAGCTTTATACTTTCAAAATATTTGTAATCACTAGTTGACGCGCAACACTCTCATTGCATTTAAAACAGCAAGTAAAGTTACACCAACATCTGAAAAAACAGCTTCCCACATTGTAGCAATACCAAATGCACCTAATAAAAGAAAAACAGCTTTGATACCTAAAGCAAACCATATGTTTTGCCATACGATTTTGCGAGTATTCTTTGCTATGCTAATTGCCTCTGCAATTTTAGATGGCTCGTCTGTCATGATGACTATATCTGCTGCTTCGATGGCAGCGTCAGATCCTAATCCGCCCATAGCAATACCAACATCTGCACGTGCTAATACAGGTGTATCATTAATACCATCACCAACAAATGCAATTTTTTCTTTTGGTAGTTTTTGAACATCTATTTTTTCAATTTTTTCCACTTTATGTTGAGGTAGCAACTCTGCATATACTTCATCAATTCCAAGTTGTTTTCCAACCGATTCTCCCACAATTTTAGAATCTCCGGTTAGCATAACTGTCTTCTTAATGCCTAGTTCTTTTAATAAGCGAATGGCATGCGCGGAATCTTCTTTAACTTCATCTGAAATACTAATGGCTCCTGCATATTTTTTGTCGATAGCAACATGAACAATGGTACCAACTTCAGTTATTTGCGGATATGAAATTTGCTCTTTTTTCATAAATTTTGCATTGCCAACTAATATTTCTTTTCCATTGATCATAACTTGAATCCCATGTCCCGGGATTTCTTTATAGTCTTTTAATAATTGTTTATCGACATTTTTACCGTATGCATCGAGAATAGATTGAGCAATTGGATGGTTTGAATATACTTCGGCAATAGCAGCGAATTCTAATAGTTCATCTTTCGTCCATGTGGAAGTCGGAAGTATACTATTCACCGCAAACACACCTTTTGTAAGCGTACCTGTTTTGTCCATCACTACATATTTGACATCATTTAACGCTTCTAAATAATTACTTCCTTTAACAAGGACTCCTTTTTTCGAAGCAGCACCTATTCCTCCAAAGAATCCAAGAGGAATCGAAACGACAAGTGCACATGGACAAGAAATAACTAAAAAAATTAATGCACGGTAAATCCAATCTGAAAAAGTTGCACCAGTTATTAGCAATGGTGGAATAATAGCAAGAATAGTAGCTACAATCACAACGACTGGTGTATAATAGCGGGCAAATTTTGTAATAAAGTTCTCTGTAGGAGCCTTACGACTGCTTGCATTTTGAACTAATTCTAAAATTTTTGAAACAGTTGATTCGCCAAAGTCTTTTGTCACTTCTACTGTTAGAAGACCGTTTTTATTGATAAATCCACTTAGTACTTCATTTCCAACTTCAACTTCACGTGGTACAGATTCTCCTGTTAAGGCAGACGTATCAACCATCGAATGACCTTCAGTAATTACTCCATCTAAAGGCACTTTTTCACCAGGTTTAATAATGATTATATCTCCTTCTTTTACATCTTCTGGAGAAACTTTTAGCACATTATTCCCACGTTTAACATTTGCAGAATCAGGTCGAATATCCATCAATGCACTAATCGATTTGCGTGAACGATTAACAGCTATTCCTTGGAACAGTTCACCTATTTGATAGAACAACATTACTGCAACACCTTCAGGATATTGTCCAACAGCAAATGCGCCAATTGTTGCTACTGTCATTAAAAAATGTTCATCAAAAACTTGTCCTCTGTAAATATTTTTAACCGCCCTTAATACGATATCTCCACCAATAATAAGGTAACCTATGATGAACAAACTTAACTCTCCGATATTGGATAGCGGAACAAGTATGCCAATTGCTGTCAAGATAGCTCCAATGGATAAACGAGTTACCATTTTTTTCGTTGTACTATTAGCATGCTCATCCTGATCGTGTTGTTCATCTCCGCTATTATGTATCTCGGATACAACAATTACATCTGGTTCTATTTTTTTTATAATTTCCGTTGTTTTTTTCTCCAAGTCTTCCATTTGATCTGGATTTGAAGCTTTAATTTGCAATTTTTTGGTTACAAAGTCAACAGAAGAATGAGTGACTCCTTCAAGTTTTCCTACTTCAGTCTCAATCTTCGCTGCACAATTGGCACAATCCAATCCATTCAAATATAAAGTTCTCATAATACTCGGATTATTTTTTTCTAGTATTGTAATATCAGGTTCTAGAGTTTTGACTTTCTTCTTTGCTTCAGCTACAACATCTTCTACTTGTTTTTCATCTGTTTCCATTAAAAGTGACTTTGTTACAAAGTTCACTGAGCAATTTGAAATCCCATCTATTGTTTTAACACCATTCTCAATTTTTTGAGCACAGTTGGCACAATCTAATCCTTCTAATATGAGTTCACGTTTTACTTTTGCCTTTCCTTCGTCCATTTGTTATTCACCCTCTTTATTCTTTTCCTTCATTTGTATGAATCATTGCAATTGATACTAGTTGGTGTACGTGTTCATCTGCTAATGAATAAAAGGCGAGCTTTCCTTGTTTTCGAAATTTCGCTAATCCCATATTTCTTAATAATCGTAAATGGTGCGAAGCAGTTGCAGTTGAAGAACCAATGATATTTGCTACATCGCATACACATAATTCCTTTTCTAAAGTTAAAGCATATGCAATTTTTAACCTTGTTGAATCGGCTAATGCCTTAAATAGCAATTCAACACCATTCACTTCTTCTATTTGCTGTTTTATCTTCGTTACTTTTTCTTCGTTGTAACAAAATACTTCACAACTATCTGAATTCGTTTTCTGAGCATCTTTACTCAAATCATCCACCTCAGTCAAACATCCGTTTGAATATAGTATATGCTTCAAACTTTACAATTGTCAAAAATGTCCTCAAATTATATTTTTTATCCAGATTATCTTAATAATGAAAAGTCTTGCATAAATTTTTGTACGTGATAAGCTATATAAGGAAACTGAATAGCACTAGGGGTGTCCGAGGACGGACTGAGACTGAACACCGGTGTTCTAAACCCTTTGAACCTGATCTAGTTTACGCTAGCGGAGGGAAGTGAGTTATATAAGTAATGATTCTTGTTATTTAACCCACTCTCCTATTGAGTGGTTTTTTTATTTGTACGAAACAACAATTAAATATTATTGATTCTACTAGGGGCGCCAATTGGCTGAGATTGTACCCTTTGAACCTGATCTAGTTTGCACTAGCGGAGGAAAGTAGTTTATGAGACATGTTATTTAATGTTTTACCGAAACTGCTTTCTTTATAGGAAGCAGTTTTTATTTTGTTTTAGGAGGGAGAAAAAATGACACTTAAGTTAAAAAATATTTCTTATAGCTATAGCAACAAGGACAAACAAAAAAATCAAGTAATTTCAAAACTGAATATGGAGATAAAAAAGGGAGAATTCATCTCTATTGTAGGTAGAAGCGGGACTGGGAAAAGTACCATTTTAAGATTAATGACGGGTCTTCTTCAACCCGACGAAGGTGAAATCCGCATTGATGATCTAGAGATTTCTTTAGGTGATGTTGGCTATATGCCACAAAAGGATTTACTACTTCCTTGGCGTACGATTCTCGATAATATTTTAATTGCGTCTGAAATTCAAAAGGATTTACATATATCGAAGGATGAAGCGAGGATTTGGTTACAAAGAGTAGGCCTTAGTGAATACGAGCACGCACTACCAAAACAACTTTCTGGAGGTATGCGACAACGTGTAGCTTTTTTACGTGCCCTATTAACAGGAAAAGATGTGCTTTTACTCGACGAACCCTTTGGAGCCCTTGATGCATTGACAAAAAAGGAAATGCAATCTTGGTTATTATCCATTTGGCAAGATTTAAACAAAACGATTGTTTTTATCACACATGATTTAGAAGAAGCCATTTTTGTTAGTGATCGGATTTTGTTATTACATCCAGATCAACGGATAGAAGAAATTTTAATACCCTTGCCACGTCCACGAAAATCGGAAATGCTTTTTTCTGAAGAAATCGTAACACTACGTCAAGAATTGGAGAAGAAAATTGCAAATGAAAGCACTCAAAAATTTTCTACAAACCTATAGTTTATTTATCGGATTTTCAATCATTGTACTTGCTATTGTTGAATGGCTTGTACGGTCTAAAATTGTTCCAAGTTTTATCATACCAGCACCAACTGGGGTTGTATCAATGATTTTTGCGAATTGGCAACCACTTTTAATCGAGCATTTAAGTGCCACAATGTTAGAATTTTTTATTGGATTTTCTATCGCTGTCATTGGGGGCATACTTATTGCAGTTATCATGTTTTTCTCAAAAACTATTGAAAAGATTGTCTATCCAGCAGTGGTGATCTCACAAATGATACCTATTATTGCACTTTCCCCAATCTTTGTACTGTGGTTTGGATATACCATCTGGAGCAAGGTGGCTGTCACTTTCTTAATCTGTTTCTTCCCTATTGTTGTGGGAACTTATGACGGTTTGAAGTCCTGTGATAAAGAATATATCGAAATGCTACGTTCGATGGGCGCAAACCGATTTCAAATTTTTCAAAAGTTACAAATCCCAATGGCACTGCCTTCCTTTTTCTCAGGCTTTAAAATGGCCATTGTTTTTGCCCTTGTTGGAGCCACTATTGGAGAATGGCTCGGTGCAAGTGAAGGGTTAGGCTATTATAGCAGAAGAATGTCAGGAAACTTAAATGCCGAAGGCGTCTTTGCAGCTATCACAGTATTAACCATTGTAGGTATTCTATTATTTGCATTAGCGTCATGGATAGAAAAAAGAGTTACAAATAAATGGAGCAAAGCCAACTAAATTAATAGGAGATGTTAAACATGAAGAAGTGGATGAATATTGCAATTGTACTTTTCTTAATCGTATTTTTAACAGGTTGTAATGGAAATAATCAAGCTTCCACAGAAAATGGCAAAAAACTAGATAATATTAGTATCATGCTAGATTGGTATCCAAATGCAGTCCATTCTGCCATTTATGTAGCAAAAGAGAAAGGTTATTTCAAAGATGAAGGTTTAAATGTAAAAATTGAAATGCCTGCAGATACAAATGATCCTCTGAAACTTGCAGCTACGGGAAAAGTAGATTTGGCAATCAGCTATCAAAATCAAGCAATTTTATCAAAATCTGAAGGAATCCCGATTGTCTCTATTGCATCACTCGTTAGACATCCACTCGACCGTTTAATGATGAAAAAATCTTCTGGTATTGATTCACCTAAAGATTTAGAGGGGAAAAATGTAGGCTATTCTTCTAGTGAATTAAGCGAAGCGACACTTAAGTCTATGGTCGAAGCAGATGGAGGCGATTTTAGTAAAGTGAAAATGACAGATGTAGGTTGGGATTTAATCTCTTCTGTTGCAACTAATCATGTGGATGCTATTATTGGCGGTTACATCAATCATGAATATGTCTTATTAAACAAAGAAGGATATGATATGAAAGCCATTAAAACAAGCGATTTTGGTGTACCTGACAATTATGAATTAGTCATCGTAACAGGTCAAAACACTTTAAACCATAAAAGAGATGATATCGAGAGATTTTGGAAAGCCGTTACTAAAGGCCAAGAAATTGTTAAGCAAAGTCCAAAAGAGAGTCTTCAAGTGTTACTAGATCACGAAAATGATAGTTTCCCACTAGATAAAGATGTTGAAACCAAAAGTTTAGAAATCCTTTTACCACTTATGGAGGATGATGGCGTACCATTTGGCTATCAAGAAAAAGAAAGTTGGGAACAAGCTGAAAAGTGGCTGTATAAAAAGGACGTTATTAAAAGCCACGTGAAACCCGAAGAAATTATGGAAAATATAATTGCTAAATAAGGGGTGAATACCATGAACAATTCGAGAAAACTAACCTATACCGCTATTATTGCTGCCATTACAACCATATCGAGTAATATTATTTACATTCCTTTAGGCTTTGTGAAAGTATTTCCTATACAGCACTTTGCCAATATATTATCCGCCGTACTTCTGGGACCCTGGTATGCAGTATTGCAAGCTTTCATAACTTCTACCCTTAGATTACTACTTGGAACTGGAACTGTGTTTGCTTATCCAGGTAGCATGATTGGTGCATTTCTCGCTTCTTTCCTATTTGCGAAAACCCAAAAAATAGCATTTGCTGGAATAGGAGAAGTCATTGGCACAGGTATTATTGGAGCCGTAGCCACTTATCCAATTGCTATATTACTTTTAGGACAAAAAGCAAGTTTATTTGGTTTAGTCCCTGCATTTGCAATTAGTTCTTTCACAGGGGCGATAATGGGATACGGATTATTGAAAATCTTAAACAAAAATCATATATTAGTTCATATCTCTTCAAAATAGAATTTACTAAACTGAGTCAATTTCATAATTCGAAGTTTTGATATAAAACATGGAAATTGAATGAGGGGATTATTTGTGCTATTTCTATTAGATTATTGTCTAATAGCGGAAGATGGCGACTCCTGCGGAAAGCGAGGAGGCTCAACGCTCGCCCGCGGAAAGCGCCATCTGGAGCGGCATATTGAACATATAGTATATTATAAGTAAAGTATTTATAAAATTGACTAAACTACTAAAAAATTGTTCTATATTTCTCCTCTTTTCATAAAATGAACAAAATAAATTGTTCTATAAGGGGATAGTAGAAGATGTATAATGTTCATTTTTATGAAAAGAAAACCGTTGTTTTAAGTCAATTACGAGAAACATTACCGTTAGTCAATGATCCTATTAAGATTAAGGGCCGAAAAGGTACAGTTATTGATATTATCAAAATATCCGAGCAAACGATTAATGTGCTAATCGAATTTGAAAAGGAAAAGAAAAAACAAAATCTATCAAAAGAGATTGGGAAGAAAAGAAAATAACTCAAAAAAGCCATGCTTACATTATCAAGTTCATCGAAAAAGAATATGAATATAAATATTCATTATTTTCACTTTTTCTGTGTTCTCGATTGTATACAATGGCTTTTTTACTTTTCTTATTTAACTAACACTTCTTCAATCGGCAGAACCGTAGAATACTTAACTTCTCTTAAAATTATGATTCATATTATCAAAATAAAGTGCTAAAATTATTAACATTAAAGCGGAGCTTCACTTTTTAATCTCCACTGTGTATCAATTATTTCAAATCTACAAAAACTAGTAGGTCATCTTATTTAGTAAGGGGAAATTTTCATGATAGAAAAAGTAACTTTTAGAGATGCAAACATCGAAGATTTACCAACAATAGTTGCGATTTATAACTCAACTGTTGCAAGTAGAATGGTGACAGCAGATACTGAACCTGTTTCGATTGAAGAGCGTACACCATGGTTTAATGAGCATAATCCATCAAAGAGACCTTTGTGGGTCGTCGAATATGAAGGCGAGATTTGTGGATGGATAAGTTTCCAATCATTTTATGGACGACCTGCATATGATTCAACTGCGGAGTTAAGTATTTATCTAGATGAAAAATTTAGAGGAAAAGGAATTGGCAAACTTACATTAAAACATGCAATAGATGCATGTCCAAGTTTAAAAATTCAAAATTTATTAGGATTTATATTTGCCCACAATGATGCAAGTTTACATCTTTTTGTTGATTTTCAATTTGAAAAATGGGCCCATTTACCAGAAGTTGCTGAGTTAGATGGAGTAAAAAGAGATTTGATCATTATGGGGAAAAAAGTTTAAACAAATTAGTATAGCACCTTCATTTGTTAGAATATACTCTTACAAATGGAGGTGCTATTTTTTATTCTTTTAATTGAAAGTTTTGGACATTATTTTCTAGTTCCACAGCCATTCTATTTGTTTTCTCAGAACGATGCGATACGTCATCAATCCCTGCTGTTGTTTGCTCTGCAGCTGCTGAAATATCGATAATAGTATTTTCGATGTTTTTGATAGTATTTGTAAATTCATCAAGTGATTCTCCAACTTGGTCAGCTTTGCTTGTCTCTGCAGTCATTAGATCTGAAATTGTAGTAATTTCTTTTACTGTTTCTGCGACAGACATCGAAATATCGTTCAGTGCATGCACCGTATGTTGAACAGTCTCCGATCCTTTTTCAATATACTTTGTATTATCTTCAGCTGATATAAGGACATGTTGTATGTGATTCATAATATCTTTCACAAGGTTATTTACCTTTAGAACTTCTCCATTTGATTGTTCTGCGAGTTTACGTACTTCTTCTGCAACGACTGCAAATCCTTTACCGTGCTCCCCTGCTCTTGCTGCTTCAATGGAAGCATTCAGAGCTAGTAGGTTAGTTTGATCTGCAATTTCTGAAATAGAAGTCGTGATGTTTTGAATTTTTTTTGCCGACTCAACTAAATTTTGAATTGTATCACTTACTTCTTTTGATCCCTTCTGAATAAGTTCCATGTCTACTTTAATTTCTTTTGCTCTTTCTTCCCCAGTTAATGCAATTTCCATTGTCTTATTAGATTTTTCTACAGTTTCATCAGCTTGTTCTTTCATATCTTTGAAATCATTTGCAAGTGACATCAACATGTTAGCTGCTTTTTCTGTATGATTAGCGCCCTCAGAAACAGACACAGACACTTCTTCTATATTGTTAGAAACAATTTGTACAGCACTACTCATTTCGTTCAATGAAGTCGTCGTTGAATTTGCATTAGATGTTAACTGATGTGATGTTTTCTGCATAGTCGAAACCATTTGTTGTAAATTATTTGTCATTTTATTGAGTATATTAGCTAAATCGCCTATTTCATCTTTACTTTTAATTTTTACTTTTTGGACTGCAAGATTACCTTCTGCAATTTGTTTAGCTTGCTCTATCAATTTTGAAATAGGATTTGTTTTTCTGCGAATTAACATGAATGTGATAATTGTAGCTAATAGCATTGGAATAATGCTTACTAAGATTCCTTTTTTCACCACATCCCATGTTCTTGTTTTAACAATATTTGCATCAAAATCAATAACGCTAATAGCTACGATTTCTTTATTTGGATCATGATCTTTATAAATTGGCGCATATCCAGAAATTCGTTTTAAACCGCCATATGTATATGGTTGAGAATATGTTGAATGTTTCATCTTCAGCAACATGTCGATAGCATCCTTATCAACGTGGAATGAGTCTCCAGTTGAAAAGCCTTTCGCTTTAAGATGTTCATCTAATGCTAATATTTTTCCATTAAGATCTAATATATATTGCGTTTCAAAAATATCTTTATGATTTACAGTCCACTTGATTTGGTCACTGATTTTATCCTTTGCCGCTTGATCTCCTGACAATGCATTGTCAATATCAATAGAATTCAATAAACCCGTAGTAATATTTGCACAACCATAAGCTTCAACTCCTGCAGCATCATAAAGCTTATCATAAGCTGTTTTATATGTTGCAATTGAAGTGATTAACATCATTACAATTATGATTCCAGCAATGATTGTACCTAGTTGAAATGTTAGTTTACGAAACATTTTCATAATTCATTAGTATCACCTTTCGAAATATATTATAGTTCTTAGTTCTTATATTACCACTTAATTCCAAAGGATTATATAGCTATATTAGCTTTGGAAGAATTTTATTATTTATTGACTATTTTTTGATAGTTATCAAGAAAAAATGGAACATATTGAATATTCATTTTTTTAGCATTAAGAAGGTGAATCCTTCCAACTTTCCAAAAATTGAAGTGTGCGATTTCTTCCAATCTCCATTAATTGAAGTTTTGTCTCCTCATTCAAATCAAATTTTGTGGCACTATATTTTTCAACCGGAATAAAAATAATACTCTTTTCATGCACTCTGGAAATATATCGCTCATCATGTGCATCCTTCATCGTGCTAAAGAGCGCTTCAAATAAATTAAGTCCATTCTTAATCTTATGAGGTTCCATATGTTCCTTTGCGCTACTTAGTTTTAATCCCAGCATTGGCCGACCTTTCCGTTTGTTTTCATCATCAAATAACCAAATTGGAAAATTACTTAATACACCACCATCTACAACGATGGACTCCCCTCCTGAAACTCTCATCTTCACAGGTTGGAAGAAAAACGGAACGCCACAACTCATCCTTAAAGCTCGCGATATCAAAAATGATCCAGGATTAACCCCATATTCTTCTAAATCATCTGGCAAGACAATCATTTTACCATTCGTTAAATCAGATGCTATCAATTTTAATGCCCCTTCTGGCAAATCATCAAATGTATAGACATCTTTATCAGCTAGTTTTTCATAAAACCATTTTTCCAACTCTTTTCCTTGATACAATCCCATACGAAAATAAAGGTTAATCCATCTCATAAATGGTATAGAGCTAAAAGCCATTGGTGAATCTAAAAAAGTAGCTACATCTAGCTCATCAAGCAATTTTTCAATTTCATCTGCCGAATATCCAGCCGCAATAAAACAGGCCAAAATTGCTCCCGCACTCGTTCCGGCAACTCGCTCAAAATAAATGCCTCGATCTTCTAATACTTGAAGTGCACCGACAAATGCAAACCCCTTAATTCCACCACCTGAAAACACCCCATCAACGAGCAATCACTTCCCCCCTTACAAATATTTTAAGAAAATTGGAGAGATTTTAGAACTTATGTCGATTATTTTTAACTATTAGTAAATATATTTTTACTTTTTTTAATATTATTATTGAAATTGAACTTTATTAGTAATAATATATTTACTAAAAGGAGGCAATTTATATTGAATCAAGAAATAGCAAAAGAATATATTGCACTGATACCTAACTTATTTGAAAGCTTTAGCGAACTAAACAAAGGAGCATCTGAATTAACTCATATGCAAAACCATGTCATTGAGTATATCTATATGCAACAAAAGTCATTGAACCTGAAAGAGATTAGTTCCGGATTAAATGTAGCCAAACAACAACTAACAAACATCATAAGTGAGTTAGTATCAACTGGTTACTTGATAAAAGAAACTGATAAAAAAGACAAACGTGCCATCCTCATCTCTCTTTCAGCAAAAGGAACAAAGACTCAAGAAGAAAAATGGAAGGCAATTTATCAAAAGTTCAGTGAAAACCTAAGCAAATTAAACGAAGAAGATCGTCGTGACCTGCAATTCGCTCTTCACAAAGTAAATCTACTTTTAAATAAGATGGAGGATTAAAAAATGTCACAAAGAGATCGTGTATCTATTATTGTTATGGGCGTAATTATCGGGGTTATATTTGGATTGATTTTTAAAGATATGTATCATTGTTTGATAACTGGTGTTGTGGTAGCTTCCATAATTACCATTAAATTGAGCCAACAAGCGAAGAAATCAAAAACTTGTATTCACGAATGATTTTATGATTTTTATATGATGGATTCTTGGGGAAGTTTGTTTCTTCGCTGTGATTTATTTCTTTTTTCAAAGTGTTTATTTCCTTATTCTCGAGATTTATTTATTTTCCGATGACTTTATTTCTTCTCGAGATTTGTTCAGTTCCGCCACTACGATTTCAGGTCGATTAAATATGCGGAAAGTGAATCCACTATTACCTAATCCTCGACTTATTACTTGGGTTAAGTTTCCCAATTTCTCAACTCCATCAATATGCGATGATGGAAAGAGGTTGAAGTTGTGGTCAATCACTCCTCCTATTCCCGGAATTCGTATAATACCACCGTGTTCGTGTCCATTGAACGTTAAATCGATCCCACTTTTTTCATAAGCTTGATAATCTTCTGGGCGATGTGCAAGTAATACTTTATATGTTCCATCATTTTTCATAGATTTATAAAGCATTTCTTCTGCGTTTTCTCCACTTAACGGGTCATTAATTCCAACTATTTGTATAACTGCACCGTTTTTTTCAAAATAATTATTGCTATTAAATAACACATGAATACCTAGCTGAGATAATTTTTCTGCTAAGACGCCTTTAATATTAAGCGCTTCTTCATGATTGCCAGTTACATAATACACGGGTGCAATATCAACAAACCCCTTCATAGCTTCCAGACTTTGGTTTAAATCATAATGATAGCGATCCACTAAATCACCTGTAATAAAAATAAGGTCCGGTTTTTCTTTCTTTACTCTTTGGATTAGCTTCTTTTGTTTATAACCAAATGTAGCATAGTGTAAATCAGAAATTTGAACTATTCGTAATCCATTCATAGCATTCGGTAATTTTTGAGCTACAATCGAATATTTTGTCACTTTAAGCCAATACTGGTTCATATACACAAAAACGACCACAGCACATAACGCTATTATTGAATAAATAATTTTTTTCAAAGATAACCACCCTACCTAATCCACTAAAAATTCAATTTGTTAATTTAAGACGTTTTTTGCTCTGTAATGTTGCCTTTTTAATTTATATATTCTATGTAAGTATAGGTTTAATCTTCAACGCTAAAACAAAAAATGTTGTAGATTTTTCTACAACACCACAAGTATTTTTATATACATTTTTCATTTTAATAATAAAGTTCTAATGAACATAGCTATCAAAGTTAATCTCATTTTCGAAAATAAATCGAGTAGGAGGGAGTGATTAACTCCCG